>JBJEQV010000122.1:0-89326 GCA_051881915.1 Porcipelethomonas sp. | reverse complement strand
ACCTGCGACCTGCTCATTACGAATGAGCTGCACTACCAACTGTGCTACACAAGCAAAATATTTATGCTCTTTACTGGATAACACTCTCAACTGCACTCTGTAATATTTATTTTACCATAAAATTTTCACACGGTCAATACAAAATCAAAAAAAAGTGTAATTTTTATAGTATTGCATAAGAAAAGAGCGGATGAAGATTTCATAAACATTATTTTCTATAACTATTAATAAAAGGCAGGCATTATTTTTTTGTAAAAAAGCACTAAATTATAGTTCATATATATAAAAACATATTTACAATGTGCAGTACTCATAGTATAATTAGACTATAATAAAAGAAGATAAACAGGGAGGAAAGATATGAAGAAAATAAAAGCATTTTTAACTGCCGTCGTAATGCTCAGCACAATGTCTGCGCTTTACGGAGGAGCACAGTTTGTTTCTGCTGAACCTGCTGTTCCCGAAGGTACATATATGATACGGAATGTAAACAGCGGCATCTATATGGATGTAGCCGGCGGAAAAGCATCAAACGGAACAAACGTTCAGCAGTGGGGTGCCGAAACCGGTCAGGCATACAATATCTGGAGGATCGTACCGGACGATAACGGATACTTCAGCATTTATACAATGCTCGGCGGCGGGGACAAATATCTGCTGAGCACTGATTCTGCTGATATTGGTGCAAATATCTGCATACGCGAAAAAACTGCTGACGAAAATCAGCTTTACGAACTTTCCGCAAACGCTGACGGAAGCTTCAAAATACTTACCAAAGCCTCCGGAAGCAAAAATGCCGTAGAAGTCATTAATGCCGAAACTTCAGGCGGCGCAAATATTCAGCAGTGGGAAGTCAATGGAGCGAACTGTCAGGACTGGCAGCTTATTCCGATAAAATATACTGATGTGTCAGCTTTAACAGAAACACAGTCGAAAATTATCGGTGATATTTTTACTCCCGGCGATCTTAATGATGACGGCAAAATAAATGTGTTCGACCTGATCATCTCCAAACGCATGCTTATCAGCGGAAACGGTACGGAGCACAAAATGCATGCCGGCAATATCAACGGCGATGATATTTTCTCTGATGATGATTTTGCTCCTTTCAGAACTTTTCTTCTGAAGGGAACCGGAACGTTCTTGAAGCAGAAGGTAGACAGTGAGATCAGATATGCGGCAATAGACGGCGAATATACAAACGGCGTGACCGAAACTACAAATGAAGGTTTTACAGAATCTGCATATCTTAACCTGGACAACGAAAAGAATATTGATGTTTCGTGGAATATTTACGCTGAGGAGGACGGAGTCTTCGCTGTTACATTCAGATATGCAAACGGAGGAACAGACAACCGCGACATGACTGTAACAGTAAACAGCGAAATGGTTTACAGAACAGTTTCATTCCCGTCTACTGAAAGCTGGGCGCAATGGTCAGAGGCAGTTATAACGCTTCCTCTCAGCAAAGGAGTCAACAGAATCACAGCAGTTTCTCTTTCCGAAAACGGTGCCCCGAACATCGATTATATATCAGTTACTGAAACCGACTCTGAGGCAAGTCCGTCAACACCGATTTCTCCGATCATTGGTGTTCCATCCTCTTCTCAGGGAGGAAACTACGGAATATATGGCGTGGGAAGGCAGATGGAGACCCTTGACAGAGGAGTTACCGCTGCATATACCGGAAGCGGCATGCTTGTTTCATGGCGTACCCTTGCAACAGATCCTGCAAATACAACCTTCAAGCTCTACAAAAACGGCGAATTTGTTGCTGATTTCGGAGCAGATGATGCCACAAACTATTTTGTGGACGGAGCAGCTGCTACTGATTCATTTACCATCGACACCTATGTAAACGGAAAAATGACGGAATTTGCACAAACAGCAGTAATTCTCGGCACTAAAAATTCCGGACAGTCCGGTGCATATATGGATCTGCCGCTCCAGAAACCTGACGCACAGACAATGCCGGATGATACAACATGTACTTATACACCTAATGACTGCTCAGTCGGTGATGTTGACGGAGACGGCCAGTATGAAATCATTGTTAAATGGGATCCTTCAAATTCACAGGATAACTCAAAGGATGGCTATACAGGTACTGTATTCCTTGATTGCTACAAGCTTGACGGAACTCAGCTCTGGCGCATTGACCTCGGAAAGAATATCCGTGCTGGCGCTCACTATACACAATTCCAGGTATACGATTTTGACGGAGACGGAAAATCGGAGCTTATGTGCAAAACTTCCGACGGAACATACGACGGCACCGGCAAATGCATCGGAAGCCCGACCGCCGATTACAGAGGCTCAAACGGACGTATTCTTACAGGAAATGAATATCTTACCCTCTTTGACGGCCTTACCGGCGCGGCGCTTGACACAATAGACTATGAACCGGGCAGAGGAAGTCTTACAAACGCAAGCGACCTGACATATTTCGGAGACGCTTACGGCAACAGATGCGACCGTTTCCTTTCAGGCGTAGCTTATCTTGACGGCCAGACCCCTTCAGCAGTTTTCTGCCGCGGATACTACGCAAGAACAGCTATTGCAGCTTATGATGTCAGGGACAAGAAAATCGTTAAACGCTGGCTCTTTGACACAGGAAACAACTCATCTGATCCATATTACGGACAGGGCAACCACAGTCTTGTTGTTATGGATGTTGACGGGGACAGCAAGGACGAAATTGTTTATGGTTCATGCTGTATCGACGATAATGGCAAGGGACTGTGGAGTACAGGTCTCGGTCACGGCGACTGCATGCAGGCGGGAGACCTTATACCAGAACGTCAGGGACTTGAGATATTCCAGGTTCACGAGGAACATTACTGCGCGGAAGTCCATGACGCCGCAACAGGAGAAATAATCTGGCAAATTGACGGTACAGATGACGTTGGCCGAGGAATTGCTCTCAACATTTCAGCTGACACGCCAGGTATGGAATTTACAAGTGTTGTTGACAGCATGCTCTACGCTTACAATCCTTCAACAGGAAAGATTGAATCCACCGGTGAAGCATGGAGCAGCATTACCAAATGGGGTATGAACTCCGCAGTTTGGTGGGACGGCGACCTTGAAAGAGAAGCACTGGACCGTACAATGGTCGATAAGCCCGGAAGAATATTCACAGGCGACGGCGCTTCATACAACAACGGCTCAAAATCTAACGCATGCCTTACCGCCGATATATTCGGTGACTGGAGAGAGGAAATGATCTTCCCTGCAAATGACGGAACATCTCTGAGGATCTTCGGCACAACCTATACAACGGATATAAAACTGTTTACTCTCATGCACGACAGCCAGTACAGAACAGGCGCTGCTATTGAAAACGTAGGTTACAATCAGGCGCCCAACACAAGCTTCTTCCTTGGAACAGGATATGATCTTCCCGAAACGCCTGTAATTTATACCATTCCGCCAACAGAATAAACCCAACGGAGGGAATTTATGAACAAATCAATTTTCAGACGAATTGAATCAATTACTTTGTGTATCGCAATGATTATCATGTTTGCATGTGTGAACCCTATTATCAGGGTTCACGCCGCTCAGACTGACTGGCTTTTTGACCTCGGAGCAACAGCTCAGAGCGGTTATACAGCCGTAAGTGCTTCAGATGGATACAGCTCCTCAAAGGGTTACGGTTTCAGAAATACTGCGGGAGTCAGGAATATCTCTGCTTCAGGAAGCGGTGCACTCAGTGATGCAGTACAGTTTACAGATACTGAAAACACTTCAAACACCTTTGATGTTGATCTTTCTGCGGGACTGTACCGTGTAACAGTAATTCTCGGTGATACAAACCGCACAAGCATTTATATGGAAAATATGCTCCAGATCGTAAATATGACCGGCAACAACGCAGAGGATTCGATCCTGATCCCGGTTACCGACGGTCAGCTGAACATCCGTGCCGCAGCAGGTAAAGCCGGATACGCTTTCTCAATCAGCAGCATAAAGATAGAGCACATTTCAGATGAAGCCATGCTCCCTCATACCGTATGGATGTGCGGTGACTCAACGGTATGCAATTACTACCCTCTTGACACAAGCATTCAGGCAGGCTGGGGACAGGTTCTGGATCAGTACATTGATACCTCTGTATGGCAGGTTCGTGATATGGCTGCAAGCGGTCAGTACGCAAAAGGATTCGTTGAAGCTGGTCAGTTTGACGCTATTGAAGCCTACGGAAAAGCCGGAGACAAATACATAATCTCAATCGGCATCAATGATACGAACTATTCAAATGCCGATGAGTATTACGAAGTCGTGACAGACATGGCAAAGCGCGCTATGGCAAAGGGAATGGAGGTAATCCTTGTAAAGCAGCAGGGACGCGCAACAGACGTTACAAACAATCCAAACCTTACCGGAAGATGGTTCGGCTCCACACTCGATCAGATCGGAAGCGAACTTGATATCCAGGTCATCGATCTTTTTAATCTGTTCTTTGACTACTGCAAGGAGATAGGACAGGATGCTACTACCGCTCTCTACATGGACGGTGACACACTTCACCCTAACCGTCAGGGCGCTATGAAGCTTGCAGAGCTTGCCGCCTCGCAGATCAGCTGGTCAATAAAGGAGGATCTGCCCGAAGGTGCTGAGATCCCTGAAAACACACTTTATCTTATCAGAAATGCAAACAGCGGCCTTTACCTTGATGCGGAAAGCGCTGCAAATGCTGCAAACGTTTCGCAGCAGCCGGGCTCCACGCTGAAAGACAACAATTTATGGTCTGTCAGAAAAGCATCAGACGGCTACTATTATATTTACAGCGCATTGGAAGGCGGAAACCGTTATCTCCTTGATCTTGCCAACGGCTCTGCTGCCAACGGTACAAATATCGGAATCTTTGAGAATACTGATTCAACAGCACAGCTTTTCAAGTTTGTAAGCAATGGTGACGGAAGCTACTGTATAACCACAAAAAACAGCGATGACAAAAGCTGTATTGAGGTTATCAATGCTGAAACCACTGCGGGAAGCAATGTACAGGAATGGGAAAGAAACGGCCACGCATGCCAGTCATGGACACTTGAAGCAGTAAACCGTTCCGAAGCAGATGAAATTGTTCTCGGCGATATTAATAATGACGGTGATGTAAATGTATTTGACTGCATTATATTAAAGCGTCATCTGAATGACGGAAAGCTCACAAACCGTCAGAGAAGAAGCTCTGATACAAATTCTGACGGTGTATCCGACAGCACAGATCTTTCTGCAATGCAAAACTGGCTTACAGCAAAGGATAATTTTGACGCTGTGAAAAACAAAACATCATACTACTATGCTGAAGACGCTTCATTCAGCCGCGGCACTACCGAACAGGTCAACAGCGGTTTCTTAACAAACGGATATGTCAATCTTGACAATACTGAAGGAAGCTTCATCGAGTGGAACATCACCGCTCCCGAAAGCGGCAATTATCTCTGCTCTTTCCGTATTGCAAACGGAAGTGATGTAAACAGGCAGATGAAGATCACGGTAAACGGCAGTACAGACTGCTGGATGCAGGACTTCCTCGCAACAGGCTCCTGGACACAATGGACAACAAAGGGTATAGTTCTTCCTCTAACCGCCGGGAAAAATGTTATTCGTATGATTTCAGCAGTTTCCTCGGGCGGACCTAATATTGACGGACTTAAAATCGAAAAAACCGATGAGCCGATCGCAGAAATTTATATTCCTGAAATAAAGGATGATCCGGTCGTTACTGACAATCCGACGATCTATATTGCCGGTGATTCAACCGTTCAGACATACCGTGCAAGCTATGCCCCTCAGCAGGGATGGGGAGCTTATCTTGGTGATTTTATCAATGATAAATATACAGTTTCAAATCACGCAATTGCCGGCAGAAGCTCAAAGAGCTTTTACGATAACGGCAGGCTTGATACGATCCTGAGCAGTATGAAAGAAGGCGACTATCTGCTTATACAATTCGGTATAAACGATTCCGCTTATACCATTGAAGAGCGATATGCTCCGGTCTGCGGAACTGTCCCGGGAACGGACGGCAGCTTTGAATATTATATCACCAAATATATTGAAGGAACTCTTGAAAAAGGCGGTACGCCTGTTCTTGTAACAACTGTTCTGGGACTCAAAGCATACAACAGCAGTACAGGTAAGTTTGAGGGCAGCTATCAGGAATACTGCAATGCAATGAAGCAGCTTGCTGCTTATTACAATATCCCCTGCATTGATCTCAATTCCCTTATGGTTGACCACTACAACGCAATCGGCTATGACAACGCCTACAACTATCACCTTATTTCCACTGAACTTTCTGATACAGATATGACTCACTTTACAGAAACGGGCGCCTCGGCAGTTGCAAAGCTTGTCGCTGACGCTCTGACAGAACAGACCGATATTACAGGAAAATAAATACATAAACATACAGCCGTCCACTTAACAGGACGGCTGTTTTACAGACGAAGAATATAAAAATAACCTCTGATATAAAATCAGAGGTTATTTTATCACTACATTTATTCTTTTCAAGCAGGAATCTTTTCAAAATTCATCAAAGATATGTCAGGAACTGTGACGCCAGTACCACGGCAATGAGAGCGATCGGATATGTTGCAGCATAAGCTGAAGCAACATTTGAAGTGCCCGATACGTTAATGAGAGCGCCGAGAGCCGGTGTACTTGTCATACCGCCTGTAAGTGAACCGAGGTTGTTGAGAAGACTCATCTTCAGAACATACTTTGCAACTATAAATCCAAGAAGCATCGGAACAAGTGTCATTAATGCGCCCCACAGGAAGAGAAGCGGACCAAACTCACTGAGTGTTGAAACGAACTTTCTTCCGCCGTCCACACCTGCACCAATAAGGAACAGGATAAGACCGAGCTCCTGGAATATTGAGAGAACCTCCTGCTTAACCTTTAAGCTGAGCTTTCCGATTCTTCCGAAATGACCAAAGATAAGACCCATGATCAGCGGTCCGCCTGTTGTACCCAGATTGAATGACTGGTTGTTTCCAAGCGGAATGTTGATGCATCCAAGAACGATACCGAGCATTATTGTAAGCGCCATTGCGCCAAGACCAAACTTATCCATCTCAAACAGCTTGCCCTTATAGTCCTTTTTGCCGTCAGAAGCGCCTGCTTCAAGAAATGCTCTTTCCTTGTTCATATCAGCCTTCATAAGCTTAGGAATGATCTGTACAAAAAGAACAACGCCTATAACGCCGAACGGATATGCAACACCGTGTCCGACAGCGATCTGGTCATAAATTTCAGAATCTGCAAGTGCTTCCTGTGCAGCGGCAAATGCAGGAGTTGATGTAAGTGCGCCTGAAAGCAGTCCGACGGACATTGCAGAATTCATATTAGGCACCAGAATTGTTATAAGAGCACATGTTCCTGCACCTGAAGCAATAATAATAAGACCGAGCAGAACATAAGACTTAAAGTTCTTCACAAGATTTTTAAAGAATGTAGGTCCTGCAATAAGTCCTACTGATGTAACAAAAAGGATAAGCCCAAGATTCTGTGTCATGCTGAAATAAGATTTTATCTTGTCCCAGCCGCCGGCTTCATTCCATTCTGTAATATTGTCAAGACCAAGCTGAAGAAAATGACCTGCAAACAGTGCAACAATAAATATTGCGGCACTTCCGAGAGTTACACCCTTAATTGAGATTTTACCAATCAGATAGCCGATGGCGATAATACCGAAAATAAAGAATATTACAAGCGCCATCGTTTTCATGTTAAACAAGTTAACACCTAAAACTTCAAACAAATGAAATTCCATACTTTTCTCCTCTTCACATCATAATATGCACATTTTTTACAGACTGTGGTTCCTGCCTGGAAATCATAGCTGTCATGCCCTTATACCACAAAAAAAGCTATCTTCTCAGACAGCTGTAAATGTTAATTCAAGAGCTTATTAATTATATCACCATTCGACTGCAATGTCAAGCATATTGCTGTGAATTTTGCTTTTTTAACCATATCTCACCTGCCAGATGCATCTTTTTATGTATGGACAGATAAAATATTGAAAATAAAATATTGACTAATCAATAAAAAACCGATGAGAATATCTCATCGGTTTTGAATTAAAGCTTTTTCTTTTCAGCCTCAAGAAGTTTGATAAGGTCATCGATAGATTTTATATCATCACTCTTTTTCTTCTGTACAGGCTTGGGAGCGGACGGCTTTGAAACAGCTGATCTGTTGTCTGCTGTTTTATTCAAAACAGGTTCCTGTACCGGTTCAGCCTTTCTTTCATCAGTAATTTTTATCTTCATTGTTTTGGATTCAATAGTTTTTGTTCTTTCAGAAGATAAAGATTCACCCTGGCTGAGAGCTGCTTTGATTGCTGCCATTTTTTCATTTTTGTCATGATTTGCCCCATCCGGAGCAAGAGTTGCTTTTCTTGTAACAGGAGCAGAAGGCTTGTCCTCAACAGCCGCCTTAAACCTTTCAACAGCATTTTCAGCTGTTTTTTCAGAAGGAATTCTTCCTCTGGATCTGACAGCTCCCGGCTTCTGTGCAAAATTTTTAGCAATTGAGGATTTCTTTCGTTCAAATTCCTCTCCCTGATTTATATTTGCATCAGGTGTGAACAGCGGATTGACACGTTTTCGGAGAAGTGAATCCTCCTCTTCATATTCGTCTTCGTCATTATCAAAATCCTCATCAAATTCATCTTCATATTCTTCATCTTCTTCAGAGCCTTTGCGCACAGATACAAGCTTTACAATAATAAGCACAAGAAGCAGCACACACGGCAGAAGAAGACCCACCAGCAGACCAACGGTACTTTTAAGGAATGTGATAAGTTTTCCGAGATTCTGGCTTTCCGTATCACATTTTGCTATAACATTTTTCTTATTTACCTCTATCACATTATCAGGATCAGCATCATAAGCCACTTTATACACAGTATTATCCGTGTTATGTATGACTTCACGTATCCTCATTACGCTTTCAAACCCTTCGCCCTGACTGAAAAGAATAACATTTCCTTCTGTCAGAACCTGTATATCATCCGAGTCAGCAATTACAGCGGATCCCTTATCTATCTCAGGAGCCATATCCTCAGTTTCAAAGACAAATATATGCTTTCCGAAAAGTGTTCCGGACTCAGCCGACGAACTGAACTTGAAATTAACCATTGCAGTAAACAAGATAACGCACAGCATCAGCACTGTTAATATTACAACGAAAACCGATACTCCCAGTCTTTTTTTCTTCGCCATTGTTTTATCCTCCAAAATTTTCTTTTTATTGCGCTGCTGATTTCGTCCGTATCTTTTTTAATTATCGTTCAAAAACGGCAGGGAAATTACACATATTAATTATAACATATCCTTTATAAAAATACAATTTTATTTTAAAAATTTTTTATGTTTTTTTAACCCCACGTTTTAAATTATAGCATATAGCTTTTGAAGTGTCAACCAAAACAAAGTCACCTTTGACACAAAGCATCAAAAGTGACTTTTAAAAATATATTTACAGACTCACCAAAAATATTCTTTGTACAATAATTATTCTTCAGTTTCGTCATCGTCAGCATCTGCAAGTTCAATATCATTAAAATCGAACTCAAGATTCAGACCGCAGTTCGGACAGTCAATAGAGCCTTCTTCCAGCATATATTCATCCAGAACAACGGTATCACCGCATCCCGGGCAGCATACTTCATAAAGCTCATCACTGTCAAAATCAAAGTCATCATCTGACTCATCATAATCATCGCAATCGCAGTCACATTCGTCAAAATCATAAAGATCTTCTTCAACATCGCCAAGATCGGAATCAAGAATATCGCAGAGCTCCGAAAGCTCGTCCACCTGTGACTGAAGATCATCAATATACATGACCATTTCCTGCATTACATCAGCCATCTGAAGCAAAGTCTTTCCTTCTTTTGTTGACGAATCAATATCAAGACCGTCAATAAGTCCCTGCAAATAAGACATCTTTTCACCAAGCTTCATAATAAAGACCCTCCTGATCCATAAATTCAGATTTAAACTTATGCTCTTTCCATATACTCGCCTGTTCTTGTATCAATACGAACCATGTCGTCCTGATTTATGAACAGCGGAACTCTTATTTCAGCACCTGTTTCGAGTGTAGCCGGCTTTGTGGCATTTGTAGCTGTGTCGCCCTTGATACCCGGTTCTGTCTCTGTAACAAGAAGTTCAACAAATGTCGGTGGCTCAACAGCAAATACATTTCCCTTATATGAACAGATCTTACAGATCATCTCTTCCTTGACAAACTTGAAGTTATCGCCCAGAACATCTGTGCCGATCGGAACCTGCTCATATGTTTCCATATCCATAAAGTAATAAAGCTCGCCGTCATTGTATGAATACTGCATATCTTTTCTCTCAATGAAAGCTGTCGGATATTTATCGGTAGGGTTGAATGAACGCTCAACAACCGCGCCTGTTATAACATTCTTGAATTTTGTTCTTACAAAAGCCGCACCTTTACCTGGTTTAACGTGCTGGAATTCGATAACCTGAACAACATTTCCGTCCAGTTCAAATGTCACACCGTTTCTGAAATCGCCTGCTGTAATCATAAAAAACCTCCAAAATATAGCATAGTAAATTCAATAGTAACCTTATTATTATTTTACTACAAAACAGCTTTTTTTGCAATACCCTTTTATAAAATTATCATATTTTTAGGGCATTTTGTTAAATTTACACATGAATTTTCAGTAACAACTACGAAATCCTCTATCCTGACGCCGAATTCTCCCGGAAGATAAATTCCGGGCTCAACTGTTACAACCATATTTTCCTTTAAAACAGTTTTCGATCTTCCTGATGCGGTCGGATATTCATGTATTTCCATTCCGACCCCATGTCCCAGAGCATGTCCGAAGCATTCTCCGTAGCCTGCGTCCTCTATTATTTTTCTTGCGCAGCCGTCAAGCTCTCCGCCTGTAATCCCGGACCTGACAAATGAAAGTGCTGCCTGCTGTGCCTCAAGCACCTTGTCATAAACCTGTCTCATTTTTTCCGAAGGCTCACCAACACAGACCGTTCTTGTCATATCACTGTGATATCCGTCAATGACAGCTCCGAAATCCATAAGGACAAAATCCCCCTGTATAACTTTTGTTTCGCCCGGCACGCCGTGGGGCATAGATGTATTTGCGCCGGTCAAAGCAATTGTTTCAAAAGAAAGAGCCTCGGCTCCCTCCTGAAGCATAAAGCTGTCGAGCATAAGCGAAATCTCGCGTTCTGTTCTGCCGGGTTTTATGAATCCAAGCAGCTTATCAAACGCCTTTTCAGCAATGCGCTGTGCCCGGGTGATCTTCTCAATTTCATCCGGAAATTTGACAGTTCTCATATCATATATTTTACGGCTAAGCTCATCCGAATCCAGAAAAATATAATTTTTCAGACGTTCCTTTATCATATTCAGACGGCTGACCGAAAGATCCATTGATTCGATGGCTATTTTGCTTGCAGAATGCTTTTTGAGCAGCCCGTCAAGCTGTCCGGTCAAATCATCAGCCTGCTTTAAAACGGTACAGTTTTTAACAGTTTTTTCTGCCTTTTCGATATATCTGAAATCAATTATCAGATAAGCCTCGTCACGGAAAATCAGCAGGATTCCCGCAGAAGACTTCATTCCGGTAAAGTATCGTCTGTTTATGTCCGAGGTTATCAGCGCTGCGTCTGCACCGTCCGGCAGAGAAAAATTTTTCAGTTTATCCATCATATTTCACCAGCGCATCCATGGCCATCAGGTAACTGCCAAGACCGAAGCCTGAAATGCTTCCCTTGCATACCGGCCCTATCACAGACTTGCTTCTGAATTCATCCCTTGCAAACACATTGCTGATATGCACTTCAACAACAGGTATCCTGACAGCTGAGATCGCGTCCCGAATAGCGTAGCTGTAATGTGTATATGCACCTGCATTCAGCACAACTCCGTCAAAAGTTTTTCTGGCGCTGTGGAGCTTGTCGATGATGGCGCCCTCATGATTTGACTGAAAGATCTCACATTTAACACCAAGCTCATCAGCCTTATCCATGATCAGAGTAGTAAGAAACTCGTAGGATTCATCACCGTAAATACCCGGCTCCCTCTCTCCGAGAAGATTCAGATTAGGACCGTTTATTACAAGAATTTTTTTCATTTTATCATTTCCTTTCGGTTTTAAAACCAAGATAGCTTTCCTTCATTTTTAGTGCATCCTCCGCCTGTGTGCCTGCGCTTTCACAAATAAACACCGGAGAAAGATTTTTCTTAGCCACAGCCTCCATAAGCGGTTCAAATTCAGGACCGTAAACATCGTCCTCAAAGGTAAGGTGCTTTTTCTCTCCGCCAGGCTGCGTATACATTATTTTTGAAAAATGACTGTGAAAGACTTTAAGACGGTCTGTGCCCAGAGCATTTTCAACACTGTCAAGAATTTCTTCATAATCATTACGCGTCTTTATACCGCCAAAGGTTCTTGCATTGAGATGTCCGAAATCAATACATGGTATAAACGTTTCATCAATGCGGCAAAGCTCAAGCACCTCTTCAAGATTTCCCAGCTGATTTATTTTTCCCATAGTTTCGGGACAGAAATGAACTGCTTCAAAGCCGTTTTCAACCGCCTTGGCTCTTGCTTTTTTCAGCGTTTCAGACGCAAGCGCAAGCGCCTCCTGACGGCTGATTTTAGAGCATGAGCCGCTGTGTATCACTATCCTGTCTGCGCCAAGCTTCAGCGCTGCTTCACAGCTCTGAAGTATGTAGTTTATGCTGTTCTCACGCTTTTCCTCCTCAACAGATGACAGAGAAATAAAATACGGAGCATGTACAGAAAGACTTATTCCGTTCTCCTGAGCCTTTGCCCGAAGCTCCTGTGCAGTTTTGTCAGAAACTCTTACGCCTCTGCCGCACTGATACTCATAATGGTCAAGCCCCATTTCCTTCAGAAATTCAGGAGCCTGAACTGTTGATTTATATTTAGCGGAAAAGCTGTCCGAATTTCCCGCCGGACCGAATTTAGCTGCCAATCAAGTCACCACCGATTCTTTTTATAATCCTCAATTTTCAATATTTTTTCTGCTGTTTCAAAAAACTCGCTTATTCCGTTAAACTGAACGGAAACACGGATCTTATGTCCGTCACAGGTGTAAAAAACCATTCCCCCGGAAGTCCGGTAAGCCTTTAATATCCTGTTATAGCTGCATTTCCTGGTAACACCGAAAATATTTTTTATTTTAAAACCATCAAGATCATATTCAAAGCTCTTATTAATATAAGATAATATAAAACGAAGTCCGAAAATCAAAAATGCCGCCGACAGCACAGCACTCTGATTCTCCATAAGCCCCTTATCCCAGTAAATCCATATAAAAAAATACACTGCAGAAGTAAATATACAGCACAGCCCCTGATAAAGATTATCTTTGCCGATTTTCATTTTCTTCAGAGGCTTTTTTGGTTTTCTTTGCTCCAGACGGATAAAAATCGGGTCAATCAGTACTGTTATAATCAAAATAGCAGCTGCTGCAGCTGCAAGCTCTGTCAGCATTTTTTCCTCCGCCTCTTTTGTTCTCCTATTTTCGGAAGGAATGGCTTCTCAGCCCATCTTTTGAATTTAAAAAAAAGTGTTTTTTCATGCTCGATCGGATAAACATAGATCCCTCTTACACGTCTGATGTTCGCTCCGAGTATATCAGTATAGATCTGATCCCCGACAACCGCAAGCTGTTTAAACGGCACTCCCATAAGCTTCTGTGCTCTGTTAAAACCGCTGGAAAGAGGCTTTTTTCCCTCGCATACAAATTCAAGTCCCAGCATGTCTGCAAAGGGTTTTACTCTCGGAGGATGATTATTTGATACTATAACCATTTTCACGCCTGATGCAAGGATTCTCCGGATCCATTCAACAACGCCGTCCGCCGGTCTGGGATTGTCATGGGTAGTCAGCGTATTGTCCAGATCGAGCAGCAACCCTCTGATATTATTTTCAGCGAGAAACTCAGGTGTAATTTCAAGCACGCTTCTGAACGCAAAGTCCGATCTGAACAGCATAGTCAATTCCTCTCAATTTATATTATACATTAATTCAATGTCGATTTTACATGAAAAACCGGACATGATAAAAACGAAAAAGCGAGCTTACGCTCGCTTTCAATTTGTCTCAAGCTTGTACATTAAGTACAATCAATCAAGACTGATTAATATTTGCGCTTACGAGCCGCCTCAGACTTCTTCTTACGCTTAACTGAAGGCTTTTCGTAATGTTCTCTCTTACGAACTTCAGCGATAACTCCATCCTTAGCACATGATCTCTTAAAACGCTTAAGAGCTGTGTCTAACGATTCGTTTTTACCGATACGAACTTCTGCCACTGTTTTCCCTCCCTTTGCCGCAAAGACAGAGGTTTTCAGATGCAAAGCGTAAAAACTTTACCCCTGCTTCTAAATATATACTAAACAGTTCACATGATAATATCACGTGAAAGTCAGCTATCAAAACCTTGTACTTTTCTGCAACAGCAGAATATTTTATTAAGATATAGTCTATTTTATCACAAACGTATTATAATGTCAAGGTTATTTTAATTATTGACAAAACTTTGTTAACTTACAACAAAATTAACCAGCTTATTTGGTACATATATCTGTTTTCTCATTGTCTTGCCTTCAATATTTTCCTTGATTTTTTCATCCGCAATGGCAAGGGAAAGTATCTCGTCCTTGTCACCGTCAACAGGAACCATAAGCTTTGTCTTTATTTTTCCGTTGACCTGAACTACGATCTCAACCGTGTTTTCAACGCAGAGCTTTTCGTCATACTCCGGCCATGTCTGCTCGTTCAGAACTCCGCCGAAATCCATAAGCTCATACATTTCTTCTGTAAGATGAGGAGCAAAAGGATTGAGAAGCGTGATAAATGTTCTCAGTTCTCCCCTTGTGATGCTTCCTGCGCTGTATATCTCATTTATGAGCGCCATCATAGCTGCAATAGCCGTATTGAATTTGAGATTTTCTATATCCTCGCTTACCTTTTTGATCGTCTTATGGAAAGATGACATCAGTTTTTCACTGTATCCGTCGGCGTCAGTCACAATATCCTGAAGACCCCATACTCTGTCTGCAAATCTCTTGCAGCCCTTAACGCTCTTTTCGCTCCATGGAGCTGCCTTTTCGTAGTCACCCATGAAAAGGACATAAAGTCTCAAAACATCTGCACCATACTCATCAACAACGTCATTCGGATCAATTACATTTCCTCTTGACTTACTCATTTTCTCGCCGTCCGGACCAAGAATCAGACCCTGTGCCGTTCTCTTTGCGTAAGGCTCTGATGTAGGCACCAGACCCAGATCATAGAGGAACTTATGCCAGAAACGCGAATAGATCATATGACGTGTAACATGCTCCATACCGCCGTTGTACCAGTCAACAGGCATCCAGTATTTAAGCGCTTCCTGTGAAGCAAATTCATTGTCGTTGTTCGGGTCGCAGTATCTGAGGAAGTACCATGAAGAACCTGCCCACTGCGGCATTGTATCAGTTTCTCTCTTTGCTGCTCCGCCGCATTTCGGACAATTGCAGTTTACAAATTCATCGATCTTTGCAAGAGGGCTTTCACCGTCAGTACCCGGTTCAAAATTCTCAACAGCCGGAAGCTTCAGAGGAAGCTCGCTGTAAGGCACGGGAACGATTCCGCAGTGAGGGCAGTGAACGATCGGAATAGGCTCGCCCCAGTACCTCTGACGGTTGAACGCCCAGTCCTTCATTTTATACTGAACACCCTTTTCGCCGCATCCGAGTCTTTCCAGCACCTCAAGCATTTTTGCAATTGCGTCCTTCTTATTTGTAATACCGTCAAGCTCTCCGGAGTTTACCATTTCGCCGTCGCCCGTATAAGCTTCCTTTGAAATATCTCCGCCCTTTATGACCTCAACAATATCTATTCCGAACTTATTTGCAAAGTCATAGTCTCTTGAATCATGGGCAGGAACTGCCATGATTGCACCTGTACCGTAACCCATCATTACATAATCGGATATGTAGATCGGGATCTCCCTGCCGGTAATCGGATTTATGCCTGTAAGTCCGTCGATCTTTACGCCGGTCTTGTCCTTTACAAGCTGAGTTCTCTCAAATTCGCTCTTCTTGGCACATTCCGCCTTGTATGCGTCAAGCGCATCAATATTTGCAATACTGCTTCTGTATTTCTGAATGATCGGATGTTCAGGAGCGATGACCATGAACGTTACGCCGTAAAGCGTATCGGGACGTGTTGTATAAATTCTCAGTTTTTCATCCTGTTCCTTTATTTTGAAATCAACGAAAGCACCTGTGGATTTACCAATCCAGTTTTCCTGCTGAAGCTTTACATTAGGAAGATAATCTACCTCCTCAAGTCCCTGAAGGAGCTTATCCGCATATTCTGTAATTCTCAGATACCATACTTCTTTTGTCTTCTGGACAATATCGCTGTGACAGATATCACATTTTCCGCCCTGTGAATCCTCATTCGAAAGAACGACCTTACAGCTGGGGCAGTAGTTTACAAGAGTCTTGTCCCTGAAAACAAGTCCCTTTTCAAACATTTTAAGGAAGATCCACTGAGTCCACTTATAGTAGCCTTCTTCAGTTGTGTCAATAACTCTTGACCAGTCAAATGAAAATCCCACTCTTTTAAGCTGACCTGTGAACTTCTTTATGTTGTCATCAGTAACCTTTCGGGGATGAACGCCCGTCTTGATAGCTGTATTTTCAGTCGGCAGACCGTAAGCGTCAAAGCCGATCGGGAAAAGAACATTATATCCCTGCATGCGTCTTTTTCTGCTGACAATTTCAAGTCCCGAATATGCCTTGATATGACCTACGTGCATACCGTGTCCGGACGGATACGGGAACTCTACAAGAGCATAGAACTTCGGTTTTGAATAGTCTTCCTTAGCCTTAAAGGTCTCATGCTCCTCCCAGTAATTCTGCCACTTCTTTTCTATGGCGCTGAAATTATATTTTTCACTCATTTATATCATTCCTCTTTGAAAATTTTCACTTGCTTCCGAAAAACTCCGACCACTTGTTTGTAAAGTGCTCGCGAATGCTTCCCACGCAGCAGATCATCACTGCACAGATAATATCTATTGCTGCCTCGATCAGATAGATAATGTTGTCCAGCGGATTGCTCAGGTTATTTTTCAGATATTTTAAAACAATAAGTGCTGTAACTGCCGCAACAACATAATTCACATACATAAGTCCTGTAAAAAGCAAAGCTGCCTCAACAATTGCTATAATTATTTCCGTAAAACCTCCGCCCAGAATAAGATTCAGAACCGATTTTGCAACAAAATACACACCGACAACAAGTGCTGCCATTCTTCCCTGTTCGTTATTTGTTTTCATACATGTCACTCCCCGGTAATAAACTCTTCAATGTCAACCTTCTCACCATCAGCCCAGAGTCTTTCAAGCTGATAGTAATCTCTTGTTTCCTTGTAAAAAACATGAACAACAACATCACTGTAATCAAGAACAATCCATCCTGAATTGCTGCTGCCCCCTGTTTTGTAGGGTTCAATCCCCTTTTGCGAAAGCTGGTATTCAACCTCCTCTGCAAGGGTTTTTGTATGAGTACTGCTTGTACCGCCTGCTATTATAAAATAATCTGCAATAATAGTAAGGTCAGAGATCTTTATAGCCCGGATCTCATCAGCTCTCTTGCTGTCAAGAGCGCTTACAATTGTTTTTATTTTTTCCTTCTGAGTCATAAATTCCCTCCGTTATTTTTAATATCCGTAGAAATCATCATCTTCGTAATAGTTATCCTCATAGAAATCCTCGTCTTCATAAGACCGGCTTGCAGTCTGAGACTCAGTAGGCTTCTTGCTCTCGCCCGGAGTCGCACCGTCCGAGATTTCCTGAAGTGTATCCTGATTCTGATCGTATATATCTGTTGAATAATAATCGCTTTCCACGATTTCCACAATAGGAAGACTGTCATAGGTAAGATCCGTCTGATAAGGTCTGAAGTACTTGTTCAGCATATCAACCGTTGCATTCTTATGAATCGAATATACGGAATAACCGTTATAATCGTCAACAGCCTCTCCGGGAACCATGTTAACAGTAACATCATCCAGGTCTATATTGCTTCCGAAATCTGAAAGAATACTAAGCTCTCTGAGAGACATATCAGTTGCTATATACCCTTTATTATACACTTCCGTAAGGAATTTAGTCACCTCAATGGTACCCATATTGAGAGCCTTTTCCATACATGCTGCAAGGAAAATACGCTGTGCCTTTACTCGTCCGATATCGCCCTCATAATAGCCCTTTCTGGCGCGGACGAAAAGCTCCGCCTGCTCACCGTTTAAGACCTGTTCACCCGGATAGAGCACCTTGTCATAGGAATAAATAACCTGTTCCGGAAGATTGATCGGGATACCGCCGATAAGATCGACCATATCAACAATATCATCACAGCCTGTTGTTATATATCTGTCGATGGGGATTCCGAAATTATCCCTTACCGCATCAACTATTCTCTGGATGTTGGTGAGGTTCTCGTCACCAAATCCGTATACGCTGTTTATCTTGCAGGTCTCGCTGTATGTATAATCAGGCACATAGCAGTCTCTCGGGATCTGCAGCACATTGATCTTATCGTTGTTTATATCAAACTGGAATACCATTATAACATCGGTATTTGATCTGTCCTCATCAAAGCCGAGACAAAGAACGCTGAACTGTCCTTCAATGATCTGACCGTTTGTAAACTCACGCTTGTCATCAATCTCATCAGCCCCGCTTGTGAGCTCATAGCTGTTCTCATCAGCAGAAAGCACACCCTCCTTGTCAATCAGAGGCTGCTTATCCTTTAACCAGTTAAGGATCGAAACGTGCTCGGTATAGATCTGTCCGTTTTTTGTCTTTTCAACTTCAATAATCGGAATATTAAGCACCATGACAATAACAATGGCAAGTCCTGCAATAATTGACGCGGCAATTATAAGCTTATCCTTGAGTGTTGTTCTGACGCCTTTTTTTGAATTTCTGCCCTTTCGGCTGCTGCCTTTATTTTTACTGCTTTTAACATTTGATGATGAGGCATTCCTGCTTCGGACTGCTGACTTGTTTTTTGATTTTTTCTTACCTTTTTTCATCATTTTTCTCCTTATTTTTTCTGTTTAAAGAGCACACAAACGTATACTGATTATAGGCGTCAATTGTATAATGAGGAATATACCCGCCCTTTTCAGCAACACTTCTGACAGAAAAACATAATGCTTCAAGCAATGCCCTGTTCAGATCAGAATATGCGGTTTTCCGCATTTTGTCAACATCCTTATAGCTCCTGTCCTCCGAAATAAGATCTGCCATATATATGATCTCCTCAAGCAGAGACATTCCGGAGCGGCCGACTGTATGGTATCTTATGGAATTGAGAATCTCCTCATCCTTAATTCCCATATATGCTTTAACGTAATATGCTCCCGCCGGACCGTGCCACAGTGCCTTTGAAGAAAGCTCCTCTCCCGAAAGATACATATCACCCTCGAGCATCAGCTCTTCCTGCTCGCTGTGCGGAATCTCCTTGCATATATCGTGCAGAAGTCCCGCAATATAAGCTTTTTTCGGATCAGCACCATAATGCTTTGCAAGCTTCTGTGCCTCTGATGCAACATTAATGCTGTGTGTATATCTTTTTTTGGAAAGCCGCTCTTTCAGAAATGATTTGATCTCATCTGTATCATACATGTACAAAATCTCCTTAACAAGTATTCGTCAATCCCTATAAAGATTTTTTTGCACTATATATTTTACTACTTTTTTGTCCAAATAGCAATACAAATCCTCATTATTTTTTATCTTTTGCCTTATTTCAGATGAAGAAATTGTAATGGTATCGCTTTTTACAACAAAAGCTTCTCCCCACTCCGACAGCTTTTTGGCCATCTTGTCCAGTGCAGCATAATCATCTCCGGATCTTGAAACCGCTGCAAGATCAGCATTTTTCAGAATATCTTTATATCTGTACCATTTGTCAAAGCTCAGAAGCATATCGCTGCCCACAAGAAGATAAATCCTGTCATGGGGATAAAGCTCTCTGAAATATTCTGTTGTGTAAACCGAGTAGCTTTTTCCGGGACGTGTAATTTCCCAGTCACTGACCTCAAGTCCGTCATGACCCTCAGCAGCAAGACGGCACATCTCAAGGCGGTCCGCACTGCCGGCATATTCTGCGCTTGATTTATGCGGCGCTTCTCCCGACGGAATAAGTATGACCCTGTCAAGTGAGAGCTTCTCCTTAACCGACAAAGCAAGATTTATATGACCGTTATGGATCGGATTGAAGCTTCCTCCGAAAAGACCGACAGCACCCATATCAGAGCTTCAGATTTATAACAGGATCTTGAGGATTTCTCCTGAAAAGAACAAATCTGCTTCCGATCACCTGTACGACCTCGGACTTTGTCTTTTCCGCAATTTCCTCTGCGGCTTCTCTTGCACTGTATTCACAGTTGTCAAGCACACGAAGCTTTATGAGCTCGCGCTTTTTGAGCGCTCCCGAGACCTGAGATATAAGAGCCTCGGAAATCCCGCCTTTACCCACCTGGAATATCGTTTCATATTCTGACGCAATCCCTCTTAGAAATGCACGCTGTTTTGATGTAAGCATATTTATAATCCTTTCATTTACGCTTTGGGGCTGAAAAATCCAAGAAGCATTTTCAGCGCCTCCGCCCTGTGACTTATCCTGTTTTTCTCCTCAGCCGGAATTTCAGCAAAAGAACTTTCGCCGTACATAAAAAGCGGATCGTAACCGAAGCCGTTTTCACCGCGGAGCTCTCTTCCTATTTTCCCTCTGCACTCGCCCCTGAACATGTGTTCTTCACCGTTTTCGTCAATATAGCAAAGCGCACACACAAATGCCGCACCTCTTTTTTCATCAGGCACTCCGTCAAGTTCTGACAAAAGCTTTGCGTTACGGTCGTCATCTGTTGCATTTTCTCCTGCAAATCTGTGAGAATACACTCCCGGAGCACCATTCAGTGCATCAACAGTAAGTCCGCTGTCGTCAGCAATTACGGCGGTACGGCAGATTTCATAAACTGCACGTGCCTTTATAACAGCATTCTCTTCAAAGGTCGAACCCGTTTCCGGAACATCAATATCCGCTCCGGCATCCCTCTGGGAAACAACGTCAAAGCCCAGCGGCGACAATATTTCTGATATTTCCCTTATCTTGCCCTTATTGTTACTTGCAAGTACAATTTTTTTACTGGTCATCTTCTTCCGGCTCCTCATCCGCATTTTCAGTTTCTCCGGATTCTTCCCCTTCGGCAGGCATATCCTCAAACAGCGCCTTTACAAAATCACGGCTGTTAAACGGCTGCAGGTCGTCGATCTTTTCGCCCACACCAATAAGCTTTACAGGGATACCCAGTTCATTTTTTATAGAAATGACTATGCCGCCCTTTGCAGTTCCGTCAAGCTTTGTCAGAACGATTCCTGATATTGGGGCGACCTCGCTGAAAAGTCTTGCCTGATTTACAGCGTTCTGACCTGTTGTTGCATCAAGAACAAGCAGCACTTCCCTTGAGCTTTCAGGAGCCTCTCTCTCAATGATCCTGTTCATTTTTGCAAGCTCATCCATGAGATTTTTCTTGTTGTGAAGACGTCCTGCTGTATCGCATATAAGAACATCGCAGTTTCTTGCCTTTGCCGCAGAAATAGCGTCATAAACCACAGCCGCAGGATCCGAGCCCTCCGCATGCTTTACAATTTCCGCACCCGAGCGTCTGGTCCACACCTCCAGCTGATCTATCGCTGCCGCTCTGAAAGTGTCAGCCGCCGCAACAATAACCTTTTTTCCGTCGCTGATAAGCTGATGACAGAGCTTGCCGATGGTGGTGGTTTTTCCTGCACCGTTTACTCCTATGACCATAATAACGGCAGGAGCTGATGACATGTCAAGCTCTGTATCCGTACCCATCATATCTGAAATGATTTCCTGTATAAGTTCCATTATAAGTGATGGGTCCTTTACGCCCCTTTCCTTTATAAGCCTTCTGAGCTCTGTGCATATCTGAACGGATGTTTCAACACCCATATCGCACATGATCATAGTTTCTTCAAGCTGTTCAAAGAGTTCCTCATCTATTTTGGTGAAAGAATTTACGACCTTCTGCATCTTCTTCACCATGGATTCTTTCGTTTTGCGGAGCCCCTCCTTGATCTTACTGAAAAATCCCATGCTTAAATCCTCCCTTTATTATAATATGTATCAGGCGCTTTCATTATTATCTACCTGTTCCATTTTCAGAAGCTTTGAAATGCCGTCCTCCTGCATGGTAACGCCGTAAAGCACGTTTGCTTCCTCCATTGCGCTTCTTCTGTGTGTAACAAGAACAAACTGAGTTGTATCTGTGAATCTTTTCAGATACTGTGCATATTTTCTGACATTCACCTCGTCAAGAGCCGCATCGATCTCATCAAGGATACAAAACGGCGCCGGTCTGAGCTTCAGTATGGCAAAATAAATGCATATCGCAACAAATGACTGCTCACCGCCCGACAGAGAAATAAGATTCTTGATTACCTTTCCCGGAGGAGCGACCCTTATCTCAATCCCGGATTCCAGTACATTCTCAGGATCGGTCAGCACAAGCTCTGCCTTTCCGCCTCCGAAAAGTTCCCTGAAGATCTCCTTGAAGTTGTTGTTTATTATAACAAAGCTTTCTGCAAATATTCTGCACATTTCTCCGGTCAGATCCTCAATTAGCTTTTCAAGCTCGCGCTTTGAAGAACGCACGTCCGCAAGCTGTCCCGACAGAAAATCGTATCTTTCCGAGACCTCACGGTACTCCTCGATAGCGCCCACATTTACATTTCCAAGTGCTCTGATTCTGGATTTGATCTCATTGAGATTTTTCTGGGCTTCAAGACGATCCTCTATTTTTTCAGCCGCTGCCTCTGCCTCAGAACGTGTCAGTTCATACACCTCATAAAGCTGATTTATGATGCCGTCATAATCCTTCTGAGCTGTGATCTTACGTTCTTCCGTTTTTGACATTTCAACCGAATACTTTTCCTTCTGCTCGTTGAGACCTTTAAGTCCGTTTCTGAGATTTGTGACATAGATGTCCTGCTGAGTGTGAACATCCTGCCATTTTTTTATTTCGGCATTGCATTGTGAAATGCTTTCACGCACTCCATCAAGCTGCTTCCTCTTTTCATCTATCATCCCGAGCTTTTCCCGGATCAGATCATTCAGACGTTTTTCTTCCCTGTCAAACTCTGCCTTCCTTTCAGCTGATTCGCTCTGACTGTTTCTGAGTGTTTCAAGCTCACGCTCAGCGGCTTCCCTGTCCTTCCTGAGACCTGTCAGTCTTATCTGGATTTCAGAAAGCTGTACCGACAGATTTTCACGCATATTTCTGACTGATTCCTGTCTGCCCTGTTCCTGAACCAGCTGCTCTTCGGCTCCCTTAATGAGTCTTTCGGTTTCTTCAAGGCTTTTTTCAGAAGAAATAATTTTATCCTCAAGATTCTGTTTTCTTGCCTGCAGCGCTCCAAAGCGCTCATCATATTCACAGAGCTGTTTTTTTGCCTGCGCTTCAAAAGCTTCTACTCTTGCAAGCTCCGAATCAAATCTTACCGCATCCTGAGCGGCAGAAGAAATATCTGATTTTACGTCTTCCAGCTGACGCATAATAGCATTTGTCTCAGCAGAAAACTTCTTTGTTTTTTCTTCCGCTTCCCTGCCCTTTGCTTCCAGAAGCTCAATATCCTTTTCAATTTTTTCAAGCTCGTTTTTCCTTGAAAAGACACCTGCCGAATGGACAGCTGAACCGCCCGTAAACGAACCGCCTGCATTGACTACCTGTCCGTCCAGAGTAACAATCCTGAATTTATAGCCGTATTTTTTTGCTATTCTTGCGGCCGCATCAATATCCTCCGCAACAGCCGTCCTTCCAAGCAGGGAATTTATTATACCCCTGTACTTTTCATCAAAGGAAACAAGCTCGTTTCCCATAGAAACGAAGCCATCCTCACTGTACAGCCTGTTTTCACTGAGAACGCTCCCCTTAACAGACGTAAGCGGAAGAAATGTAGCTCTTCCCATGCGCTGTTCCTTCAGCATACGGATACATCTTTTTGCAGCGTTATCGTCCTCTGTCACGATATTCTGCATGGCACCGCCGAGAGCAGTTTCAACTGCTGTTGCATACTCCTGCTTCACACTGATCAGCTGAGCCACAGTTCCGTGAATTCCGGAGATCTGTCCCCTTGAAGAAGCCTTCATAATTTCCTTTACAGACCTTGCAAAACCTTCCATATTATTTTCAAGGTCAATAAGAAGTTTTTTTCTCTGGTTTTTCTCTCTGACAGAAAACAGAATATTTTCCTGTTCCTTTTTTACCTCCGCAAGCTTTGAAGTTTTAGCCTGACAAAGCTTCTCAAGACCCAGAGCCTTATTCTTCATTTCAAGAGTTTTTTCTTCCAGAACCTTTACCGCGTCCTCTATCTCAGCCTTTTCTCTGCGGTACTCCTCAAGCTGTTCCTCAAAACTGCTTTTTTGCCCGGACATGCTTTCGATCTGCTGTTTCGTCTCTGAAAGAAGATTTCTGCTGCTGCCAAGAACAGAACGGCATTCGCTCTGCTTTATATACAGGCTGTTAATTGTGCTGCCTGCTTTGTCAGAACTTTTTTCAAGGCTTTCGTTCATCTGCTTTGCCTCTTCAAAGCCTCTGCGTACCTTTTCAAGCTCAGCTTCAGTTTCCTCTATCTGTTCCTCAAGGGCTTCAATATGCCTGTTTTTAAGAAAAATGTTCTTTTCAAGCTTTTCGTCTGACTCATTCCCCTCAGCACGTCTTTTTTCAAGCTCCGTCAATGAATCACGACTGTGTGCAATGTCGTTTTCAAATACGGCAATATCAGCCTTGAACTGCGACGAAGACTGCTCAGTCTCAATGATTTTGTCACGGAGTTTCTCAATATTGACCGAACTCTCCTGAATTTTTCTGTAACCGTCCTGTATTTTCTGTTCTTCGTTTTCTATGTCGTTCTGAAGATTTTCATATTCGTTTCTGTTAATAAGAAGAGTATTTTCAAGCTCGTCAAGCTTCGTACGAAGCTCCTCAAGCCTGTTTACCCATACGGATATTTCAAGCGTTTTTCTCTGCTGTGCAAGCACAACAAACTTTTCTGCCTTTTCAGCCTGTGCTTTAAGAGGCCCAACACGTCCCTCCAGCTCCGAAACGATGTCATTGAGTCTTAAAAGATTTTCCTGCGCCGCAGTAAGTTTCCTTTCCGCCTCAGTCTTTCTGTATCTGAACTTTGAGATTCCTGCCGCTTCCTCAAAAATATCTCTGCGCTCACTGCTTTTGGCGCTTACTATTTCGGCAATTCTGCCCTGACCGATAATAGAATATCCGTCACGTCCAAGACCGGTGTCCATAAACAGCTCGTTTATATCCTTCAGGCGGACATTTTTTCCGTTTATTTTATACTCGCTCTCGCCGCTTCTGTAAAGCTTTCGCGTAATGCTTACTTCCTTCTCCTCAGTTTTCAGTTCTCCGTCCGAATTGTCGATATTAAGCGTTACCATAGCAAAACCAACCGGTTTTCTGGCAACAGTACCGGAAAAAATAACATCCTCCATCTTGTTTCCTCTGAGAGTTTTGGTAGACTGCTCCCCCAGAACCCATCTTACAGAATCGCCGATATTACTTTTTCCGCTGCCGTTAGGACCTACGACCGCAGTCAGACCCTTATCAAACGTCAGCTGGATTTTATCGGGAAAAGATTTGAATCCCTGTAATTCCAATGATTTTAAATACATATATTAACCTCTGATTTCACACTGATATTTCGGAATCTTCTCATCTCCGACAATTTTAATATCAATGCCCGTTTCCTTAAAGTACAGAATATTTGATTTTTTATGCCCTGCCGCCTTGCTGATACAGGACGGATTCACTGCAAGCGTTATGCCTCTCAGGCGCTGCCGGACCGTCCGGATAAGATTTAAATCATGAAATCTTTCATAAATAAGTTTCTGCATTACTCCGCGGTAAATCATACCTTCGCAAAGTTCCCTGAAAGCCGGATGATAGAAGCCGGCGATCATTTCACCTTCAACATCGTCCGAAGCGTGCAGTCCGCATTTTATAACATCAATGCCATTATCCTCAAATTCAGCAAGCATTCTTCCGCAGAGTTCAGTCATTTCTTCAAAGGGCATAAGCATGTACTCACCGCTTTTATAAAGCTCTGCCAGCCGCGTTCCCTCCAGAACCACGACCGGATATATCCTGACCGTATCAGGACGTATCTTAATTATTCTGTCCATTGTATCAAGCTCATCTGAATATGTGCTGCGGTAAAGTCCTGTCATCATCTGAAGACCAAGCTCAAAGCCATATTCACAGATCAGAGCAGAAGCTTTGTAAACATCCTCAGCGGTATGACCTCTTCCGTTTGCTGCAAGCACCCTGTTCTTCATGCTCTGAGCACCAAGCTCAATCGCCGTAACTCCGTAACATCTCAGAATGTCAAGAATCTCCCTGTCGATGAAGTCCGGACGGGTTGAAACTCTTATACCATGGAAGCCGTCATCTCCGAGATAATGCTTTGCCGCATCAAGCAGTGAAATCATATAATTTCTGTCTATTGCGGTGAAACTACCGCCGAAAAATGCGATTTCGCTGTTTTTCCTGTCTTTCACCTCAGAAAGTGCCTGTGTACAAATTCTGTGCACATCATCAGCTTCCGGAGCAGTTTTGCTGCCGCTTATAGTTTTCTGATTGCAGAAGCTGCACTGATTAGGACAGCCTGCATGGGGGATAAAAATTGAAATGTTACTGTGCTTCATATCCCATGAGCTCCAGAGCTTCCTTCGCCGCCAGCTGTTCTGCTTCCTTTTTGCTTCTTCCTTTTCCGGTTCCGATCACATTTGAATTCAGGCAGACCTGAATCGTAAACGCCTTATTATGGTCAGGGCCCGACTGGTCTGCAAGAACATATTCAACCTTTTCCTCCGGATTTTTCTGAATAATTTCCTGCAAAACAGTTTTATAATCGCTGAATGAGGCTTTTCTGTTATCAAGATTTTCAGGAATAAATCTCATAATATGCTTCTGAGCCGCCTCAAGTCCTCCGTCAAGAAAAACTGCGGCAATTACCGCTTCAAAGGCGTCCGCAAGGATGGACGGTCTTTCACGTCCCCCTGTATTTTCCTCACCCTTGCCCAGAAGGATATATTCACCTAAATTGATCTGCTTTGCAAATTCATGCAGGGATTTTTCACAGACAAGTGAAGCCCTGATCTTTGTAAGCTCACCCTCGGGAAGATGAGTATAATGCACAAAAAGAAACTGTGAAACAACAATTGACAGTACGCTGTCACCAAGAAACTCAAGCCGTTCATTGCTGTGCCTTACTTTTTTCTTCTCATTTGCATATGAGGAATGAGAAAGAGCCTCCTCGATCAGCTTTTTATCGGAAAAGCTGTAATTTATAACCTTTTCAAATCTTTTAATATGCTCGTCAATATTAATCATACCTGTTCCCTCGATAAATTAACTGATTTTTCAATGGTTTCAATCACACCGCCGTCAACACAGGCCTTTGCCTGCCTTATCGCATTGTAAAATGCATTGGCGTCAGAGCTTCCGTGAGCCTTTATAACAGGCTTTTCGACCCCCATGAGCACAGCTCCGCCATGCTCGGTATAATCCATATTTTTTTTGAGTGCTGTGATCTTTTTCATGACCATGAGTGCAGAAAGTTTGGATCTGATGCCGCCGGAAAAGATTCCTTTAAGGCTGTGACCCATAAATGCGCCCATTCCCTCATAAAGCTTCAGAGCTATATTTCCGGTAAAGCCGTCTGTAACTGCAACGTCAAAATTTCCTGCCGGCATTTCTCTTGTTTCCAGATTTCCGCAGAAGTTCAGGTCAGACTCCGAAAGAAGCTTATAGGCGTCAAGCTCAAGCTTTCTTCCCTTTGTTTCCTCTGCTCCGACGTTTATAAGTCCTACCTTCGGCTTGTCGATACCTGCCACCTTTTCCATGTAAGCAGAAGCCATAATCCCGAACTGAAGCAGGATTTCCGGTGTACAGTCAATATTAGCGCCGCCGTCAATAAGCATAAGGCTTCCCTTCTCAGTAGGGATAATGGGAGCCAGCGCCGCACGCTTTATGCCCTTTATTCTCTTTACAATAAACGTTGCGCCAGCCACAAGAGCACCCGTGCTTCCGGCACTTAAAAATGCGTCTCCCCTGTTTTCGCTCAGCGCCTTGAGTCCCAGTGCAAGAGAAGTATTCCTGCCGCTTTTGAGAATAGTCGTAGGCTTGTCGTGAATATCGAAGACCTCATCAGTATGTATTATTTCCATACTGCTAATATCGATTCCGTTCTGCTTTGCAGACTGTTTTATTTTTTCCTCGTCACCCGTAAGTATAATGTGAACGCCGAGTTTTTTTTCAGCTGCACTGCAGCCCTTTATAACTGCGAGAGGAGCATTGTCTCCTCCGAATGCGTCAACTATAATATTCATATCAAAACTCTTTTCAATAGTATATCAGCGAAGAATTTGTCTAAGAGCCTCCGCCGCTCTGTCAGCATAAGCTGTATATTTATGCTTCTTGTCCTTTATGCGCTCCGGCAGATCGGGGAGTATGCCCATATTGCAGCCCATCGGCTGAAATGTTCCGCTGCATCCGCCGCTTATATAAGCTGTAAGGGCACCGATCATTGTTTCAGGCGGAAGAACAAGAGGCTTTTCACCTTTAATGCGTCTTGCCATGTTGATACCTGCCATGATTCCGCTTGCTGCTGATTCGATATATCCCTCAACGCCCGTGATCTGACCTGCAAAGAAAATATCCGGATCACTTCTGAGACTGTAATCTGCCGACAGCAGTCTCGGACTGTCAATAAACGAATTTCTGTGCATGACTCCGTAGCGGACAAATTCCGCATTTTCAAGTCCCGGGATCATGGAAAAGACTCTTTTTTGCTCACCGAATTTCAGATTCGTCTGAAATCCGACAAGATTATAAAGCGTACCCTCAGAATTTTCCTTTCTCAGCTGTACAACAGCATAAGGTCTGCGTCCGGTTCTCTTATCAGTAAGCCCCACAGGCTTCAGCGGACCGAAACGGATAGTGTCCTCTCCCCTTTTTGCAAGAATTTCCACAGGCATACAGCCCTCATAAACCTTAAAATCACGCCTGTCAAATTCGTGCAGCTCCGCTCCCTGTGCATTGACCAGTTCATTGTAAAATCTCAGATATTCCTCCCTGTCCATGGGACAGTTTATATAGTCAGCGTCTCCCCTGTCATAGCGGGAGGCAAAAAAAGCCTTTTCAAGGTCAATGCTCTCAAACGTCACAATAGGCGCTGCCGCATCAAAAAAGCTCAGATAATCTCCGCACTTTCTCCTTATGCTGTCAGCAAGACCGCCTGCTGTAAGCGGTCCCGTTGCGATTATGACACACCCTTCGGGGATCTCTTCAACTTCTTTCCCGACAACGTGTATAAGTGGATTTGACATAATTTTTTCTGTTACCGTATCCGAAAACTTCTCACGGTCAACAGCCAGAGCTCCTCCTGCCTCCACAGCATTTTCCTTTGCACTGGGAATAATTACAGAGCCAAGCATTTCCATTTCTTCTTTAAGAAGACCGGCAGCAGAATCATGACGCAGAGCCTTGAGTGAATTTGAACATACAAGCTCAGCCAGTCCCTTGTAGCTATGAGCAGGGGTAAACTTTTCAGGCTTCATTTCGTATATAACGGATTCTATGCCGTGCTGTGCCAGCTGCCATGCAGCCTCGCAGCCTGCAAGTCCTCCGCCGATAATTTTTACCATTAAAGATTCCTTTCGTATCCGCAGTCCGGCTTTTCACATACAAGCTTTCCTGCTTTTCCGCCTTTTTTGAACAATGTATTTCCGCATTTCGGACATTTATCCTCAACAGGCGCGTTCCAGGTCATAAAATTGCAGTCCGGATAGCCGCTGCATCCGTAAAAGCTCCTGCCCTTTTTGGATTTCTTCAGTACAATCCTGTTTCCGCATACAGGACAGTTTCCTTTTGTTTCCTGAACTATCTTCTTTGTATTCTTACACTCGGGAAATCCCGGACATGCGAGAAATTTTCCGAAACGGCCTATTTTTATTACCATGTTTCTTCCGCAAAGATCACATACAACATCCGTTTCCTCATCAGGCACCTTAACTCTCTTGCCCTCCATATTCTTTTCCGCTTTTTCAAGAACCTTCTCAAAATCGCCGTAAAAACTGCCGAGAGTTTCGACCCAGTCTTTTTCTCCGCGCTCAACACTGTCAAGATCGTTTTCCATCTTAGCTGTAAACTTCACGTCAACTATATGCTTGAAGTGTTCCTTCATAAGTTCTGTCGTGACTTCACCGAGAGCTGTCGGTTTCAGCTGCTTTGCGTCTCTTTCAACGTAAAGCCTTGCAAGAATGGTTGTGATTGTAGGAGCATAGGTACTTGGACGGCCGATACCGTTTTCCTCCATTGTCTTTATGAGAGAAGCCTCTGTAAATCTCGCAGGCGGCTGTGTGAAATGCTGATTTCCCAGAATTTCCTTCAGCTTCAGAACATCATCCTTTTCAATAACAGGAAGCATTTTATTGTTTTCTTCTTCCGTATCCTTCTTCTCCTCATAAAGTCTCGTAAAACCGTCAAACTTAACGGAATACCCTGAAGCCTTGAAGGTACATCCCTCAGCTTCAATAGTTACAGAAACAGTATCAAGGAGCGCATTTGCCATCTGACTTGCAATAAATCTTTCCCATATAAGCTTATAAAGCTTATACTGATCGGAAGAAAGACTTGATTTTATTCTGTCCGGAGTCAGCTCGGGAGTTGACGGTCTGATAGCCTCGTGAGCATCCTGAGCATTTTTCTTGGTTTTGAATACTCTCGGCGAAGACGGAAGATACTCTTTCCCGTAAAGATTTTCAATACACTCAGCAGCAGCATTTCTTGCTTCGTCGGATATTCTGAGACTGTCAGTTCTCATATAGGTTATAAGACCGACAGCACCCATGCCCTCGATCTCGATACCTTCATAAAGCTCCTGGGCAGCTTTCATGGTTCTCTTTGCCTGAAAACCGATACGTCTTGACGCTTCCTGCTGGAGAGTCGATGTAATAAACGGAGGTGCAGGCTGTTTTTTAGTCACCCTTTTCCTGACCTCGGTTACAACGTACTGAGCATTCTCAAGTCTTGCAAGGATTTTGTCCGACTCCTCACGGCTTCCTATTTCGGCCTTTTCTCCGTCAACATGGGAGAGCTTCGCCTGAAACACCTTTCTGCTCGAGGGAGCGGTAAACTTTGCGTCAATGCTCCAGTATTCCTGAGGGACAAAGCTCTTGATTTCCGCCTCACGGTCAACAATAAGGCGCACAGCCACCGACTGGACTCTGCCGGCGGAAAGACCCCTCTTGACCTTTTTCCATAAAAACGGACTGAGCTTATAGCCCACGACCCTGTCAAGTATTCTTCTTGCCTGCTGTGCATTTACAAGATCAAGATCAATCTTATGCGGATTGCTCATTCCCTTCTGCACGCCCGATTTTGTAATCTCGTTGAATTCAACTCTGTTGTTGTCATCAAGATCAAGATTCAGCATCTGTGCAATATGCCACGAAATGGCTTCACCCTCGCGGTCCGGGTCAGTTGCGAGATATATTTTATCGCTTTTTTTGGCGTATTTTTTCAGTTCCTTTATAACGTCTTCCTTGCCCTTCATATCAATATACTGCGGCTGGAAGTTATTTTCAAAATCTATTCCCATCTTTGATTTGGGAAGATCTCTTATATGCCCCATAGAAGCAATTACTTCATAATCCCCGCCCAGGTATTTTTTTATAGTCTTTGCCTTGGCAGGTGACTCAACAATTACAAGATCTGACATATATTTTCCGGTTTCCCGTTTTCAAGGGAAGCCTCTCCTTTCCGTTATTTTAAATGCTGCGGCAGCTTGTATTTCTTATCTTCTCCAAGCTCTGCAATACCCATAATTTCAAGCTCGGTCATCATTGCAAGTGTTCTCATGGAATCCATGCAGATAATCTCAGCAATAGACTCTGTTCCAAGCGCTCCTCTTTCTTTCAGACAGTTAACTGCAATGCGCTGTTCATCAGAAAGGTTTTCCATTTCTTCAATACTTATTGCGGCATCACATTCAGCACTGCCGTTATTTGAAATTCCCGAAGACCCGGAGTTCCTTTTCTGCGTCTTTTTCCTTGTACGTCTCACAGGGACTTCTTCACCCGAAAGCTCCGGCCACACAAATCCCTTTCCCGGTTCACCGGGAGATTCAGATGTATAATACTCATAAAGAATATCAAGATGACTGAATACAGGTATTGCTCCGTCACGGAGATATTTTATCACACCCGAATATCTTTTGTCAAATATATCCGCCGGAGGAACGCAGAAAACCATTTTCCCCTGATCCGCTGTATGATTAGCCGTTATAAGCGCTCCGCTTCCCTCGGAAGCTTCCGCAACGATCGTCCCGAAGCTGAGCCCGGAAATGATCCTGTTCCGTATGTGGAAGCAGAATTTATCTGGTCTTTTTCCCGGAAAATATTCTGTAAGCAGGACCCCGTTCTGTGCTATTATCTTTTTTGCGGATGCATTTTCCTTCGGATAATCAACATCAAGTCCGCAGGCCAGAACAGCGCATGTGGTCCCGCCTGCCGCCAGAGCGCCTCTGTGCGCTGCCGAATCGATACCCAGAGCAAAACCGCTGACAACCGTAAAGTCCCTTGCTGCCAGTTCTCCGCATATTTTCTCTGTGACCCTTTTGCTGTAATCGGACGCCTTTCTGGTACCGACGCAGCTTATGCAGGACTTATGATTCAGACATCCGATATCACCCATACAAAACAGTACGGCAGGAGGATTATAAATATTCCTGAGCGCCGCAGGATAATTTTCATCACCGAATGTAACAATATTATAACCCTTTTTTTCACAGTATTCAATAATACTGTCGCACTGTTCTATATGTGTAGTTGCTGCACATTTTCTCTCATTTTCGTTCATAAACGGAGCCTTGCCGGAACTTATCCCCTCGTATGCCGACACAACATCATCGTACTGGCTCAGAAACTCCCATATCCTGTCGTTTCCCGGAGAAAACGCCATTGAAAACCATATCCAGAATCTCTTGTCATCAATCATTTCCTGTCAGCTCCCACATCATTATTCCTGCCGCCATAGCAGCATTTAAGGAATCAATATTACCGTTCATTTTTATTGTGATACGCTCACTGCACATTGCGGAAACTTCATCCGGAAGTCCGTTCCCCTCATTTCCGATAAATATCACTCCGCCTGATTCAAAGGATACTTTTTTCAGGTCACAGGCACTGCCGTCCACCACAGCTGCAAAGGTTTCAAGTCCCGCATTTCCGGCACCGGTAAAAATGTCATCAAGTGCAGCGTTTGCGCAGACAGGAACTCTGAAAATCGACCCCATAGTCGATCTTATAGTTTTCGGACTGTAAATATCACAGCTGCTGCAGAAAATCACACCGTCCATCCCCACAGCGTCCGCTGTTCTGATGATCATTCCTGCATTTCCCGGATCCTGGAGCTGATAAAGCACAATGTACCTGCCGCCTTTTTTCATTCTGAATATTCCGCTTTCACGAGGAAGCCTGCACTGCGCAAAAATGCCCTGCGTCTTATCTGTGCCGGACATTTTATCTCCAAGTTCATCTGATACGACCGTAACATCAATATCATCGCAAAGCTCAGACAGCTTTTCACCAACATGCCCTTCAGCCGCAGATTCGGTAATAAAAATACGCATTACAGGAGCATTTTCCTTTAGCGCATCAAAAACAAGCCTGCTGCCCTCAAGAACGAAAAGTCCGCAGCTCTGCCTTTCCTTTTTGGAATTCATAAGCTTTCTGAAAAGCTTTACTGACGGATTATCCTTTGATCTTATAACTTCTGATGAAAAGCCAAACGGATTCATACCAATCTCCTATCTGCAAAAATTAAACGAAAACACGCTCCAATTATGAAATGAGAGCGTGTTTTTTTCAAAATTAAAGGGCAGCCTTTGCCTTTTCAACAATAGCTGTAAAGCCTGCCGGATCACTGATAGCGATCTCAGAAAGCATCTTGCGGTTCAGAGTAATTCCTGCCTTTTTAACACCGTTCATGAACTGTGAATAATTCATGCCGTTGAGCTTTGCAGCAGCGCTGATTCTTGTGATCCAGAGACGTCTGAAATCTCTCTTCTTCTTCTTACGGCCTGCAAATGCATAGTTGCCTGACTTCATAACAGCCTGTTTAGCCATCTTGAAGTGTTTGCTCTTAGCGCCCCAGTATCCCTTTGCAAGCTTGAGTGTTTTATTTCTTCTCTTGCGAGTCATCATCGCACCCTTAACACGTGCCATAGTCTATACCTCCGTTTTATTTTCCGTTATTACTTGTATGGAACCAGCTTCTTGAGTACCGGTGCATTTGCATCACTTGCAAAGCCTGAAACTCTTGCGATTCTCTTTCTCTTTGTATCCTTCTGTGTGAGTCTGTGTCTCTTGTTGGTGTGCTGATATTTTACCTTACCGTTCTTAGTAAGCTTAAAACGCTTTTTAGCGCCTGAATGTGTCTTAACCTTAACCTTTGACATAACTGTTCCTCCTTTTATTTAGATGATGTTTTCGGCGACATGAACATTACAATGCTGCGGCCTTCCATTTTGGCAGGCTTTTCAACAACGCCGGCTTCCGCACAGGCTTCCTTGAATTTTTCAAGCAGCTCCTCACCCAGCTGAGGATGAGCAATAGCACGCTTTCTGAATCTTACGGAAACCTTGATTTTATCTCCGGATTTCAGGAATTTCATAGCCTGATTTACCTTTGTATTAAAATCGTGAGTGTCAATTGCAGAAAACATTCTGATTTCCTTGATTTCCACTACCTTCTGATTCTTTCTTGCTTCCTTTTCTTTCTTTGCCTGCTCAAAACAGAACTTTCCGTAATCGAGAATTCGGCATACAGGCGGCTTTGCCTGCGGAGCAATCTTGACCAGATCCAGATCCTTTTCATAGGCAATCTTCTGTGCCTCTTTTGCGGAGACAACACCGAGCTTTGTTCCGTCAGCGTCAATCAGCAGAATCTCCTTATCTCTGATTTCTTCGTTGATCTGATGTTCCTGTTTGCTAATAACCAAGCACCTCCAATGCATTTTCCGGCGTAATAATTCCAAAGTGCGCCTAAAACAAAAAATGAGCGCAGATATAAATCAGCACTCATTAAAGCAACGTACAACAATACATTTTCCTTATTGACCATATCCGCCTTCTGCGCTATGGTGAGAACTGATAATTCTGCTTTATTTTTACCATAATATTATACCGCTTTTATTTTCACATGTCAACACTTTTCTTCAATATTAACAGTTTATTCATATTTTAAGCTTATCTTTTATCTTTCTGAACACTTCAATACATTTAAAGCGTATTTCATAATCATCGGGATTTTCCATCATATCCACCTGATCGCTGTCAAAATACTTTTCAGCAGCGTCAGTATCTCCCTCAGCCTTTTCCGCCGCAGGAATGCACAGCGGCGGATACATAACGCACCACCAGTTATGACCTCCAGCTTCTCCGATAGTTACTCTCAAAGCGTCGTAATTTCCGGCAGGCATAGTTATTTCTCCGTACTCGCGCTCATCAAATTCCATATTTACAAGCATTGTTTCGGATTTATAATCATAGCCGTTTTCGTGAATAACCTGTCCCACAAGCTCATTTATATCATCAAGCTTTTCCTTTGCTTTTTCCTTCATTTCCTCAAGGCTGTCAGCTCCTCCGAAAATTTTCTCCGAACATTCAAGAAGCCTGTCTCTCACTTTGAGCTTCAGTTCCTGATCCTCCCTGCTGTCCGAATTTGCCAGTATATGCATACGCAGGACGTCATTCTGCAAACTGTCAAGAGTTCTGCTGACGCCTGTAAAATCCGAAAATATCAGCGCACCTATAAATCCTGCAATAATAACAATGTCAAATTTCTTCATGTCCGATCACCTCGCTGATAATCTTGACATAAAAAACAACAGTTATTCACTTAACAGAAAATTATTCCAGATCAATTTTGTCTCCGTCAATAAATCCGATATAGCTTTTTCCTGCATTGACCGATATTTCAGCACCGTTTTCATCATAGAACTTCAGAGGACTGTCATCCGACTCTTTTTCCCATGTTATCGGCTGAGCCTTGCCCATGGAAATGTAATATCCGTCTCCTCCGCTCAGGTCAACGTCCATAAGCTTTCCGTCATCTCTTGTTGTAATATACGATTCCAGCGCAAAAACATTTGTAAATTCAAGCTGGTTTCCGCTTATACCGTCGCAGTGCTCACTGCCGGAATGATATTTCAGATATGTCTCACTTTCGCTGTCATATTCAAAGGTACTGTAATAATCCTGTGAAAACGCCAGTTCTGCAGTCATACATACAGCGCCCTCCGGTTCAACAGGAGAATCGGGGGAATTAAAAATAAACGCACCGCTTTCATTTTCCTCATTAATATCGGTTCTGTAACCCATATCCTCAACAGCGTCCGCAAGGGCAGATCCGTCCAGAGCGCCGGTATGCTCCGAGTCATAGCTCATTTCTCTTTCTTCGTCACGTACAAAAACCGTGCCGTAGCCAAGGCTTGCTTCATTTCCGTCAAATCTGTCTATATCAAGATAGTTCAGAGTATCAAGAGCTATTGTCTTATCCGTTCCCCAGTGACAGTATATAGCGTCCATACCGTAAGCCAGCAAAGGATAATAATAACGGCAGCTCCTTACAGAACAAATATACGGCACATTTGTATAGTCCGCATAGACCCCCATAAGTCTTGTGATCCCTCCCTCAACAGGAAGCTCATATATAATATCCGCTTCGTCGATGCCATACTGCGGAAGGGCAGCTTTAAGATTGTTGATCATAACTGCGACCGGACGCTTTCCGACAACAGCTTCATTGTAGCCATACTCACCGGTCAGAGGATTCTTTTCTTTGCTGAGCACCTCGGTAGCTTCTTCTGTTACCGCTTCAGCCGAAGAAGACGCCTGGGAAGAAGAAAATGATGAATCCTCAATTTTGGAACATCCTGTCGCAAGAAGTGCAGCAGCAGAAGCCACAGCAAAAATTTTTTTGATGTACATAAGAAATCTCCGTTCTGCCGCCTGAAGTACAAACACAACACAAAATCCCCCTGGCGGCACGACTGAGAATTGTGTTTTTATAAAACAATGAAAAATTTGCAGTTTATTATCCCATAGTTATCAATAAATAATTTTCCGGTCATAATTTATAAGGGCGTGTCGGAAAGCAGCGATAAAAACCTTCAAAACACGCTTTACATTCCCGATTCCAGGAGTTAAAATATTATTACAAATCAATTACAGAAAGGCAGAACTCATCATGAAGCACATTAAAATATTAGCAGCTCTGTCAGTATGCATGATCTCATTTTTAACCGGCAGCTTCCATGCAGACGCTTTGATATACGGCGGAATCGCAGAATACACGATCAGAGAAAATGAAGTGATAATCACAGGCTGTTCAGGTGATCCGGAAAAACTTGTCCTGCCGTCCGAAATAGACGGAAAGCCCGTCACAGAAATAAGAGAAAATGCATTTTTCCGATGTAAAACGCTAAAAAGCATTACTGTTCCGGAAAGTGTCAGGCGAATAGGGCATCACGCGTTTTACCACTGTGAAAAGCTTGAAGCCGCTGAAATTTCAGCCGCCATCACAGATATTGAAGACGGCGTTTTCTACGGCTGCTGCGCTCTTAGTTATATTTCTCTGCCGGATTCGGTTCAGCGTATAAACCAATACGCATTTTACGGCTGTGAAAATCTTACGGACGCAGAGCCTCCTGTTTCACTGTCATGGATAGACGAGTATGCATTTTACGGCAGTAAGCTAAACCGCAGCAGTTTCAGCAATGTGAGCTATGTCAGTGAAAATGCATTCAGTCCGGATGAAGTCCCTGCGTCAGCAAAGCCATCGGGTATTATTCTGCCTGTCCAGGCAGTGCTGCGAAGCATTTTCTGCATTTTTCTGATTATTATTATACGCATAAAATCCATGAAATACATTAACTATGAGAAAAAACATTCAAACTAAAAAAACAGCGCGGAATCCGCAAAACGAATTCAGCGCTGAACTGGTGACCCGTACCAGACTCGAACTGGTGTTGCCGCCGTGAGAGGGCGGAGTCTTAACCGCTTGACCAACGGGCCATTGGTGCACCATCGGGGGCTCGAACCCAGGACCCACTGATTAAGAGTCAGTTGCTCTACCAACTGAGCTAATGGTGCATCTCATATCTTTAACGTTGATAATTATATCATAAAATACATAATCCGTCAATACATTTTATTTATTTTTATCTTTTAACTATTTAGGTAAATGTTTTTTCATTACATTATAAGCAAAAAACACTTCCGACTGAAAACAATCGGAAGTGCCCTGAAGTATTCTTTATCATAATCACTTAAAAAGCAGCTTGTCAAATTCCTCATGCGGAACAGGTCTGGAATAATAAAATCCCTGAGCCATATCACATCCGCATTTATTCAGAAAAACAGCTTGTTCAGAGGTTTCCACGCCCTCTGCAATAATATCGATGCCGATATCATTAGACATTGAGATCGTATGTGAAATAATTTTCCGTCCCCGCTCAGACTCCATAAATTCGGAAAGAAATCCGCGGTCTATTTTCAGAACGTCAAAAGGAGTCGTTTTCAGCATATTGAGCGAAGAATAACCCGAACCGAAATCATCCATCAGCATAGTAAAACCATTTTCCTTGAACTGATTTATGATACCGTCAACGCCCTTTATATCAAGTGATTCAGTGATCTCAAGTTCAAGAAGATTGATCGGAATATTGTATTTTTCAATAATATTCATAAGGATATTTACAATTTTATCATCACAGAGATATTCTCTCGAAACATTAACCGAAATCGGGACCGGCGTTTTTCCGCTGTCTAACCATGAACGTATTTTTTTGCAGGCATTTTCCCACATAATTTCGTCAAGACGTATGATAAATCCGTTTTTCTCAAAAACCGGAATATAATCACAGGGAGGAATAAGACCTTTTTCGGGATGAATCCATCTTGAAAGTGCTTCTGCACCTATAATCTTACCTGTCGAGATACTATACTTCGGCTGAAGGAACATGGCAAATTCATTATTCTCAACAGCTTTATGCATGTCATACTCAATCGTATGCTTATGATTAAGCACATCGATCATTTTTTCCTCATAAAACGAAATATTTTTAAGAGCATTCCCCTTGATCGAATGTCTTGCAAGCGTTGCATTGTCACCATATCTCCTGATAGGACCATTGATCTTTTTCACCATTGCAACACCAAAAATAAGGCGGTATTCAATACCCATATAGCCAAGAAGCCGTTCCTCAAGAATATGCACAAACTCAAGAATATCTTCGCGGGTTTTATAGGGCATGACTACCATAAATACATCAGCAGTCAGTCGGCTGTGAGGTTTATCCTCACATATAACATCAAGCGTATCATTGAAAAACTCCAGGATCTCATCACCGACTTCAGAACCATACCTGTCATTAATAAGCTTGAAACGTTCCACATCAAACTGAATAAAGGCATATTTTGCTTCCTTGTTCCTGTTTATCATTTCGACTATACGCTTATTGAAAAGATCAGGACGCTTATCAGAAGAAAACTGGGAAACAATACTTCTGTCAACCTTTTCCTTTTCGGAAAAAGGACGGATACTGGCATGAATGAATGCAACAACACCGGATTCGTTTTTCTTAAAGTCTGTATAAATATGATAATATGTAAATTCGCCGTCCGGTTTTCTGAACTTAACATCGACCTCAAGATAATTTTCCTTTATCCCTTTGCTTATACCTTCATTAATTTTTGAACAAAAAATACTGTAAACCTTTTCTGATTTCCTGTCAATATAACCGTTTTCGGCCATGTATGCAAAAGGATCATCGGTTCCCTCCGGGAATAATACACTGCTTCCGGCAGAAATGATCTCTCCGTCACAGCAGTTCCAGATGAAATCAATGGAATCCCGACCTTCACCGAGACACTCATTGAGCATTTTGTAATATGATTCCATTGAAAACACCCCTTTTCTTCAATAACCTTATGCTCAAATTATATCATATATCACTGTAAAAATCAATAGATTTTTGTGCACAAATTATATTTTTATTAACAATACATAATATAAATATCCCATTTGTACAATATAAATAAACTTTGGGGCTCTTTTGAAGCTCTTAAACGTTTTCGGATGATTTAATTATTAAATCAAATAACTATAATTCTCCGATAAAAAAAGACGCTCTGCAACAGAGAGCGTCAGCTTATACGTTTTTATAAAGATCATCTTGCACCTTTTCTTTTGAGCACAACTCCGATCGTACGGAAGAATAGGCTTATATCAATGCAGAAACTTCTTTTCTTTATGTATTCAACATCAGATTCGACCCACTTGTCAAATTCCATATCGCTTCTCCCCTCACACTGACAAATGCATGAGAGTCCGCCTTTCACAAGCAGTCTGTCCATCTGCGCCGGAGTATACAGAACGACTTCCCTGGGCAGCGGAGGACGCGGTCCGATTATTGACATATCCCCTTTCAGAACATTCCACAGCTGCGGAATCTCATCGATCGAGGTCTTTCTGATAAATCTGCCTGTTCTTGTTATACGGGGATCATTCTCACTTTTGAACGCCAGTCCATCACTTTCATTATCCTTTTGTATTTCTGCAAATCTTTCCTCCGCATCCTTGCACATTGACCGGAACTTATACATACGAAAAGGTTTTCCGTCTTTTGTAAGTCTCACCTGTGAGAAAAACGGATTACCGGGATCATCAATAATAATAATAAGTGATACAATAAGCATGGGTATAAGGAGAATCACCAGTCCGACAAAAGATACAGCTATATCAATAAGCCTTTTAAAGAATCTGTATGCCATTCCTCCTGCCGGTTCCACCCTGCTGTGCTTTAATGTTTCATTTACTCCCTGGCAAAGAAGCCCCAGTGCACGTTCATCAAATTCAAGTATAGGATATTCCGTTACACCTTCGTTTTTTTTCAGGGAATCAAGCGTCACCTCTGTTATCATTTCCTCCGTAACAGCCTTGAAAACCTTTGTTTTCTCCCTGTATGCGGTTGCCATCAACTTATCATCTCCTCTCCCATAGGGACAGATGCACTATTTATGATTATTTTTTTATATTATATTACATATCAGGTAAAATGTCAAATAAAATATCCTCACCGTAAAACAGAGAGGATAAGATTTTATTTTATTCAGCGCCGTCTCTTTTGAGAACCGCTTTAACTGTTTTAAGAATAATTTTAATATCTGTTTTCACAGAGCGCTCCTTTATGTACTGAATATCAAGATCCATCCACTGCTCAAAACCGATATTGCTCCTGCCCGAACACTGCCAGTAACATGTAAGACCGCTCTTTACATCAAGACGGTGTTTCTGATAGCTGTTGTACTGCTCAGCCTCACAGGGAAGCGGCGGACGCGGTCCTACAACGCTCATTGAACCGGTCAGAATATTAATAAGCTGAGGAAGCTCGTCCAGAGAAGTTCTTCTGAGAAATTTACCAATTGCCGTTATTCTGGGATCATCCTCAATTTTAAAAACAGGACCATCTGCCTCATTCAGTTCCTGCAGCTCGCTCAGTTTTTCTTCAGCATCCACACACATTGAACGAAATTTAAGCATTCTGAATTTTTTCCCGTCCTTTGTAAGTCTTGTCTGCACAAAAAAAGGATTATGAAAATCCTGAAGAAATACTGCAGCTGCGATCAGAACCATAACAGGACTCAAAACAACAAGAGCACAAAATGATGATACAATATCAAAGAGCCTTTTGCAAAATTCATATCCGGGTTTACTCTGAATGTAGATTTTATCAATATAGACTGTTCTTCCGTGACTGCGTTCATGTTCCTTAACAGCAGCATTCATTATTAAATTACCCCCTGTTTTATCTTTCTCTATATGTATTATCTTTCTTTATACATGAATCGGGCAGGGATCTCCTGCCATATTCTCCGGTAAACGGAAAGGCATCGCTTCTGATAAAATATTGCGCCGCCGGATCATGCAGAACTTAATCCGGAAGCAAAACACATCTATGTATAACCTTATTATATAGGTCCGATACCTGCTTGTCAATTGAAAAAATATTCCATATGTCGCAAAACCGCATTTTTTCTGCGTTTTGACCAAATACATCTTTACATGTCATAACTGTATATGTTGATTATTTTATGTCAGCGCAGGCTGTTCCTGTCAGGACAATCAGGTTTATTTACCGGATACTGCTGGATTTTCTCAGTTTAATATGATATAATAAGTTGCAGATACGCAACTGCATATCAGACAATTATATCAAAAATCTTCGGTTTTTATAATAACAGATATAAAGAAAAAAGGAGGTCAAAATGAATAAACTGTCAGAAACCCCGGTAAAAGCGATACTTATAGGTCTTGACACAGGGGAATATGACTCTGATCTTTCACTGAAGGAACTGGAAGAGCTCGCAGAAACTGCGGGAGCCGAAGTTGCCGCAGTCGCTCAGCAGAAACGCCCTTCCTGCGACAGCTCCACCTGTATCGGAAAAGGACGGCTTGAGGAAATTTCCGAAACGGTAAAAAACATGGGGATAGAGCTTGCAGTATTTGACCTTGAGCTGACTGCAAATCAGACAAGGAACATTGAAAATATTCTTGATATAAGAGTCATTGACCGTACAACTCTTATCCTCGACATTTTTGCGCAGCGCGCACTGACAAAGGAAGGACGCATTCAGGTTGAGCTTGCTCAGAACAAATACAGGCTCGCACATCTTGCAGGACGCGGCGCTGAGCTGTCCCGTCTGGGCGGAGGAATCGGCACCAGAGGACCAGGAGAATCAAAGCTTGAAACGGACAAGCGCCATATTCACAGACGTATCCACACTCTTGAAGAAGAGCTTGAAAAGCTTGAAAAGCGCCGTGAATTCCACCGTAAAAGAAGAAAAAAAGACAATATCCTGTCCTGCGCCATAGTCGGGTATACAAATGTGGGTAAATCAACTCTGCTGAACGCTCTTACCGATGCCGGGGTCCTTGCAGAAAACAAGCTTTTCGCCACTCTCGATATAACCTCAAGAATGATAGAACTTCCCGACGGAAGAAACGTTATGCTGACAGATACAGTAGGACTTATACGCCGGCTGCCCCACAATCTTGTGGAAGCCTTTAAAAGCACCCTTGAAGAAGCAGCACAGGCAGACATAATCCTGAATCTTATTGACATAAGCTCCGAGGACGGATTGGATCAGGCAGAGGTAACAAGAAAGCTGCTGTGTGAGCTTGGATGCGATGGTATCCCGCAGATAAACGTTCTTAACAAGGCAGACATGCTTGGACCGGACACGAATATACCCGAAGACAGCCGGACTGTTCTGATCTCCGCAAAGGAAAAAACGGGCTTTGACCGTCTGCTCCGGTGCATTTCAGAAAATCTCCCCGAAACATCTGTACGCAGCATTTTTCTCATTCCCTATGACAAAGCCGCAGTGCTTAATAAAATAAGGGAGGAGGGCAAGGTCTTCTCAGAAGAATACCTTCCCGAAGGTATTCTTGCAGATGCGCTTGTTGACAATAAAATACTTCATCTTGTAAGAGATTATGAACAAGCATACAAAGCTTGACAGAAAAGCCGTGTTCTGTTATACTGATTTAAAAATCCACCTGTATGGAGGTAAAAAATGAAAAAAATTCTTTCAGTTATAACTGCCGCATTAATGGCGCTCAGCTTCAGCGCATGCGGAAGCGAAAAAGAGGAGAAAAGCTCCGGAGCTGAAATTTCAAAAGCCGAGCCGTCCACCCCGGAATTCGGCAAATACGTTTCCAATACAGTTTCCGCAACAGGAAACAACAAAATCATAGAAAGCGCTGATAATGTAACTTACAGAGCATATTTCCCCGTTGAGGAATACGGCGAATTTGAATACTGCTTCTACTTTTCCAATGCTGTCGATTCCACATGGGGCAACGGAAGAAGCATCACAGCCGACAGACAGGGCGGCGAATATACGATTGTAAGCGCGTCTGTGGGTGACGGGGGAACAGATCCGGAAAAAGCTCCTGAAAAAATGACAAAGGTTACATTTGAAGGCTCTGACTCAAAAAACGTCACACCGGGCGAAGCTTTCTGGAGCGACAGCGTAAGCCTTACTGTTGACGAGGGAGATTATCTGGTCTGGGAGTGGACGCTTACCGGTACTGATATCCCGTGCACAAATATTTCGGGGCTTACTCCTGCATTTTCGGGAAAGGACGGAAATCTGGTAAACACAAACGAATGTCCCCTTCCTCAGATGATAGGCTGCAACCGTGAGGTAAAGCTTAATATCGCAGCTATCGGCGACTCGATCACACAGGGCTGTGAAACAACACAGAATGAATACAAATTCTGGGTATCACAGATCTCCGAAAGCCTGGGAATCGATTACAGCATGTGGAATCTGGGGCTTGGCTACGCAAGAGCATCCGATGCTGCACAAAACGGAAACTGGCTTCAGAGAGCCGCCAATGCGGATGTTGTTATAGTTGCATTCGGGACAAACGATATCGTCAGCGGAAAGAGCATTGACATAGGTCCGAGCTCTGCCGAAGAAATCGAAGAATGGACAAGGACAATCGTTGAAACACTCAGAAACGCAGGATGCAGAGTTATTCTGTTCAACGCTCCTCCGTTCGATCTTGACGGCGAAAAGGAATCTACCCGTCAGGCGTACAATGCTGCTGTACCGAAAATTGCAGAAGATTCAGGAGCTGATTTTTTCGATTTTGCATCATACCTTTCGGATGAATCAAATCCTTCCGCTTCCCTTTTCGGCGGTCATCCAAACGATGAAGGCTGTTCACTGATCGCGCAAAAATTTACAGAGCAGTTTTCAGATCTGTTCAAATAAACACAAAATTTCAGAATATACTGATCATCGCCGCTTTTGACGCACAATATCAAAAGCGGCTTTTTGTTTTATGAAAGCTATCAGATCAATAAAGCTTACCGAAATCCATACACAATTTTTTCGCTAATCAAAACGGTTGACGGACAAAACGGCATTTTAATACATTACCTGCTCTGACGTTTCAGTCAGTGTTAATTACAGGCGCAATATAACGGTAAAATATAAATCACATATATTGAAATATAGTACGTAAAATGATATAATATATGTAAATACAGCTGACAAAGGAGAACATATGGAAAATACAGCAGAATATGTCCAAAGAAAGCTTTTGGAGATGCGGGATATAAAATACCGCGATTTTCACAGCAGACTTATACCGGGCACAGATCCTGAAACAGTAATAGGCGTCCGTACTCCTGTGCTGAGAAAATTCGCTTCAGAATTCGGTAAGACTGAAATGTCGGATGAGTTTCTGAATATACTGCCTCATAAATATTATGAAGAAAATAATCTTCATGGTTTTCTGATAGAAAAAACAAAGGATTTCGGAAAATGTATCTCAAGACTTGAAAAGTTCCTTCCTTTTATAGATAACTGGGCAACGTGCGATCTTATAAATCCTGCTGTTTTCCGGAAAAATCTCCCCCTGCTTTTACCGAAAGCAATGGAATGGATCGGCTCGGAACATACATATACAATCCGGTTTGGTATGGGAATGCTCATGCGATACTGGCTTGATGAAGAATACAGTGAAGAATATCCTTCGATAATTGCAGCTGTCAGGTCAGATGAATACTATGTAAATATGATGAGGGCATGGTATTTTGCGACCGCTCTTGCAAAGCAGTACGACTCGGCAGTTGTTTATCTTGAAGCGAACAGGCTTGATGTCTGGACGCACAACAAGACAATACAAAAAGCTGCTGAAAGTTTTCGCGTCACTGATGAACATAAGGCATATCTGAAGACACTTAAACGATAACCGTAATCTTAACTGAAAAAATTTATTCTCTATGATACCGCTTATTAATTAAATTCTGAAATAAACGGTATAAAAAAACTGAATCTGTACAAAATATTTCAGAGACAGTTTAAATTATTTTTTACGAAAGGAAAGAAAATATGAAAACTTTTACTTACACAATTACTGATCCTATCGGAATCCATGCAAGACCTGCGGGAATTCTTGCAAAGGAAGTAAAAAAGTTCAAAAGCGAAGTAATAATTGAAAAACAGGGAAAGACGGTCAATGCCGCAAAGCTCGTAGCGCTTATGGGAATGGGAATAAAGTGCGGCGATACCATTAATGTAAATATAAGCGGCGATGACGAAGAGACTGCGGCTCTGGAACTTGAAGAATTTTTCAAATCAAATCTCTGATACGGAAAAGAGGCGGCGGACATGATTAAATTTACCGGAAAAGGCGTATACGGTGCAATAGCAATAGGAAGAATTTCTGTTTTCAGACGGCAGGAAGCAAATGTGCGTCGTATTCATGTCACAAATACAGATGAAGAAAAAAGACGAGTTGAGGCAGCCAGAAAAAAAGCCGTCAGTCAGCTGAAGGAAATATATGACAAGGCTCTTAAAGAAGTCGGTGAAACTAACGCCCAGATCTTTGAGATCCATATGATGATGATCGACGATGAAGATTATAACGAATCAATTTCCGGTATTATTGAAAATCAGTCTGTAAACGCTGAATATGCAGTAGCCGTTACGTCCGACAATTTTGCCAGAATGTTCTCTGAAATGGACGATGCATACATGCAGGTAAGAGCATCAGATATCAAAGATATTTCAAACAGGATAATTTCATGCCTTTCTGAAAATGCCCCGGATAAAGAAAACGATTCTGATAATTCTGTGATCTGCGCGGATGACCTGGCACCCAGCGAAACCGTTTCCCTTGACAAGGACAAGGTGATGGCATTTGTAACAGCTTCCGGCTCACAGAATTCCCATACTGCAATTCTTGCCGGAAATATGAATATACCTGCTGTTATCGGCGTAGGAAAAGAATTTCTTGATGCTGTAAACGATGGGGACATCGCCGGGGTTGACGGCTATACAGGAGAAGTTTTCATTAATCCTGACAGCAGCACTCTTGACATGCTCCGTGCAAAACAAAAGGATGATCTGGAAAAAAAGGCTTTGCTCCAGAAGCTAAAGGGAAAAGAAAATGTCACCATTGACGGAAAAAAAATAAATATTTATGCAAATACAGGTGGCATTGACGGCATTGGTTCCGCTCTGGCAAATGACGCGGGCGGAATAGGACTTTTCCGCAGCGAATTTCTTTATCTTGAAAGAAACGATTATCCGACCGAAGAGCAGCAGTTTTCAGTTTACAGGCATGCTCTTGAGATCATGGGCAGCAAAAAAGTCATTATAAGGACACTTGATATCGGAGCCGACAAAAAAGCAGACTATTTCGGACTTGAAAAAGAGGAAAACCCGGCGCTCGGTTACAGAGCGATAAGGATTTGTCTTGACCGCCCGGAAATATTCAGGACTCAGCTCAGGGCACTTTACAGAGCTTCGGTTTACGGTAATCTGGGAATAATGTTTCCGATGATCACCAGCGTTTCGGAACTGGAAAGGATACTTGAAATCTGCGGGGACGTTAAAGCCGGTCTCAAAGCAGACGGAATAGAATTTTCAGAAGATACAGAAACAGGGATTATGATCGAGACACCTGCGGCAGCAGTAATAAGCGACAAATTAGCACCGATGGTGGATTTTTTCAGTGTGGGAACAAATGATCTTATCCAGTATACCCTCGCCTGCGACAGACAAAATCCCAGAGTGGAAAGCTTCTGTGATACACACCACGAGGCAGTACTCAGGCTTATTGGAATGTCTGCTTTTAACGCACACAAAAACGGAGCATGGATAGGCATTTGCGGAGAACTTGCGGCAGATACAGAGCTTACAGAAACTTTTCTGCGTATGGGGATCGATGAACTTTCAGTTTCGCCTTCCTATGTGCTTAAACTGCGGGATAAGGTAAGGAGCATTGATTTGTCAGAATAAAACCATATTTTAAGTATCGGTGCATATAAAAATAACAAAGTCGTTTTTGACTCTTCATGTCAGAAACAACTTTATGTTTGCAAATACAGTTTCAAATGTGTAAAAATAACCTGAGAAGATATCTTCTCAGGTTATTTTTTTATTTTCCGTAATACGCAAGTCTGTAAAGCTCCTTGAGTTCATCGATCCTCGGAAGCCTCGGATTTGCCGTTGTGCACTGGTCATCAAAAGCCTTGTACGCCAGATCCTCAAGAGCGTTTTCATAGACCGCAGGATCAATATACGATCTGCTGTCGGATTCCCCTGCCTCCTTGATCGAAAGCGGAATATCCACATCTCTCATAAGCTTTCTGACAGCATCCGCAAGAGCCCTGACGCCTTCCTCATCAGATGCGTCCTGAGCTGCAAAGCCCATCATTTTTGCAATCTCTGCATAGCGCTCGGGAGCAATATAATGATCATATTTGGGCCACGCCGCAAGCTTTGTTGGTGTCTGCTGTCCGTTATACTCAATAACGTGCGGAAGAAGATATGCATTCGCAAGACCGTGCGGAATGTGGAATTCGCCGCCCAGCTTGTGAGCCAGGGAGTGATTTACTCCGAGGAACGCATTTGTAAATGCCATACCTGCAATGCATGACGCATTGTGCATTTTCTCTCTTGCTTCCCTGTCAGCCGTCGCATATGAAAGCGGCAGATAACGGAATACAAGCTTTATTGCCTGAAGCGCAAGGGCGTCTGTATAGTCATTTGCAAGAACAGATACATATGCCTCAATTGCATGAGTAAGAACGTCAAGACCTGTAAAAGCTGTGGAGGTCTTGGGAACCGTGTAGACAAACTCAGGGTCTATGATTGCAACATCCGGAGTAAGCTCATAGTCCGCAAGCGGATATTTCATATTCTTACTTCTGTCAGAAATAACAGCAAAGGAAGTTACTTCAGAGCCTGTTCCCGATGTAGTCGGAATCGAGACCATCTTTGCCTTTTTGCCCATCTTCGGGAATTTATATACCCTTTTTCTGATATCCATGAACTTCTGCGCCATACCGATAAAATCAGCATCGGGATTCTCATAGAACAGCCACATTGCTTTTGCCGCATCCATTGCAGAACCGCCGCCGAGAGCCACAATAACATCAGGAGCAAAGGAGTTCATGATCTCTGTTCCGCGGCGTACTGTTGTAATATCCGGATCCGGTTCAACTTCGCTGAAGATCTCAACAACAGGCTTGTTTGCATTTTTGCCCAGCTGATAGAGGACCTTTTCAACATATCCGAACCTGACCATGCCTGGATCGGCAATAATCATGACCCTGTGCATATCCTCCATTTTGGCAAGATACTGAACAGAACCCGGTTCAAAATAAATCTTCTCCGGAACCTTAAACCACTGCATATTCAATCTCCTCTTTGCAACCTTTTTCCTGTTTATCAGATTCTTTGCCGTCACATTTTCAGAAACGGAATTTTTTCCGTAGGAACCGCAGCCGAGCGTCAGTGACGGAGCCATTGAATTGTAGACATCGCCGATCGCACCGAACGAAGCAGGAGAATTGACTACAACACGGCTGGCTTTCATGACCTCACCGTATCGGGTGATCAGATCATTGTCCGAGGAATGGATAACTGCCGTGTGACCTGCGCCGTGCTTGAGCATTTCCTCACACATTTCAAATGCGCTTTCAGTACTTTCAGCCTTAACAACCGCAAGAACAGGCGAAAGCTTTTCAAGTGCCAGAGGATATTCGTCCGCATTTGTTCCGCCAAGCTCCACGCAAAGAACCTTTGTTTCCTTTGGAATAGTAATTCCTGCCTTTTCAGCAATCTGCCACGGATACTGTCCTACCACCCACGGCTGGACTGCCATCTTTTCGGTATTGATAACTACATCCTGTATCTTTCCGATCTCATCCGGCTTTGCAAAATAGCAGCCGTGATATTTCATAAAGTCAACTGTCTCGTCATATATTTCCGCATCAATGATTGCCGCCTGCTCTGAAGCGCATATCATGCCGTTGTCAAAGGATTTTGAAAGAATAAGATCATTTACAGCCTGCTTTATCTTTGCAGTTTTTTCAATATAGCATGGTGTGTTTCCGGGGCCTACGCCAAGAGCCGGTTTTCCTGCGGAATATGCGGCTTTTACCATTCCGGGACCGCCTGTTGCCAGAATCGTCGCAACATCCGGATGATTCATAAGAAAACCTGTTGCCTCAATTGACGGAGTCTCTATCCACTGTACGCAGTTTTCAGGAGCACCTGCCGCAACCGCTGCGTCTCTTACGATCTGTGCTGCTCTGACGCAGCATTTCTGAGCATTAGGATGAAAACCGAAAATGATCGGATTTCGGGTTTTGGCACATATAATCGACTTGAACATTGTAGTAGAAGTAGGATTAGTAACCGGAGTTACACCTGCAACAATTCCGACAGGCTCACCGATTTCAAGATAGCCTTCATTTTCGTTGTCCTCGATTATCCCCACCGTCTTCTCGTACTTTATCGAGTGCCATATATATTCGGTAGAAAAAATGTTTTTCGTAACCTTATCCTCAAAGATCCCCCTGCCTGTTTCCTCAACAGCCATTCGTGCAAGCTCCATCTGTGCCGAAAGACCTGCAAGCGACATTGCCTTTGTGATTTTGTCAACCTGCTCCTGATCAAGCTTCATATACTCATCAAGAGCCTTTTTTGCCTTTGCGACCAGATCATCAATCATCGCTTTCGCATCAAAATCAACAGCCTTGTTCTCTGCCATATATATACCTCCCAAATAAATATTAACGATCCTTTTCCGAACATTGTTAATTTCTTAACAATGTTATTATACCACTTTGTTAAATTTTTGTCAAGTGCTTTTTATGTTTATCTGCAGTATTTTTTGCAGATACAGCAAAATTATTCAATTATAAAAAAAGAATGCCCTTTCGGACATTCAGATTACATTAATAGTCTTCTTCATAATAGCCGTCTTCATCATAATCAGTTTCCCCGCTGTCCCATGAACATTCTGAGAGATCTTCATCATCTCCTGAATCGCTGTCCCGGCAAACAGTTCCAAGGATTTCTGCCATACGGCTGTAAACAGTTTCCGCATCCTCAATGTGATAAGGTTCCGTATAATGAGAACCCTCAGCTCCGGCAGTAACAAGCAAATACTCTTTTCCGTCAATTTCCGCAGCCGATGCAAGGCAAAGTCCTGCTTCATCTGTATAGCCTGTTTTACCGCCCAGAAGTTCAAAACCGTCATAACTGCTGTCCGCCATTGAAAAAACAGTACTGTTCAGAGTCACTCCGTAAGGATAGTACTCAGTTTCTGTATAATAGCTGCTGCTTGTAAAAATCTGACGAAACTGATAGTTATTCATTGCATATTCAAGAAGGACCGCTATATCTCTTACTGTGGAATAATGATCATATGCATGAAGCCCCGTTGAATTTGAAAAATGCGTCCCGGTCATGCCGAGTTCATCTGCTTTTTCATTCATAAGCTCTGCAAAATCATATTCGGTACCCGAAATATAATCTGTAAGAGTAAGACAGCATTCCGCTCCCGATTCCAGAACCGCACCGTAAAGAAGATCACGGAAAGTCACTGTATCATATGCCTCAAAACCTGCTGTGGATGCATTTTCAGAATTAATATAATCATAAATGTATCCGGGGATCTGTATTGTTTCATCAAGATCATCTATGTTATCAAGAGCCACCAGAGCAGTCATGATTTTAGTAAGCGAAGCGGGATAAATCCTCTCGTCCCCATTTTTTTCATACAGTAATTCCCCTTCGGAATCAATCAGATAAACATTGCTGCTGTAAAGCTCATAGTCGGAAAATTCAGGCATAGGCAGCGGCTCTGTCGGTTCCTGTGTAGGTTCTTCCGTTTCCGCAGCAGAAGCGGACAATTCATCTGAAACCGAAGAATCCCCGCCCATAACAGCCTTTTCATCAAGCGGAGATTCATCATGGAATTTAACAATAAAAAATATTATGAAAACTGCCGAAAGAACCACAAGAATCAATACAAGTCCTCTTCCGGAAGCGTTTTTTCCCTCATTCATCTGTATATACACACCTCGGCATCTTTATCTCATATTTATTTTACCATTAACAAAAGTACTATGTCAAGTTGACGTAAAAATTTGTTTTATTTTGTTAAAATGCAATAAATTTACTTATTTTTCATGATATATTATTGACACTTTTTAAAAATAAAATTATAATAAAACTATATAAATTTATAGGGAGGTTTATAAATAATGAAAAGATTTTTCAGAAGATGTGCGGCTGTACTTACGGCATCATTCCTTTCTTCAGCCGCAATTGCATTTCCGACGTCTGCCGCAGAGGACGGAGATGTATACACACAGTTCCCCCTTACAATGGAATGTGAAGATATGGATCTTCACGGGGATAAGGTCTGGACTTCCATTTATGAAACGCAGTTGCCCGGATATTCCGGCGAGGGCTTTGTTTACCTGACAGGAAGTGAGGCGAGCTTTGAGGTTGTTGTTCCGGAAGACGGAATGTATGAGATCACCACAAGCTATGCTCAGATCCTGGACGAAACCGGCAGAGATCAGACGATTTCAATAAACGGAACAGAATTTATGATGAAATTTCCATATGCAGACGAATGGACAGAAGCAAGCTTCGGCATGTTCCGCCTCAAAGCAGGAACCAATGAGATCAAGCTTCTTCCTAAATATGGTTATGCAGCGTATGACACGATAACCATAAAAGAAGCCGTTTACCCGGATCTTACCAATATAGATCCGACACCCTGCGACAGCAATGCAACTGACGAAGTGAGATCACTGCTCTCATACCTTACAAACGAAGTTTACGGTCAGCACATTCTCTCAGGTCAGCAGGAGATATACGGCGGCGGAAACGACGGAAACTATGAGCTTGAGTTTGACTTTATCCATGATCTGAGCGGTGAATATCCTGCAATCAGAGGCTTTGACATGATGAATTACAATCCTCTGTACGGCTGGGATGATAATACGACCGAACGTATCATTGAATGGACAAATGAGAGAAACGGTATCGCAACGGTCTGCTGGCATATCAATGTTCCGCAGGACTTTGCAAGCTATGAGATCGGCGACGCGGTTGACTGGAAGCAGTGCACCTACGATGATAAATCCGATTTTGACACTTCACAGGCAATTATAGAAGGCACCAAAGAAAATCAGTATGTTCTAATGGCTATCGAAGATCTTGCAGAGCAGCTTCAAAGAGTTCAGGAAGCAGGCGTTCCGGTCATCTTCAGACCGTTCCATGAAGCTGAAGGCAACGGGGGCCTTGACGGTTCGGGAGCATGGTTCTGGTGGAGCAAGTCAGGCTGTGAGGTTTACAAGAGTTTGTGGAAGCTTCTGTACACAGAGCTTACTGAAAAATACGGCATACACAATCTGATCTGGGAAGAAAACCTCTATGCATGGTCTGATGAATCAGCCCAGTGGTATATAGGCGACGATTATGTTGATATTGTTGGTTTCGACAAATACAACACAGAATACAACCGCCATGACGGAAACGCACCGAATTCAGGACCTAACGAGGACGCTGAATCCTCAATTTTCTATAAGCTTGTAAATTACGTTAATAACAATAAAATGGTATCAATGCCTGAAAACGATACGATACCAAGTCTCAGCAACATGGAAATTGAAAATGCTTACTGGCTTTACTTCTGCCCGTGGTACGGCGACCATATTCTGAGTGAGTCCAAAAACAATCCCGAAACAGTAAAGGAGCTCTATCAGAGCGACTTCTGTATCACCCTTGACGAACTTCCGGAAGACTGGCTCAGTTACCCTGCAGAAAGCGGCGGCACAAAAATTATTCCCGGTGATCTTAGCGGAGATAAGAAGGTCAATGTTTTTGACTCGATCCTGATGAAAAAAATGCTTTTAGATCCTGTTCCGAGCCCTGATGTACTTGCTCCGTCTGCTGAGGATGTAGACGGTGACGGCACATTCACTGTTTCAGATCTTACTCTTCTGAACGAATATCTTCTTGGCAAGGACGTAAAACTTACGACATATGTTGAACAGACTTCATAATGCCTATAAAAAAACTGCACCGATTGATATCGGTGCAGTTTTTTGCTTATTCAGAAAAATCAAAAAATCAAACAACAAATTCATCTGCCAGCTTCATAATCGGGCATGAAGCTTTAAACGGACAATCTTTTCCATAAAGCAAAAGATATGCACATTCAAAATCATGCTTTTTGTATTGATTCACACGAAATATATGATATCTGATATTTATAAAATACTCAGCATCTTTTGTAGGACAGTATCCGTATTGTATTATTGATTTATTCATTTGAAATCCCTCTGAATCATAGTTCACCGTTTACAGAAAAACAGTTATTTCTTGGCAGCAACCGTCTCTTTAGCAACAGAAATTGCATCGAAGACGTCGATTTCTCCGTCTTCATTTAAATCAGCAAGGATAGACTGAACATTATCAAACTCAGACTTGCCAACAGTATGTCTTGCTATAGCAACTGCGTCGAAAACATCTGTTCCGCCGCTTCGGTCAACATCTCCGCAATCGTAAGCCGGAGGAACACTGCTGACTTCACCGCCAGTGCTTTCTGCCACTGTATATGAAAGCGGATACAGTTCTTTTACCGTAGTTTCTTTCTGAAGATTACTGAGTATCTTTACTGCTGTTTCACCGTCTGCCTCTTTATTGAACTGGAAGTATACAGTATTACCGTTTACAGTCTTTGCCTGCAAATTTTCTTCAAAGCCGTCAACACTGCTTATATCAAAGTTTTCTGCTGCCGAAGCGTCTTCAAACAAAGCATAAAACACATATAAATCGTCAGCAAATCCCGAATTGTCTACGCCAAGCTTTTCCAGGTCTGAAGATGCACTGACCGGAGATGCAACTCCATAGGAGCAATGCAATACAGGCTCTGCATAATCAGCTTTTTTCTCATCCAGAAGCTTTTGGCAATATTCCTCTGCCGCCTGCGGCGACTCAAATCCTGATATATAATATAAATTATCGGTATATTCTATATCAATTGTACTAAAAGCACCCCAGCCACCGCCTTGTATGTCTGCGATCTGAGCCTTATTGAGCTTACTGGCAATCTGTTTATTGCTGTTAAGGTACGGCGGTTCAGTACCGTCGGTCATTCTTACCGCTGCCTTTGCCATGTCAAAATATGCGCCGTTTATATTATAATTTTCGTCGATCCAGAATTCATAATATTCATAGTATGAATTACTGTCGGCTTCTTTTCTTGCAGAGAATACAATTTTATCGCGGTCAACCGGATCAGATGACCATTCTGCTGAAACAGACACTGCACCTGTTGCGGAAATTATAACTGCGGATAATATGCTGAGTATTCTTTTGATTTTTTTCATAAAGATTCCTCCTTAATAATTTTGAAAGCTATTATTCATATAAAAATGTAACAAATCAAATGTCATTCTCGTTCCTGTATTGCCACTAGCTGTATGAACTGCCACAACGGAATAATATACTTGACCATTATAAGATTCCGTTATATAAACAGGACCGCCACTATTTCCTCCTGTTGTATCTGCATTATAAGTTAGCAATTTATCTGTAGTTGATGTAACAACACCATTTCCTGTATACATTTGGTGATTAGAATGATTATTATATTCTCCCGGAAATCCGGTTACACTGACTACACAATTTCTTGATTCAAGATTTACAATAGGTGAAGCCAATTTAAAACACATAAAGTCACTTAAATCTTCTTTAACTGTAATTAAGGCATAGTCGTTTGATGTAGAATGTGCATCATCATATGCTTTTAAAAAATGTGATTCAACAGGGGTAGCATGTTTTGCAATTGTACCATTTGAATTAAATAACAATATTTCACTAAGTTTTTTATCTGCTACACAATGACCTGCTGTTGCAACAACATGTTCTCCAACAACAAATCCGGTACCAACATAAAAGTCGCTTGTCATTAATTTTACAACTCCGCTTTTAGTCCAGTCTATGACTCTATCATCTGGAGAAAAAATTTCCCTGCTATTATTATTCTCAGGCATTGAGCTAAGAGTATATGATCCTAAATAAGCACCTGTTTTTGCGTTATACCTAACATATCTTAACGATCCATTATCAGCTTTTGCATTGTAATTACATATAACAGAAACTGTCATGACAGCTAATAACAGTGCTATGACAACCGAAATAAATCCATTTTTTCTTTTAACATTTATCATTTTAAATTCCACCCTTCAATCAAGAACTAATTGCTCTTGCAATCTTATATGCATCCATCTGACTTATTATTCCATTACCATCATAATCTAATGGAGACAAATTTGTTGGATATATCTTTCCGCCAATAAATTGTGCAATATATACCGAATCAAATACATCAAGGACACCATCGCCATTAGGGTCTGTTGCATTTGTAACAGCCATAGCATCAAGTGCTGTAATATTGCTACTTGCAATCAAAGTTGTTGTTAAACATAACACATTTAAAATTTTTTTAAACTTCATAATAACTATCCTTTCTATTTGAAATCCTGACCAAAATTAAACCAATTTACCTCCTTTTAACAATTATAGCATTAGTACATGAAATAGTGAAGACTTTTATTATAATTTCAGCATTCTGCATAAATATGGTAATACATATTTTGGATATATTAACATAAACAGGAAATATATTTTATAACAAGAAGAATTTTATTCAACCGTCTCTTTAGCAACAGAAATTGCATCGAAGACGTCAACAGCACCGTCCATTCATAATTCTTTCCTGTCGATAATAAAGTTTTTAATTTTTCCCGTAATGAGCATAATGCTCAGTGTCGTCCACGCCATTTCAATACAAGCTGAAACGGAGTTTATCTGAAAAAATCTAAGTAAAACAACAACAAGCAATTCAAAAGCCAAAGCAAAAATACATCTTCTTTTGTATACAGTTTTTTCCTTTTCATCCAGCGGTTTATTCTTATCCTCAACGGGAGAAAAAATGAGAATAAGCACAGCTCCGATAAACGCAGGCATATCATAAATATAAACACTTATATCCACATATTTTATAAATATCAAAACCGCCAGCAGCATTAAAGCTGACAGGATCCAGCATCTGAACGGTGTTCTTGCATGAAAGCCTCCTGCATAGATCCTGACAGGAATATATGCACAGGTAAATACAATTGCTTCAGCTGACATATGAAAAATCAGACCGAGCGCAAGAATTGTAATTATATTTAAAAGCATACTCAGCATCTGGTTAATGCCGTACTGATAAATACTCCTGCGTTCAGCCTGGATCATATGTTGTTTTTCCATGTTACTTACAATTTTTTCAGCAACATTTGAAAACATTAAAATTTACGAAGTTTCTTAACCTCTTCCGGAAGCTCTGGCTGATGTATAAACCACTGACATGTAGAATTAGCATTTACAGTTGAAATTACAACTGCAAGAGCTGCAAACATACCACCAAACTTCATAACAGCTTTACTGATTTTCGACTTCATATTACACACCTCTTTTTCTATATATTGGAATATTACTTCCGCTATTATTATACAATATTATTTCAAAAAAAACCGTATTATGGTATGAAAGGTATGAGATTTGGGTATGAAATGACGAAATAAGGAATAAATTGTTAATTTCACTCCAGGCCGTTATACATAAATATATTTACGCAGTATATGTTTTCTGTATGTGTTATATTAAGAATCCCGTGATATTTTTCCAGAGTCTGCCTGATACTGAGCAGTCCGAGACCATGCCCCTGATTTTTGTCATTATCCTGTTTCTTTTCACTTCTGTATGTATTCTCAATATTTATCTGGATTGTTCCTTTGGAATATTTTATGGATATATTCAGCTGTTTGTCATCCGTTTTTTTCAAGGCATTCAGAGAATTATCGAGCAGATTGCCAAGTATTGTTGTCATGTCAAATGAGCTGACAGACAGCTTTTCCGGCAATGAAATATCACATGAAAATTCTACATTCATTTCCTTCGCTATTGAAAGCTTATAGTTAAGAAGGCAATCAACATCATTGTTTCCGGTATTGACATATTCATTGTTTACTGACATTGCCCCTGTCATTTCTTCTATATAATTCTCTGCCTCCTGATATTCACCGTTCATGATAAGCTTCTGCATTTTATACATATGATTTTTCATATCATGCTTTAAAAGGCGTATTTTTTTCTGGGACTCATTCATTATTTTCAGCTGATTCTGATATGCATGATTGGATGTTTCTATCAGCTTGAATGTATGCTGCACCTGTAAATTCTTCAGATCCCTGTCATACATATAAAAATTCAGAAAATTAATCATCATCAGAACGACTGCGATTATCATATTTTTAACGGTAACAGTTTCAATTGTAATAACTCCGATAACGATTGTCCCCAGTGAAACAAGGACAATAAACCAGATATGGTTTGATTTCAAAGCGGTTTCCTTATTTTTTATAAAGTGCTTAATCAAAAAGGTTACCATAAGCCGAATAAATACTGCTGATAAACTGCTGACCGATAAAACAGTACCCTCTGGCAAAACGCACAGGGTCAGAAAATCACAAAACATCCCCAGTGCGCATGAAGAAAAGATGCAGAAAAACTTATAACCAACTGACTTCTGGTATTGAAGCGAAATTATGATCAATGGAATAATATTTGTCATTACTGTTATTGTCGGCGTGTCAAACAGCAGATATGCGGCTGAATTTATCACGTAATGCCCGAAAAAAGTCAGAACCTCTCCATAGTGCTTCAGCCTGCTCTTGCCGAGTATCAATGTGAACAGTATGTATATTGCATAGGTATGCATCGAATTTGTCATTAAATAAAATATTGTTTCCATATAAATCCTTTCATTGTCCGCAAAATCTTTCCCTTACATTTTCACGATGACTTTTACTTATTTCAAACGTCATATTATTTGAAAGCTCAACACTGGTGTAATTGCTGTGCACCACATGCTGAAGATTCACCATAAGCCCTCTTCTTATTACAATAAACTGCTGTTTAAGCTGCTCGGCAATTTCATTGAAAACGCCGTAAAACGGTATTTCCTTGTTAAAAGTATGTATAATAACCTTTTTTCCGCAGCTTTCCAGATAAATGATCTCATTTATAAGGATCCTGTGCCTGATATTTTCATAGGTATATTCAAATACCTTATTGATATCATAATAATAAGCCAGAAACTTTGTAAGACAGGAGAAAACCTTTTCTTCATCAAGCGGTTTCAAAAGAAAGTTGAACGGCTGAACATCAAAAAGATCCATGGCATAATCGCTTTTGGATGATATGAATATTATCTGCATTTTCATGTTTTTGTAAAGGTTTCTTATTTTTTTGCTGAGCTCTATGCCATTCATTTTCGTAAATTCTATATCAAGAAAGATCAGGCTGTAACTGTCAGTTCCGGATTTCATAATGAAATCTTCACATGAAGTAAATATATCGCAATGGATATCATATTCATATTTTATATTGTATTTATCCAGCATGCGCATGAGTTCATTACATATTATTTTATCGTCATCTATAACAGCAACCCGGACCATATTACCACCTCCCTGTTTTCAATAATAACACAAATTTACATTTTTTTCAATAAACCACAATCAAATATTTTTGATATATTCCCCGGAACAAATCATATTTTCCCGTCAGGAACTGCTTTTCCATACAATAACAGCAAAAGGACCGTACACGGCTGATTTCCGTATACGGTCCATATCATTAATTCCTTGTTCCCTTTATATTTATCTTTCTGTATTGTTTTCAGTTTATGAAGCTTACATAAACATTAATCGTATCGTCAGAGTTTATAATCAGATCGCTCGGTGAATATGCCGATACAACAAGATCTGATTCATTCCCCTCTTCTTCCGAATATCCCGACGGATAGATTATCCTGTATCCTGTATTGATCTGTTCAAGGATCTGCACGGCTTCGGTATATTTTTTCCCTGTAAGGTTCGGAAGAACGATACTTCCGCTTGTATCTTTTCCTTTCCAGTAATTGCTTGCATTACTGTAATGGCTTACGCTGTCCGACTGCCACTCATCAGTCAGATAAAAATGCCTTACACATTCAAAATCATCTTCCGACAAAAAGAAAAGAAAATCGCTGTATTCCCCCTTATCTTTTTCCTCCTGATCCCATGCTTCAAAATCAGTTTCGAGACTTTTTCCTCTGAAAAAATCCCCCTTTGTAAAATCCGCTGACGATTCAACGACATAAACCGCATTTTCACGCTCAAACCCATTGCCGTCATATCTTACAATATACTCATGATTTGTATATACTCTGCCGCTGTATCCGGTAACTTCCTCAGGGACGGTCTGAACATACCTTCTGTAAACATAGCCTCCGCCTGTGTCAATATTGTTCATTCCGAAATCAGTTCCACTTACTATAAAATACCATGGCGATTCAGCATAAGGATTTATACTGTCGGAATCATACACCGTAAAGCAATCATATTCATTTACGGATATTTCCGAAAAGAAATCATCTATCTGCTGCTCCATTATGATCTTTCCGGAATTCTTCCTGCTGCCCATTGACTCCACAGGAATCGTTTCTGTATCACTCCATCGGCTGTTAAGACTGTCCCCCCCGAAAAACGCTGCCATGGCTCCGAGATTCACACATATAAGCAGCATCATAACAGCAGGGATCAAAACTGGTCTTTTCTCCGTTCTTATTTTATCCTTCGACTCAACGGCATCACTGACACGGTTTTTCAGACAGCTGTCAGGCTTCAGATTGTCTATGATTCTGTAAAGTTCTTTTTTCTTCATCAGAAACCGCCTCCATTTCCAGTTTGAGTTTCTTTCTTGCTCTTGTAAGCCTTGCTGTTACAGCACCTGTGCTTATTTTAAGTATCTTTGCAATCTCCGCAACTGAATATCCCTCATAGTAAAACAGCTGAAGAACAGTCCTGTTTTTAGGAGACAGCTCGAAAATATCAATAAGCCTTACTGCGTCTTCAATAGCACCCACTGCAAGCTCCGCCGTTTCCTCCAGTCCCACCGTATTCCTCTGCCAGAAGCTCTTCTGAAAGTCTTTGCAGACATTTATTGCCACACGGATTATCCATGCTTTTTCCTGTTCAGGCGTTTCAAATTCCGGAGATTTATAGTAGAATTTTATAAACGTATTCTGAACAGCGTCCTCAGCATCCTGTCTGTTTGCGAGCCTGAGCGCACAGACACGGTAAACAAGCTGCGAATACCGGTCATAAATTTCCGAAAAGTATTCGCTGTCAAAGGCTGTTCTCCTCCTCATTTCATCCTCTCCTCTGCTTTATGTAAACATCAGGCACCTGATATACCGATATATTATACCACATTTTGAAAGCTTTCTGTATAATAGACGATTCAAAAAGCCGATTTACTTCATCTTTCAGAAAAAAATTTAAATTTTTTTTATTTTCCTGCTTTAATTTTAAATTATCTATTGCAATTTGGTGAAATAAATAGTAAAATAGAAATGATATGAATTTTCACAGACGGGAATATTATTGTTCCCTGTATTTGTTTTAGGAGGATATATTATATGCCGATTAAATATGTATTTGTAACAGGAGGCGTTGTTTCCGGTCTCGGAAAGGGTATTACCGCCGCATCTCTGGGCCGTCTTCTCAAGGCAAGAGGGTATAAGGTCACCATTCAGAAGTTTGATCCGTACATAAATGTCGATCCGGGCACTATGAGCCCTTATCAGCACGGCGAGGTTTTCGTTACTGATGACGGTGCCGAAACAGACCTCGACCTGGGACACTACGAAAGATTTATCGATGAAAATCTTTCGGTAAACTCCAATGTCACAACCGGCAAGGTCTACTGGACCGTGCTCAACAAGGAAAGGCGCGGAGATTATCTGGGAGGTACAGTTCAGGTAATACCTCATATCACAAATGAAATCAAGGAAAGAATATACAGAGTCGGAAAGGAAACCGACACAGACGTTGTGATCACGGAAATCGGCGGTACGGTAGGCGATATTGAAAGCACCCCGTTCCTTGAATCCATAAGACAGGTCATGACAGAGGTAGGACGTGAAAATGCTATCTCCATACATGTTACACTCGTTCCGTTTATCGCAGGTTCAAATGAGCTCAAGTCAAAACCCACACAGCATTCAGTAAAGGAGCTTCTCTCTCTCGGTATCCAGCCGAATATTCTCGTGTGCAGAAGCGAATGCGAGATCCCCGATGATATGCTTGAAAAGATCGGCCTTTTCTGTAATGTCCGCAAAAAGGATGTTATCCAGAATCTTACGGCGCCTTCACTCTATGAAGTTCCGATAATGCTTGAAAATGAAGGCCTTGCCGACTGCGTGTGCGATCACTTAAAGCTTGAAAACAAAACGCCCGATCTTTCTGAATGGAAGGATATGATAGCACGCCAGAAGGCTGCTCAGAAGGAAGTTACGATCGGTCTTGTAGGCAAATATGTTGCCCTTCCTGACGCTTATCTTTCAGTTGCCGAAGCTCTCAGACACGGCGGCATAGTAAACGATGCAAATGTAAATATCGAATGGATCAATTCCGAAGAGATAACAAGGGAAAATGCCGCTTCCGTTCTCGGAAAGTGTGACGGCATTATTGTTCCCGGCGGTTTCGGCGACAGAGGAATCGAAGGCATGATCGAGTCCATAAGATACGCAAGGGAAAATAAAGTTCCGCTCTTCGGTATATGCCTTGGCATGCAGATGGCTGTTGTTGAATATGCAAGAAACGTTGCGGGACTTGAGGGTGCAAACTCTACTGAATTTGTTCCTGACGGAAAGTACAGCGTTATCGATATTATGGAGGATCAGAAGGATATTACCAATAAGGGCGGCACAATGCGTCTTGGTCTTTATCCCTGCAAGCTCACAGAAGGTTCAAGATGTGCCGGAATTTATGGTGAACAGCTTATTTATGAGCGCCACCGTCACAGATGGGAATTCAACAACGCATTCAGAACAGTCCTTACAGACGCAGGACTTAAAATCGCCGGTATTTCTCCTGATGAACGTCTTGTTGAAATCGTCGAGCTTGAAGATCATCCTTGGTTTGTGGGGGTTCAGTTCCATCCGGAATTCAAATCCCGTCCGAACAAGCCGCAGAAGCTTTTCGCTGACTTTATAAGAGCTTCGGTCGAAAACAATGAAAACAGGAAATAAGATTTCAGTTTCTGAAAGGCAGCACAAAATCACTGAAATGCAAGTCTGATTTCTGCAAAGAACAATTATTAAAAAACCGCAGTCATTTTTGACTGCGGTTTTTTCAGAAATAAAAAATGTCTGTAATAGCCGAAAGTGCAATATGATATTTTGAAAACTTGTCCGACGGATAACTCTTTTTATAAGAATCAAACACAGTCCTTTCTTCTTCATCTTTACATACAGGCAGCTTTATGCTGCAGCTCTTGTTATCCTTTTCTTCTGCCATGAGCATAGTTCCGTTGAATTCACGGCAGAAACGACTTATGACAAACAGATCAGAATTCAGATTTTCACTTTCGTAAAGCTCATTAAACCTGCTGTAAATCCTGTTTATAGTTTCTTCGCCTGTTCTTCCGGATTTTATTGTAACCGACACACAGTCATCAATCTTTCCTGCGTTAATGTCTATTGTATTATTGAGCGGATCTTTTCCGTTAACAAAAACGATCATGGAAAGCAGACAGGATGTAAAGCGTTCCGCATCAGCTTTTATAAAAAGCTTTTTCGGATCACTGATCTTCATTCGGATTTTGATTTTAGGGTCAAGTATATCCCTGCACAGTGAGGTGAATTTATCAAGCGTCTCTGCAACATCTATGCATACACTCTCAACGCTTCCGTCTGTATATCGTATAAGCTCAGTTGTATTCATGACAGTCCTCAGCAGTTTATAGCAGTTACCCATTGTTATGTCAAGATACCTGTTTCCCGCATAGAATCCGGCATCCTCAAGAGTTTTGTGAATCACGCTGCTTGAAGATGTGATCCCCATAACCGCCTGACGAACCGCTCCCGCCTGATTTATAAGAAATTCCTGTACTGTACTGCATTTAAAAAACGAATAAAAAGCGTCATCCTTCGCTGACTGCACAACATAAATCCCGCACTCAGAATAATTTATAACTCTGCACATAAATATAAGCCCGCCGTATCTGAGGCTGTATTCTCCGCTTTCAAGCGGCAGACTTTCCCCTGCAAAAAATCCCTCTTCCCTGATATTTTTCAGAACAGGCATGAACTCCTGACTGCTGCACCACAAAATGTTGAAATCATAATCCAGAAAGAATACATTTTCCGAGGAATGGGAAAAAACGCTTTTCAGATTTTCTATATCACTATTATTTTTCATTGGATTTTCCTTTCTGAACATGTTTTGATTATATTATACAACATAAGTACGAAAAAAAAAAGTATTAATCCCGAATTTTATAGCTTTTTACCAAAAAAGATATATCTGTGTTTTTCGTGATACAATAATACTGATTCAGGAGTAAAAATATTGTTGATTATATACATCTTGCCGATGATTTTCGGCATTTTTTTGTTTTTTTTGCATTTTCGGAAATAAAATCAGTTATTTTTTTGTCAAAGTACTTGAAATAATTTCAAAATTGGTGTACAATAAGAACATAAATTATTAGGAGGTAATTATCCAATGTCAGTTAAAGTTGCTATTAATGGTTTCGGCCGTATCGGTCGTCTTGCATTCAGACAGATGTTCGGTGCTGAGGGTTATGAGGTAGTTGCAATCAACGACCTTACAAAGCCTTCAATGCTTGCTCATCTTCTTAAGTATGATACAGCTCAGGGCGGTTACTGCGGCAAGATCGGCGAATCTGCTCACACAGTTTCTGCTGATGACGAAGCAGGTACAATCACAGTTGACGGCAAGACACTCACAATCTATGCCAAGGCTAACGCTGCTGAACTCCCATGGGGTGAGATCGGTGTTGACGTAGTTCTTGAGTGTACAGGTTTCTACTGCTCAAAGGACAAGGCTCAGGCTCACATTGATGCCGGCGCTAAGAAGGTTGTTATTTCTGCTCCTGCAGGAAATGATCTTCCTACAATCGTTTACAGCGTAAATGAAAAGACTCTTACAACAGATGACAAGATCATTTCTGCTGCTTCATGTACAACAAACTGCCTCGCTCCTATGGCTAAGGCTCTCAATGACTATGCTCCTATCCAGAGCGGTATCATGAGCACAATCCACGCTTACACAGGCGATCAGATGATCCTTGACGGTCCTCACAGAAAGGGTGACCTCAGAAGAGCAAGAGCAGGCGCTGCTAACATCGTTCCTAACTCAACAGGTGCTGCAAAGGCTATCGGTCTTGTAATCCCTGAACTCAACGGCAAGCTCATCGGTTCTGCACAGAGAGTTCCTGTTCCGACAGGTTCAACAACAATCCTTACAGCTGTTGTCAAGGGTGCAAACGTAACTGCTGAAGGCATCAACGCTGCTATGAAGGCTGCTGCTTCCGAATCATTCGGTTACAACGAAGATCCTATCGTTTCTTCAGACGTTATCGGCATGAGATTCGGTTCACTCTTTGACGCTACTCAGACAATGGTTTCAAAGATCGCTGATGACCTTTACGAAGTTCAGGTTGTTTCATGGTATGACAACGAAAACTCATACACAAGCCAGATGGTTAGAACAATCAAGTACTTTGCTGAACTCGGTTAATTAAATCATCATTGTGATTTTAAGGAGTCTCTTTTAAAAAGGAGACTCCTTTGTTTTTTCGGAGATAAAAATGAAATATAAAATAATTTTTTCCATTGACATACTTGTTGTTATTTTATCGGCAGGAATATGTGTCTACGAGCTTTTCCTTAACGATAACAGGAATATAAGAACACTTTCAAAGGCAATCGTTGTTTTTGTCACGTTCGCACTTGCACTTTTAAGGATACGTCCCAAACGCTCTCCCTTTGACAGTAAAATCTATATGGATAAATACGGAGATATTATCGGTAACGCTTTCAAAAATGACAGAAAAAGCCATAAACTCCTGATAAATGCAATTGAAGATTTTAACTATAATAAATATGACAGAGCAATAAAAGCTCTGGACAAGCTGTATGAAAGTTCATGCACGGAAAGCTGCGAATATTCAGCAGTCCTTATGTTCAAGGCGCTTTGCTCAGAAGGAAAAGGCATGAAAAGCGCCGCAAAGGAAGCCTATGAGGAACTGCTCAGATATGATGTTTCCAATTCAAAAGCATGGTCGAATCTGGGACTTATATATAATTCCGAGGGGAATTCATCAGAAGCAGAAAATGCATACAGAAATGCCGTATCCTATGATCCGAACAACGCTTATGCATACAATAACCTTGCTGTACTGTACTTCAACAGCGGACAGACAGAAAAAGCGCTTGAATATGCGCTGAAGGCAATTGAGCTCAGATCCGATCTGTATCAGGCCATGGGAACTGCCTCCCTTTCATATAAAAAACTGGGGGACTACACCAATTCAGCAAAATACTTTGAAATGTATATGTATTCCGGTGCCGGAAAGGCAAACGTTGAAGCACTGAGTCAGATGCTTAAAAAAGAATAAAAACACCGTGAAAACTCACGGTGTTTTTTTGTGACCAGACCGATAAGCCGGGTTCTGTCGTGTGCGGCAATTTATCTAGGCTTTAAGTCGCCTTAAAGCTCAAGCCGTCATTACCTCTGAATCCATCGAGCAAATGTTGACGCAGAAGTACCAATAGACGTTGCATCGGATAGGGTTTACACGGCAGTACAGTCTCCTGTACTCCGGTGAGCTCTTACCTCGCCTTTCCACCCTTACCTGAAAAATCAGGCGGTATAATTTCTGCTGCACTGGCCCTGAAGTCGCCTTCGGCTGTCGTTAACAGCTATCCTGCTCTGTGATGCCCGGACTTTCCTCGTAAACTAAAAGCGTTCCCGCTGCCGCATAGTCTGCTCTAACATATTGTATTATATTTTTGAGATTTTGTCAACATCGTCTTTGAACAGCTTTTGAAAAACAGACTGGATTTTTCAAATCAGCTCCGATGATTTATTTAATTTTCTTAAAAACATACGAATAATAATATAAGCTATGAAATGGGAGATGAAAAAATGGGCATAAGTATAAGAACAAATAATTCAGCCATAAGCGCATGCCGCAATCCCAGGAAAAATTCATCCAGCAAAGCGATGAAAATAACGCTGTACATAATTGCGCTGATAGCAGCGAATCTCCTGGTCATATACGGCACGCTAAAAATCATAGAATATTTTGAAGGTCCCGATGAAGCAGAACGTGCCGTGCAATTTATGAACGAAATATCACAGCAGGAGGAATTCTCTGACAAGGAGCTTGCAGGTATGATATTTGAATACAGCGGAGAATATACATTTTCTGACGGTGAAGTACGAAACATCGACAGCAGGGAAACCTACTACTGGAACGGAAAAGAATTTATTCCTGCATCTGATTTTATGAAATGAGGCAAAGCTATGAAAAAAACAAAGATCATCTGTGCGGTCATCCTTGCTGCCACCTGTATTCTGTCTGCTGCCGGAACGGCTGCATTTGCATATACCCGCGATTACAATCCCGAAGATGAAATGATAAAATGCATGTTCTCAGAGGAAAAAGCCGGAGAAATCGTAAGCGGAAAATCAAGATTCACAAGAACTTACATATTTACAGACGGAACGACCTGCGAAAGCGGCAGCGGAACAAATAACCGGATATTCAGATCCGAAAGCTGAAAATATGTAATTTTAATACTGCTCTGTCAGACTTTTTCTGATCTGACGGAGCAGTGTTTTATTAAAATCGCAATTTGCACGTTTCTGAGGTTATATCCATAAAATACGGCAAGCAGATTCCGGAACACTTTATCTGCCCCATGTATATTGATTTCCGGGGATTTATGTAAAAAGTACAGTTTTTTTTGTAAAACTATTGCTTTATTCAGGAAAACATAGTATAATAAAAGAAGTCTTGAAGCTTTCAGCTTAAGATTATTAAATACAGGAGGTTTTAAACAATGGCGTTTAAAAGCGAATACTTACAGGGCGTATACGACAAGGTATGCCAGAGAAACAACGGAGAAAAGGAATTCCTTCAGGCAGTGCACGAGGTTCTCGAGAGCCTTGAGCCGGTTGTTGAAAAAAGACCTGAAATCGTAGAAGCAGGTGTTATCGACAGAATCGTTGAACCTGAAAGAGTTATCCAGTTCAGAGTACCATGGGTTGATGACAACGGCAAGGTACAGGTAAACAGAGGCTTCAGAGTTCAGTTCAACTCTGCAATCGGTCCATACAAGGGCGGTCTCAGATTCCACCCGACAGTATGTGCATCAGTTATCAAGTTCCTCGGCTTCGAGCAGATCTTCAAGAACAGCCTTACAACACTTCCAATCGGCGGCGGTAAGGGTGGTTCAGACTTCGATCCTAAGGGCAAGTCTGACGCTGAAGTTATGAGATTCTGCCAGAGCTTTATGACAGAGCTTTCAAAGCACATCGGTGCTGATACAGACGTTCCTGCCGGAGATATCGGCGTAGGCGCAAGAGAAATCGGTTTCCTTTACGGCCAGTACAAGAGACTGCGCAATGAATTCACAGGCGTTCTTACAGGCAAGGGTCTTTCCTACGGCGGTTCACTCGCAAGAACAGAAGCAACAGGCTATGGTCTCTGCTACTTCACAGAAGAAATGCTCAATGTTATCAAGAATGACAGCTTCAAGGGCAAGACAGTTGTAGTTTCCGGTTCAGGAAACGTTGCTATCTATGCTACTGAAAAGGCTACTCAATTAGGCGGTAAGGTAGTTGCTCTCTCTGACTCCAACGGTTATATATATGACGCTAACGGCATCAATCTTGATGTTGTAAAGCAGATCAAGGAAGTTGAAAGAGGAAGAATCAAGGAATATGCTGACAGAGTACCTGGTTCTGTTTACACAGAAGGCAAGGGCATCTGGAGCATCAAGTGTGATATCGCACTTCCTTGTGCTACTCAGAATGAACTCAACGAAGAAGATGCAGAAATGCTCATCAAGAACGGCGTACAGGTTGTTGCTGAAGGTGCTAACATGCCTTCAACTCCTGAAGCTATTGCAAAGCTCCAGGCAGCAGGCGTTCTTTTCGGACCTGCAAAGGCTGCAAATGCAGGCGGTGTTGCTACATCAGCTCTCGAAATGTCACAGAACTCACAGAGACTCAGCTGGACATTTGAAGAGGTTGACGCTAAGCTCAAGAGCATTATGATCAACATTTTCCACAACTCATACAATGCTGCCAAGAAGTACGGAATGGAAGGCAACCTGGTTGCAGGTGCTAACATCGCCGGCTTTGAAAAGGTTGCAGACGCTATGATGTGGCAGGGTGTTTCTTACTAATAAAACACAGAATTACTCAACAAAAAAGCTATGCTGTTATTTTCAGCATAGCTTTTTTTATGTCTGTTTAGTTTTAAATCAAGTGGTATTTATCAATCACTTCAGGAAACCGGATATTTATTTATACGAAAATCCGAAGTGATCCATGATTTTTTTTGCATCAGAATACTTTACACCTTTAAGCTTATTGCACCTTACCGACTCAGAACTGAAATAAAAATCCATTCTGCATCTGCCGATTTTTTTTGCAATGGGATCCTGTATGATCTGTATTTTCACGAGATTTTCCCTGTCTGCAAGAATCGTATGAAAAGCATAGAATCTTGAATATCTTATACAGCAGAAATCATCTTCAATGGTAATGCCGGAGCTCATCAGTGCAATGGTCTTTACGATAAACATCCATAATACCGGGATTTCTCCCATGATCTTGACAAAGAAAAAAAAGCCATCAAGCGACGGAAAAAAGTGAACTATTATATCAGATACAATCGGTATTAAAAATATCACAAGAGACGGATAGCCCAGATACGACACGACTGCCTGCCTGCTTACCTTGATCTTTCTTTTTACAGCATATTTTCTGAATCCGATCAGATCCAGAGCCCTGTTAGCCTGCCTTCTGTTAAGAATAGGCAAAAGGACCGGCAGCTCATTTTTTTCATCCCCATATCCCGAACAGCTTATGTTTACAGAAAATGTTTTAAAAAATTTCATAATGAGATTCTGTCTCAGATCAACATGATTTATCTTGGAAAGAATAATATGATATTGCCTCTTCGTACCAACGCCCATTTTCACTCTAAGCGCATTTGAATCCTTTTTCATACTGAAGCCTGCATATCTGAACATATTTGAAATAAAAGAAAACAGCCATGTAGCAATGATTATTATTCCAAGAAGCACAGCCGCAGGCGGTATACCCATTGCAAGCTTTGCAGAAACACTGTTTGCAAGCTTTAAAACATCGCCCATTTCCTTTTCTATCAGTGTTCTTGCAAATCTTCCTGACTGGAAAAGAAACGCTGCAATATAAACAGTTCCGGAAAGGCTGCTTGAAAAAACAAGGGAGAAAAACACTATCGCAAACCACTTCGGCTGGATAACAAGAGATTTTTTTCCTGCATGATGCTCCGACCGGGGCATTTTTCTGTTGATGCTTCTAAGATCTCTTCGCCTTATAAGCAAAGACATATCGGATGCAGAAAATGCGCCTGCTCTTGTATCTATATTGAGCCTGACAGCATAGAAAGGGCGAAGATAAAAACTGTGCTCCGCAGTTACAGCAGATATATTCTTGAACGGAACAGAAACTCTGTGCTTTATGATTATTCCGCTTTTTCTTACAATCTGCTGATCGGTTATGTCAAAGGATGTAAATCTCCAGCTCAGATATCCGAATCCCAGAATCAGCAAAACGATAAGTATATCAAACCATGCGCCGCGGATCCATGAATAAAGCGCATTAAAATCAAGCCGCATGGATCTTATGCCTCTGATCAGCGGAAAAATAAGCAGCCATATATTTTTAGCAGCATATTTAATTATTTTCAGCGGATGCTCCCTGCAATCCGTCATTTTCGTTTCGTTCTCCATTATCCTCCTCCTTTCCTGCATAAACTGATTTAAGACTTTTATCAAGCTCGCTAAAGTCATCATTTTCCAGAAACATAACAGTCATCATTCCGCCGTATGCATATAAAAAAATAAAATTAAGGCCTGTAAACTTTGAAAACGGAGTAAAAACAGAGGAGGAAAACTGAATGGTATCAATACGCATCATCTGCGTCTTATAAAAAAAGAACCCGCTCTGCTTTATAATTTTCCCGTCCGAGACCGTATAGCAGAGCTTTCTGAAATAAACCGGCAAATAAACAAAAGCCGTAAAAAAACCGGCTAAAGCGAATATAACACAAAGAGAAATCATAAGTATAGGAAGAACCTGCATAAATTCAGCACATACAATTATAAGTGCAGCCGTAACTGCAATCAGAAATATTCTTATTATATTAAGACATTTTTTGTCAGCTTTGTACTGTTTCATACAATCATCCCTCCGTCCCGGACATTATATCTATTTTATTATAACATAAATCATATGCTAAATTCAATAAAAGGAGAAAAAAATGATTGAAAAAATAAACAATATTGTCTGGGGAACTCCTTTGCTGTTACTGCTCCTCGGAACAGGACTTGCAATAAGCATCAGACTTAAGTTTTTTCAGCTGAGAAGATTCGGTTTTATTTTAAACAACACGCTTTTTTCACTTTTCCGTGACAAAAAAGCCGTAACTTCAGAGGACAAGGACAGCATTTCCCAGTTCAAGGCGGTTTCCACCGCACTTGCAGCAGCCATGGGTACCGGAAATATTGCAGGTGTTGCAACAGCCCTTACCATAGGCGGACCGGGTGCAATATTCTGGATGTGGGTCTCAGCAATACTGGGTATGGCTCTTGTATATGCCGAGAATTACCTCGGAACTATTTACAGGAAGAAGAAAAACGGTGTATGGTACGGCGGACCTATGGCGTATCTTGAGCTCGGGACAGGAAAACGTCTGCCGGCAGTACTATTTGCGGCTTTCTGCTGTCTTGCATCTCTTGGAATGGGCAATATGACCCAGATAAATTCCATATCCTCAGTCTTATATGATTCGTTCGGAACAGACCCGCTTATAATAGGTATTGCAGCAGCTCTGATTGCCGCTGCTGTAATATCAGGGGGCATAAAGCGTATCGGATCTGCCTCACAGATCATTATTCCCGTACTTTCCCTTGCTTATATTTCTGCCGCCCTGTTCATCATAATGCGCCATTACAGAAACCTCCCCGAAGCTTTCGGCAGCATATTCAAAGGCGCTTTCGGAATTGCTCAGGCAGGCGGCGGCATCAGCGGGGCAATAATAAGCCGGAGCATCAGCACAGGACTCAGAAGAGGTGTATTTTCAAATGAGGCAGGACTTGGAAGCTGTTCTCTGCTCCACTCATCTGCCGACGGAAAAAATCCGGAGCAGCTTGGAATGTGGGCTGTTACGGAGGTGTTTATAGATACAATTATATGCTGCACTGTTACAGCACTTGCTGTTCTCTCAAGCGGTGTACTTGGCAGCGGAAAAGATGGTGCCCCCCTTGTAACCGAAGCTTTCAGGAGCTGTTTCGGAAGCGCCGCACCATATTTTATTGCTGCTGCAATAGCCCTTTTTGCCTTTGCGACCATTATCGGCTGGTTTTACTGCGGCGAATGCTCCGTAAGATATCTTTTCGGCAGTACAGGGATAGGATTTTACAAATTTGTCTTTATTGCATTTATAATAATCGGCTCAGTTTCAGAGCTTGAAGCTGTCTGGGCGGTTTCTGACATATTTAACGGACTTATGGCGATTCCGAACCTGACAGGACTGATAATACTGAGAAAAAAAGTGACCGCCGAATAATTTTTCTTTTCACGGACAATATTTCTTCTGTAAATACATGTCCCGAAAGGAGAAAACTATGAATCACGAAATCATATTCAGATCACTTCCGGAGGTTCTTTCGTATGGTGAAGCACTTGCAGGTGCTTCAAATCGTATTGCCGTAGGAAGATGCACGGAAAACTCCGCTGCCGAATCTGCTCTTTGTGCAGGAATAATAAAAGGCGGAGCAGATGTTATACTTATGGGCAGATGCATAAAGCCTGCAGTTTTTCTTGCTTCACGTATTTCAGACTGCGGACTGTGCATCTGCATAAAAGACAGCGGCATAGTAAAAATAGAAACCGAAGAAAAAAGCGGGATGCCGTTAACCGACAAAGTCCGGGATCTTATACAGAACGCCTCCGAAAAGAAAAATATACCGGAAGGAAAAATTACAGACGCTTCCATACTCAGGAAAATCTATTTTGACAATTTGAAAAAACTCATCCCCGAAAAAAGCCCGTATAAGATCTCAGTCAGTTCATCCTGCGGATTCAGAGAAACATTCGGCCCGGACAAGGGGGATGAAATCGTCATACAGCTGAGTTCAGACGGCACAAAGGCATCGCTTTATTCCGAAAAAAGCGGATTTATATCATACAGCGGACTTGTTCTGATCTGTTGTCTCGATCTGTTTGAAAAAGGCTGTGATGCAGCTCTCCCCTACGACTTTTCCTTTGCAGCTGACAGAATTGCAGCCGAAAAAGGAAGAAAAGTCCTGCGTTATTTTTCTTACGGCAGCGGCACCGATGACAGCGAAGCACGAAAGCTTGCCGCCGGACAGAGGTTTACAACAGACGGACTTTTTCTTGCGCTAAATGCGGTAAAAATACTCACCGAAAAAAATATTTCCCTCTCCGAGGCAGCAGATTTTATTCCCAAAGCCCATTCGCTGAAAAAGTATGTTTCTGTTGACTGCTCATGCATAGAAAGCTTCCTGTCCAGCAAAAAAGGGAAAAGAACCCCTGACGGAACTGCTTTTTCGGAAAAAAACGGACGTGTCCTCATGCGTCCTTCCGAATCAGGAAAAGGACTTTGGCTGAGCGTTGAAAGCTACTCTGCCGAAACCGCCTCCGAAATATGCGGTAAAATTGAAGAAACACTGCGTAAATTTCAGCACTGAAGAATAAACTCAAAATCCACTTGACATTTGTTCAGTATAATCGTATAATTAGAATGTATATATGCAGATCAAAATGACATTTTGCCGCAGGAAATTTAATCCTGCGGCGGACTGTTGCTGTATTTTGGTTTTATGAGCGGAGAAAAGGCTTCTCCGCCTTTAAAATAAACATGGCATATCAAATGCTGAACAAATACATATTAAACCGGGCAAAGCTTTCTTGTTTGTTATTTTGTTAAAATGCTCCAATTATAACTTCATTCAGTCCAAAGCTTATTTTTACTAAACTCTCTCCTGATTTGTGATCATTCATCAAAAAAATAATAATTACAGTAATCTTCCCGGAAAAGAAAGGTAAGGTATTAGCGTGGAAAACAATTCATCCAGAAATCCCCAGGAATTAAAAAGACCTCCCGTCAGACGAAGATTTGACCAGTCCGGTCCGAGAAGGTCCCAGTCATCAGAGCTCCAGATAAAACCGCCGGCTGTTCAGAAGCCAAAAAGAGAACAGAGGAGAACCCCCGTCAGGATCATCCCTCTGGGCGGACTTAACGAGATCGGCAAGAATATGACAGTTATCGAATGCTCCAATGATATGTTTATTATCGACTGCGGACTTGCTTTTCCTGATTCCGAAATGCCGGGCGTTGATATTGTCATCCCGGATTTCACATATATTGAAAAAAACCAGGACAAGCTCAGGGGTATTGTTCTGACTCACGGACATGAGGATCATATAGGCGGACTCGCATATCTTCTCAAAAAGGTAAACGTTCCGGTCTACGGAACAAAGCTTACTCTCGGACTTGTTGAAGGAAAGCTCAAAGAGCATGGTCTTGCCGGAAAGGCAAATCTGAATGTAGTGAGCCACAGAAAAACTGTAAAAATGGGCTGCATGGCAGTTGAATTTATCAGAGTGAACCACTCTATCCCTGATGCTGTGGGCATGGCTGTTCACACGCCTGCAGGAATAATCGTCCATACAGGCGACTTCAAGGTGGATTACAGTCCTATAAACGGTGAGATCATCGATCTTGCAAGATTCGGAGAGCTTGGAAGCAAGGGCGTCCTTGCACTTATGGCAGACTCCACCAATGCCGAAAGAGGCGGCTATACACAGTCTGAGAGAAAAGTCGGCGAATCATTTGAAAAGCTTTTCAGCAAGGCTGAAGGCAAGAGGATCATTATTGCTACATTCTCTTCAAACATCCACAGAATCCAGCAGATCGTAAACTGTGCGCAGAGATACGGAAGAAAGGTTGCAGTTTTTGGAAGAAGCATGGTAAACGTCATTGCAACAGCAATAGAATTCGGCTATCTTTCCGTACCTGACGGGCTTCTCATTGACATTGACACCATGAACAGATACACCAATGAGCAGATCGTTCTGATCACTACCGGAAGCCAGGGCGAACCCATGTCGGCTCTTACGCGAATGGCAATGAATGATCATAAAAAAGTAAACATCACTCCCCATGACTTTATAATCATTTCGGCTACTCCTATCCCCGGAAATGAGAAGTTTGTCACACGAGTTGTAAACGAGCTTATGAAATCCGGCGCTGAGGTTGTATACGAGGCAATGTATGAAGTCCATGTTTCGGGACATGCGTGCCAGGAGGAACTCAAGCTCATTCACGCTCTGACAAAGCCTAAATTCTTTATTCCTGTCCATGGTGAATACAAGCATCTGAAAAAGCATGCAGAGCTTGCTCTTGAACTGGGAATGCCAAAGGAAAACATAATTATAGGCGAAATAGGAAACGTTATTGAAACCGACGGAACAAAAATCAACGTTGTTTCACAGGTTCCCGCCGGAAAGGTCCTTGTTGACGGACTGGGAGTCGGCGATGTAGGCTCCATCGTTCTCAGAGACAGAAAGCATCTGGCTCAGGACGGACTTATCATTGTGGTTGTCGGAATCGAAAAGGCATCAAATACCGTTGTATCGGGTCCGGATATTATTTCAAGAGGATTTGTATATGTAAGAGAATCCGAGGAGCTTATTGAAAACGCAAAAAATCTTCTTGCGTCAACTCTGGCTTCATGCTCAATGCATGATTTCAGGGAATGGAATTCGATAAAAACACGCATGCGTGACGCACTTTCGGATTATATTTATGAAAAGACAAAGCGCAGTCCTATGATCCTTCCAATAATAATGGAGATCTGAGACCGGCTTTCTGGAGGTGAAAACCGTTGAAGAGAAAATATTCGTTTATATTTATTGCTTCCATAATGCTTCTTGTATTTTCCAATGCTTTTTCAGTTTTGATGCTGTATGATCACAACCCGAAAAAGTTTCTTATGGCAGTGGTACCAACAGTTATATTTGCAGGAATCATCTTTGTGGAAATGATACTGGCGGATAAGAACTCTTTAAAATTTATCGCAAAGCTTAACAATGCCGTCGGAACAGCGGAAAATGAAGTTCTTTACTATTCCGATACTCCTTCCCTTATCCTTGACGAAAATTTCAAGGTGCTCTGGTGCAGCAAGGAATTCAGCGTACAGTTTATCGAGGACTACGAGATCTTCGCACAGGAAATCGGTGATTTCATTGATATTGATATGAAAAAACTCATGCTGGACGGATTTGCAAGCTTTGAATTCTGCGGAAGAACCTTCAAAGCAGCTTCTGTTGTGGTTATGCGCAATAACCGCAGACTTATCTACGTATCATTCAGCGATATTACGGAATATGCGGAGCTGTTCAAAAAATACAAGCAGACAAGACCTTCCGTTCTCCTTATAACAGCAGATAATTACGAAGATGTCCTTCAGAATTTCAAGGAGAGCGAAAAAGCACAGGCTGCTGCTGCAATAGAAACAATGTTTGAAGAATTCATGTCGGAAACCACAGGCATACTTCGCAAGCTCAGCCATGACAGGTTCATTGCCGTTCTGGAGGAACAGCATCTTAATGAAATCATAAGATCCAAGTTCAGCATCCTGGACAAGGCAAGAAGCATAAGCGTAAACGGAAAATCCAATATCATAACCCTTTCGATCGGTGTCGGAAAGGGTGCTTCCACTCTTGAAGAAAGCGAATGCTTTGCCCGTCAGGCTCTTGATATGGCTCTGGGCAGAGGCGGAGACCAGGCAGCGGTCAAAACCGAAAACGGATTTAAGTTTTACGGCGGAGTTGCAAAAGGTGTTGAGAAAAAGTCAAAAGCCAAATCAAGAATCATTTCAAACGCCCTCCAGGAGCTTATACATAATACGGATAATGTGCTTGTTATGGGGCACAGATTTGCAGATCTTGACGCCGCAGGCGCAGGAATAGGTCTTGCCGGCGCCATAAGACAGTATAATCCCGAATCCTATTATGTTGTTGATTTCCAGAAAAATCTTGCAGGAAAGCTTGTTGAACGTGTTTCAGATGAAATGCCGGGACTTGTCATCTCCCCGGATGACGCTTTGATGAAGCTTACTGAAAACAGTCTGCTTATTATAGTTGATACACATAATGCCGAGCTTGTTGAAAGCAGCATGCTTTACAATTCGGCTTCACATAAAGTTGTTATCGATCACCACAGAAAATCCGTAAACTTTATTGATGATGCTGTTATTTTTTATCACGAACCCTATGCCTCCTCGGCATCTGAAATGGTCACTGAGATAATACAGTATTTCAAAGAACCGTCAATTCCGCAGATCTATGCTGAGGCGCTTCTTTCAGGAATCATGCTGGACACTAAAAATTTCGTGATGAAAACAGGCGTGAGAACCTTTGAAGCAGCAGCTTATCTCAGAAAAAACGGAGCAGATACTGTAAGAGTAAAAGAGCTTTTCACAAGCTCAATAGACGCTTTCAGGCAAAAATCAGCACTTATCGCATCAGCTGACATCATCGGGAACTGTGCAGTTTCCGTTGCCGGAAGCGATACATCTGAAAATATAAGAATAACTGCTCCCCAGGCAGCTGACGAACTTCTTGGAATAACAGGAGTTGCCGCTTCATTTGTAATTTACAAAACCGGCAGCATTGTCAATATCTCTGCACGTTCTCTGGGTTCTGTAAACGTTCAGGTCATTATGGAACGTCTGGGCGGCGGCGGACATCAGACAATGGCGGCAGCCCAGATAAACGATATCACATTGCAGGAAGCAAGACAAATGCTGATCGAAGCAATAAAAAGCGATGAATAAACAGCCGCACTGCGGCGGATTGGAGAAATATATGAAGGTTATTTTCACACAGGATGTTAAAGGTTCGGGAAAAAAAGGCGAAGTAAAAAATGTTGCTGACGGATATGCAAGGAATTTCCTTATAAACAAGGGACTTGCCGTTGAAGCCACAGCTAAAAATATGAATCTTCTTGACGGTCAGAAAGCATCTGTACAGCACAAGAAGGATGTCGAAAAGCAGACTGCCGAAGACATAAAGAAAGTCATTGACGGAAAAACAGTAATCGCAAAGGTAAGAGCCGGCTCAAACGGGCGTCTTTTCGGTTCGGTCACAACAGGAAATATTTCAGAGCTTATTGAAAAACAGTTCGGTAAAGCAATCGAAAAGAAAAAGATCGCACTGAAAACAGAAATCAAGAATTTCGGAACCTATGAAGCTGAAATCAGACTTTATAATGGTGTTTCGGCAAACGTTACAATTGATGTAACAGAAGAATAAAATCTCAAGGCAGTCGTAAAAAGGCTGCCTTTAGGAGTTTTAAGGCTTAACTCTGCACAGATCATACATAGTGCTTTCTTTGCGTAAATCTGCTTTTAATAAGGGGGGTCATCATGGAGTATACCGATTTTTCTGACAAGGAACTGCCGTACAGTCTTGAAGCAGAACAGACTATACTTGGCGCGATTCTTATAGATCAGACAGTAATTTCTACGGTTCTCGAAAAAATAAATCCCGATTGTTTTTTCAGCGAACAGCACAGGGCCATTTACGAAATAATGCTCAGAATGTTTACATCAGGAGTCAAATCAGATGTTATAACAGTTCTGAACGAAGCTGTCAAAACGAAAATTTTTGAAACGGCTCAGGAAGGAAGAAACTATCTTGCTGCCTTGGTCAACATGGTTCCGTCCGTTGATAATATTGACAGCTACTGTCAGATTGTTGCGGAAAAATATTATATCCGCAGCTTAGCGTATGTTGCAAGAGATCTGCTCCATGAAATTTCACTCGGTCAGAACACAGCCCAGCTTCTTCTTGACTCGGCAGAACAGAAAATATTTGATATAAGACAGGGAAAGGACGTTAAAGGACTTACTCCCATAAGCGACGTTATTTTCGAGTCATGGAACAGACTTCAGAAGATAACCGGTCCTGACAAGGACAAGTATCTGGGCGCAAAAACGGGTTTTACTCTGCTCGATACGATCACAACGGGACTGAATCGTTCCGACCTTATTATTCTGGCTGCACGTCCTGGTATGGGTAAAACGTCATTTGCACTGAACATTGCGACCAATGTTGCACGTCACAGCGGAAAGGCTGTTGCTGTTTTCTCCCTTGAAATGTCAAAGGAACAGCTGGCAACAAGAATGCTTTCCACAGAAGCACTTGTAGATTCCAACAAGCTCAGAAGCGGTCACCTTTCGGACAATGACTGGGTAAGACTTGCATCCAGCGCTGATGTTCTTTGCGGACTCCCCATTTTCATTGACGATACAGCCGGTACAAATGTCCCCCAGCTTAAAGCAAAGCTTAGGAGGATAAAAAATCTGGGGCTTGTTGTCATAGACTATCTCCAGCTTATGGAATCCACCGTCAAATCAGAAAACCAGGTCCTGCGAATTTCAGAGATCACAAGAAATCTTAAAATCCTGGCAAAGGAAATTGACGTTCCGGTTATCCTTTTGTCCCAGCTTAACCGAGGTGTTGAATCAAGACCAGACAAGCACCCTATGCTCTCTGATCTTCGTGAATCAGGTTCAATCGAGCAGGACGCAGATATTGTTCTTTTCCTTTTCCGCGACGGCTATTACAATAAAGACAGCGCCGAGCCAAATATATCGGAATGTATTGTCGCCAAAAACCGACACGGAGATACAGGTACTGTAAAGCTTGTCTGGGACGGACAGTTCACAAGATTTTCAAATGCTGCATTTGATGATGCGGCAGCGGAGGGTTAAATGCTGACCGACAGAATAATAAACACAATCAGTACATACAGTATGCTTGAGGGCTGCAATAAGCTGACAGCAGCGCTTTCCGGCGGCGCTGACAGTGTATGTCTTCTCCGGATACTGCATGAAATATGTCCACGGTACGGCGTCTCACTCGATGCAATACACATAAATCACGAAATAAGAGGCGAAGAAAGCGACAGGGATGAAGACTTCTGCCGCAGATTGTGCGAAAAGCTTGATATCCCGTTCACTGCTGTAAGATACGATGTCCCCGGATATGCTAAGGAAAAAAAGCTTTCAATTGAGGAAGCAGCCCGCGAGATACGCTACGAAATTTTCAGCAGCCATATGCACAAGAACGGAAAGATCGCTACGGCACATACGGCATCTGATAATGCAGAAACTGTTCTTATCAATCTTGTGCGCGGGACCGGACTTAAAGGACTTGCAGGTATTCCGCCTGTGAGGGATAAATTTATCCGTCCCCTTATAGAGATCACACGAAATGATGTCGAAGCCTACCTGAAAAGCATAGATCAGGATTTTATAACCGATTCCACCAACCTTTCCCTTGACTACACACGAAACAAAATCCGCCACATAGTTATTCCTGCCCTTACGGAAATCAACAGCAGCTTTGTTTCAACAGTGTCATCAGAGTCCGGAATCATCTCTGATGAAAACGAATATATTGAGAAACATGCCGAAGAGGTTTTTGAAAAATGCTTTGAAAACGGCAGGCTCAGAGGTCTTTCGGGCTATCCGCCCGTCATTGTAAACCGATGTGTTATGAAATTTCTGAAATCGGAAAAAATACCTGTAAATCATGAAAGAATAAAAGCTGTTGCTGATATTGCGGTAAACGGAGGAAAAATAAATGTTTCATCGGGAACCTATGTTATTTGCAGAAAGGATATTCTTTATATAAGCAGAAATGAAAATACATGCTGTGAATTATCCGTTCCGCTTGAAACAGGAGAAAACACGATCTTTCCCTCAAAAAAGCTTCTTGCATTTGAAGGCGAAAACGGAACAGTCTGCATGGATCATGATAAAATCAAAGGCAGAATGATCCTCAGAAACAGAAGATTCGGAGATAAGATCCAGCTTGCTGGAAGGAATTTCAACTCTTCTGTCAAGAAACTTTTAAACGAAAAAATCCCCGGATATGAACGGCCTTATATTCATTTCATAGAAGATGAGGAAGGACTCATCTTCATAGAAAATATCGGTATTGCAGAAAGGGTTAAAGTTACTGAAAAAACTGACAGATTTTTTTCCGTAACCATAGAAGAAACAGGCTAAAAGTGAAAATCAGATGATAAAATCCCTATGCAAATTGACTTTATGCGAGTTTCAAGTTATAATAGTTATTATGAGAAAATCTTACAGCATTTTGGTGCAGAATCAAAATCTGTATATATAGAATCAGAATGGAGTGAATTTATTGACACCTAAAAGAAACAACAGAGGACTGACGGCTTATATCGCTATTGCAGCAGCTCTTATTATTGCAATCGTCGTCATTTTCCCGAAGCTTACCCAGCCAAACAAAAATACTGAATATTCAGAGGTTATCAGCCACTTCGACAATTATGAGGTTACATCCTATACGCTTGATCTGGGCACCGGAGAGCTTATATATACGCTCAAGGGAAGCGATGAAAAACTGACATATGATGTTCCTTATGTAGCGCTCTTCCTTGAGGAGACTGAAAATTACCGTCAGGAATACAACCAAAAAAATCCCGACGCCCCCCTTTCACAGGATTACTTTGAAGTAAAGGACAATTCATGGATAATTTCCGTGATCCCGACAGTCCTTCTGCTTATTATGGGTATCATCCTCTTTTTCTTTATGATGAGACAGGCAGGCGGCGGCGGAAAATATTCCTCATTCGGCAAGGCAAATGTCAAAAATCAGAGCCGGCAGGGAAAACGTGTCACATTTGACGACGTAGCAGGCGCAGATGAAGAAAAGCATGAAATGGAGGAAATAGTCGATTTCCTTAAAAACCCCAAAAAGTATGCTGATATCGGCGCAAGAATCCCTAAGGGCGTTCTTCTTCTGGGTCCTCCCGGAACAGGTAAAACACTTCTTGCAAAAGCTGTTGCAGGCGAAGCAGGCTGCCCGTTCTTCCCTATTTCCGGTTCAGACTTTGTGGAAATGTTCGTAGGTGTCGGCGCTTCACGAGTGAGAGACCTTTTTGAACAGGCGAAAAAGAACGCTCCTGCAATTATCTTTATAGATGAAATTGACGCCGTAGGACGTCAGAGAGGCGCAGGTCTCGGCGGCGGACACGATGAACGTGAACAGACCTTAAACCAGCTCCTTGTTGAAATGGACGGCTTTACAGGCAATGAAAGTGTAATTGTCATTGCGGCTACAAACAGACGTGATATTCTTGACCCAGCCCTTCTCAGACCGGGACGTTTTGACAGACAGATCGTTGTAAGCTATCCCGACATAAAGGGCCGTGAGGAGATTCTGAAGGTTCACACTAAAAACAAACCCCTCGGACCCGATGTCAATCTTTCAACGATTGCTAAAACAACTGTGGGCTTTACCGGTGCAGATCTTGAAAATCTCGTAAACGAAGCTTCGCTTCTTGCGGCAAGAGCCAACAGAAAGGCCATTACCAGAGCTGATATCGAAGAAGCAACTATCAAGGTAGTGGCAGGTCCCGAAAAGAAGTCAAGAGTTGTTACAGAACGCGAAAAGAAGCTCACCTCATACCACGAAGCAGGTCACGCTGTCTGCACATATTACTGTCCTTCACAGGATAAGGTTCATCAGGTTTCCATTATACCAAGAGGTATGGCAGGCGGATTTACAATGTCTCTGCCGGAGCATGACAAGTCCTATGTAAGCAAGACTGAAATGCGTGAAAATATTGTTACGCTCCTCGGCGGACGTGTTGCAGAAAAGCTTATTCTCGATGACATTTCAACAGGCGCTTCCAACGATATCGAGCGTGCCACTTCAATTGCAAGAAACATGGTAACACGATATGGTTTCAGCGACAAGTTAGGCCCTATGGTTTACGGAAACGACCAGAGCGAGGTCTTCCTTGGACGTGACTTCAACAGTTCAAGAAACTACTCCGAAAATGTTGCCGCTGAGATTGACGCAGAAATGCGTGAAATTATCGAGGAAGGCTATGAAAGATCAAAGGATATCCTTGAGGAGCATATGGATCAGCTCCATCTCCTTGCGAAATACCTTATGAAATATGAAAAGATCGACAGTGATGATTTTGAAAAGCTGATGAAGGGCGAAATGGATGAAAGTGTTTTGGCTGATGAAAAGGAAAAATCAGCAGAAGCGGAAACTGACGCTAAGCCGGAATCCGAAGCAGAAATTCAGAAGGAAGAAAATTCCGGTACTGAAACTTCAGAAAACTAATACAGCTTTTAATCAGTCCATTACAGAAAATACAATATATCATATAAAAATAAGAGCAGTTCAATTGAACTGCTCTTGTTTTGTTGCAGGTTATTTATAATGCATTGTTATGCAATATCAATAAGTTTTTCAGTAATACGGCTATTCACCTCAATATAATACTTTAACTCTGCATCTGTCAGATCTCCGTCATCTAAGTCATCCATTTTCTGCATTGTTTCGGCATACTGCTCCATATAATCAGCATAATCTCCCAGTAAACTCAGATCATCAGGAGATTCTTTATATTTTTTCATAAATTCACAGTATTCATCAAAGAAATCTTCATAGCTGTCAAGAGCTTCTTTAAACTCGGGGCGAATACCGTCAACGAGGTTTTCAGCAGGTGTTTCTTCCTTTGGGGTTTCTGCTTCAGAAACAGATGTTGTAGTAATTACTTCTTCATCAGATGAAGTATCCGTATCTTGCTGAGTTGTATTTCCTTTGAGTTTTTCTACATCTTTTCGGAAATCTTCTATCTTTTTCTCAGCCTTTTTGATGTCATCGTCCCAAATCTCGCCTCTTACATCTGACCAAAAATCATACACATCAGAGCGATAGTCTGACCAATCATCATATACATCAGAGCGAGTGTTATTCCACCTGTCATATTCATTAGAGCGAGCATCAAACCATACAGTGTATTCTACGCTGTCGTAGGCTTCGTCTAAAATACCATCATAAAAATCTTCGTACATATCATCAAGAATGCCATCATAGATTTCATCGTAAATATCATCACCGGCATCATCATAAATGTTATCGTACAATTCTTCAAGCTCGTCATATTTTTCGTCATTTGTTTTTTCAGAACCAACGATTATTTCTGTATACTGAAGACTGTATTCATACATTCTGATGCACAAAGCCTTATGAGATTCGTAGACTTTGGTGTAGAATGCTTCTACTTTATCTGTATTATCAAGATACTTGTCAAATGTATTGATTTCGGTTTTCAGTTGTTCATATTCTTTGTTTAATTCAGCTGCTGTATCTTCAACATCTTTTGAAACAGCATTGTTAAGTTCTTCAATTGTACCTATGGTGACATTTTCGCTCTCTGTTGGTGTTTCTGTCTCTTTCATTTCAGAAGAAGTACTAACATTCTCGCTTGTGGACTTTGTTTCTTTGTCAGATTTATTATCACAAGCTGAAAAAGAAATGAGCATTGTAGTCGTACAAAGCATTGCAATAAGTTTTTTCGATTTCATATTTTCCCCTCCTAAGAAGTACGTTTCGTTTAATTAGGTGCTATTCTTCCTATAATTATACTACTATACTTCCTATTTGTCAAGCAAAATAGGAAGTATAATTCTTGTATAAAGTAATCAGGAGGAACTAAAATGCTTGTTTTCGATTTCAGAACCATAGGCAATAAACTGTTAGCAATTCGCAAGAAAGCAGGACTTACTCAAAGCGAGGTAGCTGAAGCAGCTAATTTATCCGACAGAACATATGCAGACATAGAACGCGGAACAGTAAATATGAGAATAGAAACTATATTAAAAATATGTAATGCTCTGCAAATTACACCCGATGTAATATTAACCGAGGAAAATCCGGTATTTTCAAACAGACAGGATGAATTGTTGGAACAGCTTGATAAATGCAGTGCACAACAGAAAGAAACTGCACTTGAATTATTATCTGTATATTTGAAGTCTGTTAAATGACACAGGTTAATTACAGCAAAAAATCCGCAATTTCATATGAAATTGCGGATTTTTTCAGGACAACATCCTAAAATTTTATTTACTAATATATCTCCTGCTCAAGATCCCGGAAATATTCCGTATCAAAAAAATCAGATATTGTTATTTCCAGTCCGTCACAAAGCTTTTTTATAGTGGATATACCGATGTTTCTGGTCTTATGATTTACAATGTCATTTACCGTAGACTGAGTGATGCCTGAAATAGTACAAAGCTTGTTAACAGTTATATCCTTTGCACAGCAAAGCTCCAATATTCTTTTTGAAACGGCTTCCGATATATTCATATTAATCTCCATTCTGACGCTGTCAGCGGCGGGCAGGACGCTGTCTGAATTTATTCAGCGCAATTTTTCACGCTGATACTTCCCCTTTTTGTTTTCTCATTAATAATAGCATTTTTTAAGTAACTATATTGTCGGTAAACCGTTGACATACTATTTGTAAAGTGATATAATAATAAACATAAAGCAAAAAGGAGGAATAAATATGCCTGTTCTTGAAGTAAAAGATCTTTGCAAGCAATATACAAAAGTTCTTGCTGCGAACAAAATAAACTTTTCTGTTGAAAAAGGCGAAATTTTTGCACTTATCGGCCCCAACGGCGCCGGAAAAACCACTACCATACGAATGATATCCACCCTTATAAAGCCTACATCGGGGGACGCTGTGATTGACGGTCACAGTATTCTCAAAGAAGCCGAAAAGGTAAGACAATGTATTACATATCTTCCGGATGAAGCAGGTGCCTACAAGACCATGACCGGACGAGGATATCTGACCTTTATGGCAGGAATGTTTGCACAAAGCAAAGCCGAATCTGCTGAATTTGTTGAAAGAGCAGAAAAAATCTGTGGTCTCGGAGATCGGCTGGAAGAAAAAATAGGAAGCTACAGCCGCGGAATGATAAGAAAGCTCCTCCTGGCAAGAGCTGTCATGACAAAACCAAAACTTGCAATTCTTGATGAACCTACAAGCGGACTTGACGTTATAAATGCCCTTGATATAAGAAAAATGATAAAGGAAATGTCAAGATCCGAAGGCACGGCATTTCTGCTTTCCTCGCATAATATGCTTGAAATTGAATATGTTTCCGACAGAGTAGGTATTATCGCAGGCGGCAGACTCCTCGAAGTCGGAAAAATTGAAGACCTCAAACAGAAATACAGTGCCCAGAACCTTGAAGAAGTATTTGAAATGGTGGTGAAAAATAATGAAGTTTCTCAATCTGCTTAAAAAGGAACTCCGTGAACTTATAAACGCTCAGATGATCGCAGGACTGGTTATTACCGTTGCACTCCTGCTGAGTGTGGGAAATATTATGTCAAATGTTATGGATAAGGCATCCTCCCAGGGCGGAGAAATAAATATAAGCGATCAGGATAAGACCGATTACACATCAGAGCTTATTGAAGAACTGAAAAAATCGGGATTTACAGTTAATCTGCATGATCAGAATAATACTGACAAGGCAGAACTGCTCAGTCAGATAAAACAGGACAGTCTCATTATATTCCCAGAAGGATTTACAGAAAAGATCATCCAGGACGGAACCTGCGGTTCAATAGAACTGATAAACCGCATGAAAACAACATCCGCGATCGCCTCTCTTGAAAATCATTCCCAGGAGGCAATAAGCTTTATTGAAGAATATACAAAAAATTACATAATGGCTCAGAACGGTATGTCAGCTGACGATATTTCACTGGTTGAATCTCCTGTTTTTGTAAACGAGATCACAGTTGTAAGTGACAAGTGGGAAGAAATAAGCTCAGATGTTCTTACAGGATTTATATCCTCACAGGGAACGATTATCCCGATCGTTGTGTTTATTCTTGTAATGTTCACTTCTCAGATGATAATTTCTGCAATTTCTACTGAAAAAATTGATAAAACTCTTGAAACACTTCTTTCTGTTCCGGTCTCAAGACTTTCTGTGCTGAGCGCAAAAATGCTTGCAGCAGCCATTGTTGCCCTTATTAACGCCGCAGTATACATGATCGGCTTCTATGGATACATGAGTTCATTTTTAAAAGGCTCTCTCAACAGTGAAGTTCTTGGTGAAACACTGACCATAGATGACATCCTTTCAGAACTGGGACTTAAAATCGGTATCGGAGGATATGCGCTTGTAGGAATTCAGATGTTCCTCACCATTCTTATTTGTCTTGCAGTTTCCCTGATTCTCGGAGCACTTGTAAACGATGCAAAATCAGCTCAGACAGTGCTCATGCCCATAATGGTGTTTGCAATGATCCCTTATCTTATATCAATGGTCTACGATGTGAGCATGCTTTCCCCTGTTCCCAAGGCACTTATATATGCTATTCCGTTTACTCATACATTCAGCGCAATTAATAACATTATGTTCGGAAGAATGGATATTTTCTGGATCGGGCTTGCATATCAGGCTGTTCTGTTTGTAATATGTATGTTCTTTGCAGTAAGACTGTTCATGTCAGATAAAATATTTACAATATCATTAAACCTTAACCAGAAGAGAAAACTGAAAAAAAACAAATAACAGATCTTCCTCCTTTTCGCAGATAATCAAAAAGTCTGTGAAAAGGAGGATTTTATTATGCTGCGCTCTTGAAATTTCCATGAAATATGATATAATAGAAGTATATTTGTAAAAAGGAGTTTTATCGGCATGAGTGAAACTATGTTATCCCTTGTGAAAATCTGTCTTTTCTTTTTCGGGATTTTTGCACTGATATTTATCGTTGCAATGCTGACTCCTAAAATTGCGGCAATGGTTGACAGGCTTGCCGCCAGAATAAAAAAACAGCAAAACGAAAATGACAGCGGCCCTTATAAGGTCAGAAGCATTTACGATTTGCCGGAAGATAAAAATAATAACGATGCAGGAGAAATGAAAAATGGCGAAGAATAACGCAAAAATGGTTGACGCAATAACTCCTATGAATGAGGATTTTGCTAAGTGGTATACTGATATCTGCAAAAAAGCAGAGCTTATTGAATACACAAGTGTAAAGGGCTGTATGGTTATTCGCCCCTACGGATATGCTATCTGGGAAAACATCCAGAAAATTCTTGATAAGATGTTCAAGGATACAGGACACGAAAACGTGTGCATGCCTATGTTTATTCCGGAAAGCCTTCTTCAGAAGGAAAAGGATCATGTTGAGGGATTTGCTCCGGAGGTTGCATGGGTAACTCACGGCGGAAGTGAAAAGCTTGAGGACAGACTCTGCGTCCGTCCTACATCTGAAACGCTTTTCTGCGAGCACTACTCAAATATAATCCATTCATACCGTGACCTGCCAAAGCTCTACAATCAGTGGGTAAGCGTTGTAAGATGGGAAAAGACAACACGTCCTTTCCTGCGCTCAAGAGAATTCCTCTGGCAGGAGGGTCACACAATTCATGCAACAGCTCAGGAGGCAATTGAGGAAACAGAACGTATGCTTAATGTTTACGCCGATTTCTGTGAAAATTGTCTTGCTATGCCTGTTATAAAGGGCAAAAAGACAGAAAGCGACAAGTTCGCAGGAGCTGAATCGACATACGCTATCGAAGCTCTTATGCATGACGGAAAAGCGCTCCAGGCAGGTACATCACACTACTTCGGCGACGGATTTGCAAGAGCATTTGACATTGAATATACCGACAAGGAAAACAAAAAGGTTTACCCTCATCAGACAAGCTGGGGCGTTACAACACGTCTTATCGGCGCAATTATTATGACCCACGGAGATGATAACGGTCTCGTGCTTCCTCCGGCAGTTGCTCCTATACAGGTCGTTATCGTACCTGTTGCAATGCACAAAGGCGGAGTTGTTGAAAAAGCCACTGAGCTTTATGAAAAGCTCAAAGCAAAGGGTATCCGCGTAAAGCTTGACGACAGCGATAATTCACCTGGCTGGAAATTTGCAGAGTACGAAATGAAGGGTATTCCGGTAAGAGTTGAAATCGGTCCTAAGGATATTGAAGCTGGTCAGTGCGTAGTTGCG
>JBJEQV010000121.1:0-5912 GCA_051881915.1 Porcipelethomonas sp. | reverse complement strand
CCGAGAATATATTTCACGGTAAAAAGCAGAATATTACATATGATTCCCACACAGCTGCTTAATGTACCATATGAACGACGAACATCAGGATCATCGGTTTTTTCATAATTTTTTATAAATTTTTTTAATAATATCTCAGTCATGATGATATCACCCCATAATTATTCATATAATTACATACTTTATACCATATATCATATTCGGAATTATTTTTAACAAAAGAGAATTTGCTCATGAAATAGCATTCATTCAGATTTTTTTCTTTTGCTGTAAAAATAAACAATTATAAATGATAATAATGGTACAAATGTAAGAATAAGCATAATAAACATTTGTGAATTATTTACAAGATTTATATCTGTACCTTCTTCCATAAGATTAAAAATCTGCAGAAACTGTCCATTCAGAAGTTTATACACCCTGTAAAAGCTGAATTTTCCGTTTCTGGATATCAAAAGGATGATCCACATTATCCAGTAAGGAGCAGAAAGAATTATTCCAATAATAAAAGGAAAAAAATTTGACATGCACTCCCCTGTTCTTCTTTCATTTAAAATAATTTTCTGATTTACTGACCATGCAAAATTTCCTATTAATCCAACAAAAATAACTGATGTACAGAATGTGGATATAAGCTTAAAAACAGAACTTCCGAATACAGCAAGTGTAAGGTCAATAAAAAGGCAGAGAATATCAGCAAAAATAAGATATCCGATTGCAAGAGCAACGGTCCTGAATAAAAATTTATTTTTCAACATAACCTCCATTAATTTTCATTTTTTTCATTAAATAAAACCCTCAAAAAAATTCATACTAATATCATAAATTAATATTTCATCAAGGGAGAGAATTTTTATGACAAAACGTGTACACTGCGAAAAAAAAACAAAGATTTACATTCCGAAAACAGTTAATCCGCAAATTATATCTTACCATCCTGTTACTTTTTCATCCGATATATCAGATAAAAAGGAAGATATTTCTTCACAAACATCAGCAAAACGGCGATAAACCGCCGTACATACTATCTTTTTAATTTTCCTGCCAAGCTAAACATTAAAAATACAATTACATTCACCACGACTACACTTGCTCCCGGAGCCGTATCATAAACAAGGGAAATAAACATTCCTGCCAGAAAACATATCACAGATACAATTCCTGAGCACAATACTACGCCTCGGAAGCTTTTGCAGACTCTCATTGAAGTTATTGCCGGAAAAATTATAAGACTGGACATAAGTAATGCTCCCATCATCATCATTCCAAGGACAACTGTAATTGCAGTCAGAAGAGCAATCAAAATCTTATATATTTCTGTTTTTATACCGGTTGCCCTTGAAAAATTCTCATCAAAAGTTACACCGAATATTTTATGATAAAATATAATAAATGTGCAAAGAACGATTACTGACAAAACAACACTTAAAACAACGTCATCATGATTCATGGCAAGAATACTTCCGAACATATAATGACTTACATCATTAGTAAGACCTGCTTTTGAAGAAACAAGCACGCCTATTGCAAGTGCAGTTGTTGAAAAAACAGCGATTGCAGAATCACCTTTAAGCTTACTGTTATCACTTATTCTAAGTAATATAAGCGCAGATATAATTACAACCGGAAGAGCAAATTTCATAGGAGCAAAGTTCATAACTGCTGCAACGGACAACGCACCATATCCTACATGAGAAAGACCATCACCGATCATTGAATACCTTTTGAGAACGAGACTGACTCCGAGAAGTGCAGAACAAAGTGTTACGGCTATGCCGCCTATGAGTGCAGGCAATAAAATGAATTTAATAAATTCCGGAGTCATCATATTTTTTAAATTTTCAAACATACTCAGTTTAAAGCCTCCGAAAGAATATTGTAGTTGCTTTTCATTATATCCACATAACTGACATTGTTGTCTAAATCTTCTTTTGAAATATTATGACAGGAATGAAGAAGTCCCGTTTTGACACTGCATGCCTGGGCAATTTTTTCAGCAGTTTTCTGATTTGAAAATTCTATATAAAACACAATCGGAATATTTTCATTTTTAACGATTTTAATCAGTTCTGAAACAGTCGCAGAACTGGCTTCTGTTTCAGAACTGCATCCTGAAAATGCAGCATAGCATTCAAGTCCGTAATCATCTGCAAAATATCTGAATGGAAATCTGTCACCGAATACTACTGTTTTTCTTTCAGCACTATTTATCATATCGGTAAACATTGCATCAAGTTCTGAAATTTCATTGCAGTAATTTTCTGTATTTTCTGTATAAGTATTTTTGTTTTTATCATCAATACTGCACAATTCATCACATATTGTATTCAGGAGTATTTCAGAGTTTTTCAGTGACGTAAAAATATGCTCATCATATTCATGATCGTGTTCATGTTCATCACTGCTCTCGTATTCTGCTTCGTCTTCTTCTGTAAGATCAACATAATCCATAAGCCGCAGTGTATTCAAATCTTCTTTTCCAACAGATTCAAGTATTTCATCGACCCATACTTCGGATTCTCCACCATTATATATAAACAGATCCGCCTGTTGTATTTTTGCAATATCCGATGGTGTAGGTTCATATGTATGACTCTCAGAACCGGGTGTTATCAGCATTGTTACCGATGCGTTTTCTCCAGCAATATGCTTTGCAAAATCATATTGAGGAAATATCGTAGTTACTATTTTCAGCTGTCCGTTATCTGTCTGATCTGTACATCCTGTAAGAACGGTCAATAAAAAAAATACACTGCCTATTATATTAATCAGTTTCTTTTTCACAATCTCTGCACCTTCCATATAATACTGTTCTTGAATTATCTACCCTGAACTGATGATGTTCAAATATATGTTCATCAAGGGACTGCATAAACGAGCAGTCTGTATGAATTAGTCTTCCGCATTCTGTACATTTAAGATGAAAATGCTCGGAGCATTTTTCATCTTGATTAATGTATTGATAGCATGCACTGGATTTTTCATCAAGTGTATACTTTCTTATAACACCGCCGCTTACGAGTTTGTCCAGATATCTGTAAACCGTTGCTGTTCCGACTGGTGTTTCTTCGCGGCTCAGATAGCTGACAATTTCTGCAGCAGTAATATGTCTGTTACTATTATTCTTGATGTAATTAAATATTTTTTCTTTTTGCTTTGTATTATAAGCTGATGGTCTCATAAATATCCCCCAAAATTAAATTAATAACCATTTTCAATTTTAACATTACTGCATGATTTTGTCAAGTATTTATTGCATAATTTTATAAAAATACGGTATCAGAAGATACCGTATAATACAAATATTATCATGATTCAAGCATTTTTGTTACTGTTTCCTTAACAATTCCCGGATTTGCCTTACCTTTTGAGGCTTTCATACACTGACCAACAAGATATCCCAGTGCGTTGGTTTTTCCATTTTTGTAGTCATTGATCGATTTTTCATTATTTGCAAAAACTTCTTTTACAAGATTTTCAATAAAGTCTGTATCCGAATTCTGTGCAAGACCTTTTTTCTCAATTATTTCATCAATGTTTCCGCCGTTTTCAATAATTTCTTCAAACACTGTTTTACCTGCTGAATTTGAGATAACTCCCTTTTCGATCTTTTCGATCATATCACAAAGAAGCTCGGCAGATAATTTTGTATCTGATATATCCTTTCCTGTTTCATTTACGTACTTGGAAATATCGGAAAGAATCCAGTTGCTTATATTCTTGGGTTTGCATCTGTTCAGAGAATTACAGCTGTCAAACAAAGCTGATTTTTCAAGGTCTTCCGCAATGAGTGTTGCATCGATCTGTGAAAGTCCGAAATCGCCTACATATCTCTTTATTTTGGCATTTGGAAGCTCAGGAAGTGAATTTTTAAGGTTCTCTATTTTTTGTCCATCAACAACTATTGTAAGCAGATCCGGTTCAGGGAAATATCTGTAATCCTGGGCATCCTCTTTTGAACGCATTGAAAAGCTCATTCCTTTTGCATCGTCCCATCTTCTTGTTTCCTGAACAACCTTCTCCCCTGCTTCAATAAGTTCGATCTGACGTTTAGCTTCGTACTCAATTCCCCGCACTGCTGCACTGAAACTGTTTACATTCTTCATTTCAGATCTTGTGCCGAATTCACTAGCGCCTTTTTCTCTTACTGAAACATTGACGTCACACCTGATTGATCCCTCCTGCATTTTGCAGTCAGAAATCCCAATGTACTGAAGAATGGATTTTATTGTTTCAAGATATGCCTTAGCTTCAGCAGAGCTTCTTATATCGGGTTCCGAAACTATTTCAATAAGTGGAACTCCGCAGCGGTTAAGGTCAACCAGAGAACCTGCAAATGAATCATCGTGAAGAAGCTTTCCGGCATCCTCCTCAATATGGATTCTCGTTATGCGTACTGTTTTCATTTTTCCGTCAACCATAAATTCAAGGCTTCCGTTTTCACAGAGAGGAACATCAGCCTGAGAAATCTGATATGCTTTAGGAAGGTCAGGATAAAAATAATTTTTTCTGTCCTGCTTACAGACGCTGTTTATTTTACAGTTAAGTGCATGTCCCATTTTTATCGCATATTCAACAACCTTTTCGTTAAGAGTCGGCAGTGTTCCCGGCATTCCCATGCATACAGGACAAACCTGAGTATTTACCTCAAGTCCGAAAGCATTTTTACAGTTACAGAAAATTTTAGATTCTGTGTTAAGTTCCGCATGTACCTCAAGACCAACAACAAGTTCATAATCTTTCATAAAGCAATCCTCCTTTTTAAAGCGATTTTGACAGAACGTCAAATCCGCCGCATATTTTTTCGTAAGTATATGCAGAATTTAAAAGCTGCTGTTCTGCAAACTTATTTCCGATAAGCTGAAGTCCCATAGGCATTCCTTTGCTGTCTCTGCCGCATGGAAGACTTATTGCCGGCAGACCTGCGATATTGACAGTAACAGTGCATACGTCATTATAATACATTTTTACCGGGTCATTTATGTTTTCCCCTATTTTAAATGCAGAAGCAGGGACTGTCGGAGTTGCAATAATATCACAGATGTCAAATGCGCTTGTGAACTCAGATGAAATTCTGTTCTGGATCCTCTTTGCTTTCTTATAATAAGCATCAAAATATCCTGAGCTGAGAACGAATGTACCCAGCATTATTCTCCTTTTGACCTCATCACCGAAGCCTTCGCTCCTTGTTTTCTCGTACATATCTGTAAGACCGCTGTAATTTTCTGCTCTGTAACCGTATTTTACACCGTCAAATCTTGCAAGGTTCGATGAAGCTTCAGCAGAAGCGATTATATAATAAGTATTGATGGCATACTCAGTGCTTGGAAGTGAGATTTCCTTTATTTCAGCGCCGTTTGCTTCAAATTCCTTTACTGCTTTCATGACCGAAGTCTTTACTTCATCATCAATTCCTGATCCAAAATATTCTTTTGGAATGCCTATTCTGAGTCCCTTTGCATTTTCTTTAAGCCCAGCTGAATAATCAGGATACTCTGTTTCTTTTGATGTTGCATCAAAACTGTCATGACCGCAAATGAGACTCTGAAGCATTGCCACATCTTCAACACTTTTTCCGATTGGTCCGATCTGATCCAGAGAAGAAGCGAAAGCAACAAGACCATATCTTGATACACTGCCATATGTGGGTTTTAAACCTACAACACCGCAAAGTGCTGCCGGCTGACGTATGGAACCGCCTGTATCAGAACCAAGAGTTAAAATAGCTTCACCGGCAGCAACAGCTGCAGCAGATCCGCCAGATGAACCGCCCGGAACACATTCAGTATTATGAGGGTTTCTGGTAAGATGCATGTAGGAGGTTTCTGTTGAAGAACCCATTGCAAATTCATCCATATTCATTTTTCCCAGAATAGTCATACCTGCATCATTTATCTTGTTCATAACCGTTG
>JBJEQV010000120.1:0-30322 GCA_051881915.1 Porcipelethomonas sp. | reverse complement strand
GTATCTGAAAGTATTTCATCATAGTTTATCACGGAGCAATTAAACCCCTTTCATCAGCATCTTCTTCCTGAATAAAAATACCTTTTTCCTTGTAGGTTTTCAGAATAAAATGCGTTGTAGTTGAAAGTACACCTTCAATTGTTGACAGACGCTGTGCAACAAAAAGAGCAATTTCCTTTAAATCTTTTCCTGTCACTGTAACGGAAAGGTCATAAGAACCTGACATAAGCGATACGCTTTCAACCTCGTCATACATCATAACTGTTTTTGCAAGATCATCAAATCCACAGTCCTTCTGTGGTGTGACTTTTAGTTCTATAACCGCACTTGCCAGGTTTTGATTAACTTTATTTTCATCAACTATAACGCTGTATCCTTTTATGATCCCATCATTTTCAAGCTTTTCAATTTCTGAAGCTACCTCGTCTGCTGTTTTGCCAAGCATTGATGCCAGCTGTTCATTTGAAAATCTTGCGTTTTGCCTTAAAAGTGTCAGAAGATCATTCATAATATTCTCCGTTCTGCCGTTTTAAGCGGCTGTATTATTTTATTTTCAGAAATTCAGGTTTTCGGTTTTTGAAATATGCAATATACCTGAATCCCGCTTTTTGCGCAAGGGCGATTCCCTCTGCAATACCTTTTCCAAGATCGGCGGTAGTGTGTGAGTCTGAACCGACAGTTATAATTTCTCCTCCAAGCTCTCTGTAAAGCTTTATGTAATTGTATGCCGGAAATGTATATCCGTATTTCTGCCGCAGTCCCGATGTGTTTATTTCAATACCTTTTCCATTATTAATAATTATACGGAAAATTTCAGCAATAATATCATCATAACGGGACAGGTCAACTTTGATACCCTGTTCTCCCTGAATATATCTGAGAGTATATGTAAGGTGTCCCAGAACGTCAAAACCGTTCCATTTTGCAAGCTTCAATATTTCACTGAAATTTTCATCCAGTATTTCATAAACAGAGTCCGCTGAATATTTAAGAAAAGCAAAATCATCACGTCCCGGAAGTTCATGCATTGAACCGATGACAAAATCAAGACGGCTGTCACTGAGTATTTTTTGTGCCGCCTGTAAATCGGCTGTTGCCTGACCCAGTTCAACTCCGCATATCAGATTGAGTTTTCCGTCAAAATCCTCTTTTGCCCTATGAATCTCGTCCATAGAGTTTTTAAAATATAACTGATAATTGTAATCGTCACATTCCTTAGGGATAAGGATGCTGTAATGCTCTTTTTCATAGAATCTGTTTGCTTCACAATGGTCGGTAACCGCCATGGCATCAAGTCCGAGCTGTATTGCATTGAGACAGCGTTCGTGTACAGTATCATGACCATCGACCGAATTGTGGGTATGTGTATGACAATCAATAATCAAAAGCCTCAGACCTTTCTTAACATTAAATTGCATATTCATATTATCATTATATCATAAAAAATATCATATTACTATAATTTTTTCAAATTTTTTAGATACATTTTTTATTTTAACCAAAAGCATGCCTGTGTTATATAAAATTAATTATGCTGTACATATAAAAAACGTTGACAACTTCCGTCATTCCTGTTAAAATAAGATAATAAAGTGTTATAGCTTTTGAAATGTGAAAAGGAAGATAAAAGATTGTTTGGATATATAAGACCGTTCAAGCCGTATATGCGGTTTTGCGAATATAATGTATACAGTGCATTCTACTGCGGACTGTGCAAAAGCCTCGGCAGAGAATACGGACAGTTTTTCAGGCTTATGCTGAGTTATGATTTTGCATTTTTAAGCCTTCTTTCAGGAGCATACAGTACATCTGAACTGACTATAACGCGTCAGCGGTGTGTTATTCATCCATTAAAAAAGCGCCCCTGTCTGTGCAGCTGCAAAGAACTTGAATACGCATCTGCAGCAGCTGTGATTTCGGTTTATCATAAAATCTGCGATAGTATAAATGACAGTAAAGCACTGCTATCACTTTTTTTCAGATTCATGAAGCTTATAGCCATGCGGGGATATAAAAAGGCATCGTATAGATTTCCTCATCTTTCTGTAATCGTGGAAAAGCAAATGAAAGAGCAGTTTCGTCTTGAAAGGGAAAAATGCAGTTCAGTTGACGCTGCCTGTGAACCAACTGCACAGATAATGTCTGCAATTGCAGAAGGGATTTCAGAAAATGAAGAACAAAAAAAAGCTCTTTCCGGATTCGGTTATCATCTCGGAAGGTTCATATACATTGCAGATGCCTTTGAAGATATTGAAAAAGACAGGAAAACAGGCAGTTACAATCCTTTTTCAGTAACCGGAAACACTGCTGAAAATGCAGAAGAAAATGCAATGAAAAATATAAACCTTACTCTCGGAATGATTGCAGAGTATTACAGTCGTATGAATGTAAGTAAATTCAAGGAAATAATAGATAATGTTGTTTATCTTGGACTGAAAAATTTCAGATTGAACAACAAAAGGTATTTAAAAAAGCTGTCAAAGAAAAATCAAAGTATTAAGGTATAAAAAGGAGTAAACATATGAACGATCCTTATCAGATTCTAGGAATAAGTCCGACGGCAACCGATGATGAAATAAAATCGGCGTACAGAAAGCTTTCTCAGCAGTATCATCCGGATCATCACACAGACAGTGTTATGGAAGAGATTGCTAATCAGAAAATGTCGGAGATAAATGCAGCATATGACGAAATAATGAATATGCGAAGAAGCGGAGGAACAACCGGAAACAGCAGTTCACCATATATGGAAATACGCTGTATGATTGAAAGCGGTAATTATACGGCAGCAGACAATGCACTTGAACAAAACAGAAATGAACTCAGCGGAGAGTGGAATTTTCTTAAAGGTACAGTCTGCCTTTCGCGAGGCTGGCTTAATGATGCATACACCTATTATGAAAAAGCTGTACGTCTTGAACCTTCAAACAGAGAATATCAGGCTGCATTTTCCAGAATGCAGAACAGCCGAAACGGAAATATGACCGGAAATCCGTATAATTCCGGAAGAACCGGCATGGGTATGAATTCTGCCAATTGTCTTTGCAACACATGCCAGTTCCTGATATGTGCCGACTGTTTGTGTGACTGCTGCTGATATGAATAAGGTAAGTTACAGAGTTGCGCTTGGCGGAGTTATTTCATCACTCTGCCTCCTGGCAATGTTTATGACAGGTGTAATGCCTTTTCTCTATCTGACTCTTCCCATGATCGCAGGAGCACTTATGACAATTATAGTAGTTGAGGTAAATGTTCCATGGGCATTTCTTACTTATATTGCAGTAAGCATTCTTTCACTTTTTGTTACCTTTGATAAGGAAGCGGCGCTTATTTTTATCCTGCTGTTTGGCCATTATCCGATTATAAAGCAAAAAATTGAAGGTATCAGTCTGAAACCTGTTAAATTTTTTATAAAATTCGGGGTTTTCAATGTATGTGCAGTACTTGACTATCAGCTTACAATTCACCTTCTCGGAATAGCAGACTTTGCTGATGATTTTTCTGTTTTAGGAAAATGGGGGATATATATTTTCTGGATATGTGCAAATATAATTTTCTTTCTTTATGACTACGCACTTGGCGGTTGCATTGAGATGTACAACAGATACTTAAAACCAAAAATTTTCGGGGGAAAAAAGAAAAATGAGAAGAAGTGACCTTGAAGTAATATCAGATAATGAAATATGTACTTTAATAGATCAGTGTAAAATATGCCGTATCGCCATGAATGATTCCGGAGGAATCTACATTGTACCTTTGAACTTCGGATATGAATTTGAAAGAGGTATTTATACATTTTATTTTCACAGTGCTTCCAAAGGACGTAAAATTTGTGCGCTTAAAGACCATTCTGATGTGGCATTTGAAATGGATTGCGGAGGGGAACTTTCTGAAGGGAAAATGGCATGTGATTACAGCTTTTACTATGGAAGTATAATCGGAAGCGGTTATGCAGAATTCATTGAAAAAACAAAAGAAAAGATTTCTGCACTAAAACATATTATGAAGCATCAGACCGGAAAAAACTTTGAAAACACTGATTTTTTATATGAAACTGTCGAAAACACAACGGTTTTTAAAATAGTTGCAGATAAAATATCATGCAAGCAGCACAAATAAAGAAAAATCAAATTAATGTGTTGACTTTTTATGTTTTTTATGGTATAATACTTGTAATTTAAATTAAATAGGCTGGTTTTATGCTGAAATATCCCCGATAATTTACGTTTCGGGGAATTATTGGTAAAATATACTTTACCGATTTAAAGCATATCAGCGAATTAACTGCCATTAAATTATGGTTGGAGGAGTTTTAAAATGGGTATGAATTTCAAAAGAAAATTACCGGCACCGAGTGAAATCAGAGAGCTTTATCCGCTTTCAGAAGAGGTTCTCAGAATCAAGGCTGAAAGAGACAAACAGATAATTGATGTTTTTACCGGCGCATCTGATAAATTTCTGCTTATAATCGGACCTTGTTCCGCTGACAAGGAAGAACCTGTAATGGATTATGTGGGTCGTCTTGCCGTTATGCAGGAAAAGGTTAAGGATAAAGTCATAATCATTCCGAGAATCTATACAAACAAGCCGAGAACAACAGGTGAGGGCTATAAAGGAATGATCCATCAGCCGGATCCTACAAAGGAAGAAGATATGCTTGAGGGACTTATTCATGTTCGTCATCTTCATACAAGAGCGATCGAGGAGACGAAGCTTACCTGTGCCGACGAAATGCTTTATCCCGAAAATTATCGGTATCTGTACGATTTGCTTTCATACGTTGCAGTGGGCGCGCGTTCTGTTGAGGATCAGCAGCATAGACTCACAGCCAGCGGCATGGATATTCCTGTTGGTATGAAAAATCCGACAGGCGGTGATCTGTTAGTAATGCTCAATTCAATTACTGCTGCGCAGGGAAGCCATACCTTCCTGTACAGGGGCTGGGAAGTAAGCACAGACGGTGATCCGTATGCACATGCTATTTTAAGAGGTGCAGTAAACAAGCACGGCCAGATGCTTCCGAATTACCATTATGAAGATCTTATTCTTCTGTACGATCTGTACTGCAAGAAAAATCTTGCAAACAGAGCTGTCATAATTGATACAAATCATTCAAACTCAGGAAAAAAATATCTTGAGCAGATAAGAATCAGCAAGGAAGTTCTGCATAGCCGCAGACATTCTGATGATATAAAGAATTTTGTTAAAGGTTTAATGATTGAAAGCTACATTGAAGACGGAAGTCAGCATGTTGATGAAGGTATTTACGGCAAGTCTATTACTGATCCGTGTCTTGGCTGGGAAAAAACAGAAAGGCTTATTCTTGATATTGCAGATCAGCTTTAATTATAATTTTTAATTACTTCTAAAATAAATAGATAATTATTTAAAAGAGGCAGCGTTTAATAAGTGATCGCTGTCTTTTTTTATCTCAGCATCTGTAACTTAAAATAATTTCTTAATATTGATTTGTTTAATATGCAGTAATAAGTAAAAATAATTTGTGTATTATAACAATTTTTCGTTTTTTATGCAACAAAAGATATGTTTTATTACACTTATTATGTGAATCGATTCAAAGGGAGGTAAATATGGGAGACTTTAAAAAATATGCTGCGCTTGCAGCAGACGGGGATACAGAAGCATTTTCCAGACTATATGAAATGGTATATAAAGATTTGTATCATATTGCACTTTACAGTCTGCGTAATTCCCATGATGCCTGTGATGCAGTCAGCGATACTGTGATCGATGCTTTTTCATCAATAGGCAGACTAAAAAATCCTGAAGCATTCAGAAGCTGGATTTTCAAGATACTCTATGCTAAAATCAAGCGTAAGCAGAAAGAATACATAAATAATAACAATGTATCCGAAGAAGAAGTTTCAGGATACAAGGATTTTGACTTTGAATCCGCAGAACTGAAAGAAGCACTTGCATCTCTTGACAATGAATCAAGAATCATTCTTTCTCTTTCAGTGCTTGAAGGATATTCAGGAGAGGAAATATCAAAAATCTGTAAGATCAAAGCTTCTACTGTTCGTTCAAAACTTACCAGAATAAAACAAAAGCTCAGGTCAGAGCTTAAAGTATCTGTTGTGAAAGGAGAATAGATTATGAGTGAAAAATACAATGCTGAGGATATAAAAAGAGAACTCGAATCAGAAAAGGTTCCCGAAAAGCTTGAACCTGAAAATATTAAACATATGCTTGACAGTATAAATGCTCCAAAGTCCAAAAAGATAAGAAGCCGCAGAAGCATAGTTATGAAGATCACATCAATTGCAGCTGCATGTACAGTTATCCTGGGAACATCCGTATATTTTGCAAAATCAGGACTAATGGAAAAAAATCTGATTAAAACCTCGGTAACAGATTCAGATCATAAGAATACAATGACATTACGTGTTGCTGATGATTATAAGGATGTATACAGCTATTTTAAAATAAAAAATTTATTCAATGACCTGAAAAATACAATTGACTTTGGATTTAATGGAGTCATAAAAAGTGATGAATCATCCGCCTATGAAATGGAAGAATATGACGGTGTAATGGAAAACGGGGTTTCTGACGACAATATTAATGCTGAAGGTACAAATTCCGGAAACACTGAGCATTCAGACACATACAATCAGGAAGAAGGCGTTCTCGAAGCTGATATTGTAAAAACGGATGGCAAAAGTATTTATTATGCAAGCAACAATAAAATCAAGGTAGCAGAAGTTTCTGACGGAAACTTTATTAATTCTTATATTATTGATGTTGATACACAGCTTGGAAATGAATCTGCTTGTATCAGAGATATGTATATATATAACGGCAATCTGATTGTTATTTCAACTGCATATGACAATTACTATACTGATGATATGGATTGCTATATGACTTTTCAGTCATCAAGTACATGCATTTCATTTTATGATACAAATGGTCAGCTGAGCTACCTCGGAACCTATATTCAGGAAGGGGGTTACAATGATGTACGCATTACTGCGGATGGTTATCTTTATCTGATCTCAAATGATGAAAAATATTATGGCAGTGAAAACTTTAAAAAAGATGACATTGAAGAATATGTTCCTCAGTATTGCGTCAATGGTCAGAGTGATTTCGTTGATCCATCGTGCATAGTAATGCCTCCTAACAGTTTCGATGATTATTACTCCTATGCGTCATATGTAAATGTTTCGGGCTTTGATCTTAACAGCAGCGATATTACTGCTCCTGTTGACTTAAAATCAATTGCAGGATATTCCGGAAATATTTATTGTTCACAGAAAAATCTGTATGTAACATTTGGATATGATGATACTCAGATAACAAGACTTTCCATTGAAAAAGGTATGATAATCCCTGAAGCAACCGGTAAAATCAAGGGATATGTAAATGATCAGTTTTCAATGAGTGAATATAACGGATATTTCAGAATTGCGTCTACAATCAGCACATGGGACGGATATGACAATGCACTTTATGTATTGGATATGGAACTTAAAAATGTAGGTCAGATTTCAGGCTTTGGAACCGATGAAACAATAAGATCCGTTAATTTCAGCGGAGATACTGCATATGTAGTTACATTTATGCAGACCGATCCGCTTTATGCAATAGATTTGAGCAATCCTGAAGCTCCGGTGCTGCTTGATGAATATAAAATGCCAGGATACAGTTCTTATATGCAGAAATGGGACGATGGACTGCTTCTTGGCTTCGGAGCGGCTGCTGATGAAAATGGATGGGAAACAGGAATAAAGCTTACAATGTTTGATAACAGTGAGCCTTCTGATCTTAAGGAACTTAGTACAGCCGAGATCGAATGCAGTTCAGAGGCTCTTTATGAAAGAAAAGCGCTTATTATTGATCCTGAAAAAAATCTGATAGGTTTTCCAGCTGAACAATTTAAATATTATGATACAATGGATGAATATATCTCATCATTTGAATTCTATTCCTTTGTAAATGGCCAATTGACTTACAGGGGAAGTATCAGTGGTTCAGTATATAGATATAGTTATATTTATGAAACATATACTGATGAAGATAACAATGATGTATACTCACCTCTTAGAAGAGCAGTATATATCGGAAATTATGTTTATGTTGTTTCTGACATACTGTTTAAATCTGCAGATATGGAAACCCTGACTGAAAAGGATCAGGTTAATTTCTCATAAAATAATTTTTTAGCAGTCGGAATAATCCGACTGCTTTTTGTTTGAATAGTACATTAATATTTTAAATTGAATCTCCTTTTTGTGAAAAATGGTTGACAATAAAATAGCAGTATGATATAATTTAAAATAATTATTATTAAAGTGAGGGTAAATCAATATGAAAATGAAAAAAATCTTTACCGGGATTCTGAGTGTATTCATGTTTTGCACTGCAGTTCCGGTAGCCAATGCTTTTGCAGATGAAAGCGTAACAACAATTTATTCTGCTGATTTTGAGGATGGCTCCAATGATTTCACGGGAAGAGACGGACTGGGTACAGCTACAGTTGTTGATTCCGGTGCAAACGGAAGCAGCAAGTGTCTTGAATTCAGTGACAGAGCAAAAAGCTGGCAGGGACCGCAGATACTTCTTGACGATATGTGTGAGCCTGGTGTACAGTATACAGTCAGTGCATGGGTGAAAACACAGTGGTACAATGAAGTTAAGCTAAGTATGGAATATACGGATGAGAGCGGAGAAAGGCACTATTCAAATGTTGCCAGTGCTGTTTCGCAGGGCGACTGGGTTCAGATTTCTCCTGTGAAATTCAGTATTTCTGAAAATACAACTAAAAACTATATCTATTTTGAGTGCAATGATACAGCCAATATTTTTCTGGATGATTTTTTGATTGAAACTGCTCCTGTATATAAAATCCAGGAAGATATTGTTTCCCTGAAAAACGTTTATTCATCCTACTTTAAAATTGGTACTGCTGTAACAACAGACGAACTTGCACCGCAGTCCACAAAAGATCTTATTCTAAAACATTTCAATAGTCTGACACCCGGAAATGAACTGAAGCCGGAATCGATTCTGGACAAGAACGCCTGTCTTTCAATGGCAGCAGCAGGGGATGATACAAATCCACAGGTAAATATCGCAAGCGCAAGAACGATTCTTAATTTCTGCCGTGATAACAATATACCTGTAAGAGGACACGTTCTTGTTTGGCATAGTCAGACCCCTGACTGGTTCTTCAAAATTAATTATGACGAAAACGATGACTGGGTCACAGAGGAAGTAATGCTCAAGAGAATGGAAAACTACATTAAGAATGTTTTTGCGGCTCTTGAAGAAGAATATCCCACAGTTAATTTCTATGCATGGGATGTTGTAAATGAGGCATGGCTTGACAACGGTGTTCCGAGAACCGGCGGTACACAGGCTGAAAATTCTAATTACTCAGGCTGGGTAAAGGTTTTTGGAGATAATTCATTTATTGAACCGGCTTTTGAATATGCAAGAAAATATGCTCCAGAAGGCTGTAAGCTTTATTACAATGACTTTAATGAATACATGCCTCAGAAAACAGAGGCAATCTACGACATGGCAATGGATTTAAAGGAAAAAGGTCTTATTGACGGTATAGGTATGCAGTCGCACCTTGATGTGGGCTTCCCGTCAGTTTCAACATATGAAAAAGCGCTCAGCAAATTTGTTTCGACAGGTCTTGATATTCAGGTTACAGAGCTCGATATCACAACATCTGATACTTCCGAAGCAGGTTTTGCAAATCAGGCTGAAATTTACAGCGGAATCATGGATGCATGTGTTAAATATGCAGACAACATCTCGGCAGTAGTATTCTGGGGAACAACAGATGACAAGAGCTGGAGAGCATCAAAATATCCGCTTCTTTTCAATGAGGATTATACTGCCAAAGAAGCCTTCTATTCAATTGTTGACGGACTTACCGAGCCTGAACCAACAGATCCAACAGATCCTACTAATCCTGATGATGCATTTGTTCCCGGGGATCTTAACAATGACGGAAAAATCAATGTTTTTGACTCTGTAATACTAAAAAAATATTTAATGGAACCACACGAGGTTCCGGCAGTTCTTGTTTCTTCACCGTATGATACTGACGGAAATGGCACCATTAATTTGGCAGATTTAATGCTTCTCAATGAATATCTTCTGGGTAAAGATGTGACTCTGAAGGTTAACACTGCCGACTAAACTTATGAATAAAAGTTTAAAAGCGCTGATAATTTTATTTCAGCGCTTTTATTTTAAATTCGTCTTTTTTTATACATAATTTGTATTGAAAACTGCGGTAAAATATTGTATAATTAATAAAGAGTATTTATATAATTCGGTTACCGCAACCGTAAAGCGGCAGATGGAGATTAGTTATGGCTGATATTTTTAAGGTTTCCCTTCAAAAAATTATTGATGAATTTAAACTTGAATCTATTTTTCTTCCAAATGATGCTAATGAAATTCTCATAAGCGAAAACGAAGTCAATCGTCCGGGACTTCAGCTTATGGATTTTTATGAGTATTTCAATTCTGAAAGAATTCAGATAATCGGAAAAATGGAATTTGCATATCTTTCCACAATCGACGAGAAGACGCGTCGTGAAAGGCTTGAAAAGCTGTTTTCTCAGCATTTGCCGGCGCTTATAATCACAAGAGAACTGCCGTATTTTGCTGAAATGCTGGAACTTGCAAAGCAGTATGAAATGCCGCTGCTCAGAAGTAAGGAAAGCACTTCAAATTTTATGTCCGGTCTGATTGCTTTTCTTAATCTGAATCTTGCTCCAAGAATCACAAGACACGGTGTTCTTATTGAAATTTATGGCGAAGGTGTTTTCATAACAGGAGAAAGTGGTGTAGGTAAAAGCGAAACTGCTATTGAGCTTGTAAAGCGCGGACATCGTCTTGTTGCGGATGATGCAGTTGAAATCAAAAAGGTCTCAAATATAAGCTTAGTAGGAAGTTCACCGGACAATATCCGTCATTTTCTTGAGCTTCGCGGAATAGGTATTATAAATGCAAGACGTCTTTTCGGTATGGGTGCTGTAAAGCTTACTGAAAAAATCGATCTTATCGTTGAAATGGAGCTCTGGAATCCTGAAAAGGTGTATGACAGAATGGGAGTTGACAATCAGTATACGTCAATTCTTGGCGTAAAGGTTCCATCTTTGACAATCCCTGTCAAGCCGGGTCGTAATCTTGCAGTTATTATGGAAGTTGCAGCTATGAATAACAGACAGAAGAAAATGGGATATAACGCTGCACAGGAACTTCTTGATAAGCTTGGTCTTGATATGGATTCAAAGGATACTGTAAAAAACTATGAGCAATTTTAATGAAAGGATGCGGAAATAATGCTGATTGAAGCTGATCTTCATTGTCATTCGCTGGCATCCAGTCACGCATATTCTACTGTAAAGGAACTTGCTGAATCTGCTGCTAAAAAAGGTCTTAAAGCCTTTGCGCTTACCGATCATGCACCTATGATGCCTGACGCTCCGCATATATGGCATTTTCATAACATAAGAATACTGCCCCGCGAAATCTGTGGCATAACCGTCATAAAAGGTGTTGAAGCAAACGTCAAATCGTTTGATGGTGATATTGATATGACAGATTTTGATCTCAGAGATATTGAATGGGTTGTTGCCTCGTGCCATTTGCCGGTTGTAAAACCCGGAACGGTTGAGGAAAATACTCATATGTATCTGAACCTTATTAAAAATAAGTGGGTTGATGCTATTGGTCACTGTACCACAAAGGATTATCCTATTGATTTTGAAAAAGTTGTAAAAGCATGCAGGGCATATGGTAAATTCATTGAGATCAATGAAAGTTCAATAAATCGGAAACCGGGCTCTCAGGAAAATGCCTTTGAGCTTCTCAAGATATGTCGGAAACATGAAGCGCAGATAGTTGTTAATACCGATTCTCATTACTGCGATCTTATCGGAGAGACTCCTGTTTCACAAATGCTTATTAATGAAACGGATTTTCCGAAAGAACTTATTTTCAACTCAAATGCAGATAATGTGATCAGATATATCAACGAAAAGAAGACTTTAGGCAGGAGGTGAAGTATGTCGTATATTTCAGATCTTTTAAGAATTTGTTCAGAAACAGGTTGTGAATGCAAAACAGATGTTTCTCTTTCAAAATACACTACTTTTAAAGTAGGTGGTTTATGCAGGGCAATGGTATTTATAAAATCTGTCAGATCACTTTTAAGTATTCTGAATTTCCTGAAAAAGGGAAATATAGCATACTATATTCTCGGAAAAGGAAGCAATGTGATTGCTTCTGATAATGGTTATAACGGTGTGATACTTCTGATGGGAACGGATTTTTCAGATGTAAGGCTTGTTAACGAAACGGATATATTCTGTGAAGCCGGAACTTCCCTTGCAGACATATGCACATTTGCACTTAAAAATGAGCTTACAGGACTTGAATTTGCATATGGTATTCCCGGAACAGCAGGCGGGGCACTTTATATGAATGCAGGTGCTTACGGCGGTGAAATGAAAGATATTGTCGTTTCTGCTCATTATGTTGACGAATCCCTTGAAATAAAGAAAATAGATGCTGCGGACATGAACCTTGCATACCGAAGCAGTATATTTGCTGAAAATCCTGATTATATTATTACGGATATGGTCCTCCGTCTCAGAAAAGGAGAATCAGGAGCCATTCGCAGCAAAATGAAAGAACTTATCGGAAAGAGAAAGGAAAAACAGCCGCTGAATTTCCCGAGTGCAGGAAGCACCTTCAAACGACCTGAAGGTAACTATGCTTCACTGCTTATTGAACAATGCGGTTTAAAAGGAGTATCCGTCGGCGGTGCAGAAGTCAGTACAAAACACAGCGGCTTTATCATAAACAAGGGCGGTGCAAGCGCCGGAGATATTATTGAGCTTGCCGGAAAAGTAAGAAGTCATGTTGAAAGGGAAACAGGCTATATCCTTGAGCTTGAACCTAAAATTCTCGGTGATATATAAATCTGAGAAAACACATTGTCTTATGCTTTATGTGTTCAGATAGATTTTGTGCCGATTGATAAAAAAGTAATCTGAGAACATACCGAAGGAGGTTATTATGCAGTTTGTTATAGTTACAGGAATGTCAGGTTCCGGAAAATCCTGTGCCATGAATGTCCTTGAAGATATAGGATTTTATTGTATTGACAACATGCCGCCTCAGCTTCTTACAAAGTTTGCCGATATCTGCCTTCATTCAAACGGGCAGCTTGAACGTGTAGCAATTGCTGTTGATATTCGTTCCGGGGAAATGTTCGGAGAAATATTTGACAGATGGAAAATCCTTAAAGAAAATAAGGATATTGATGTTAAAATATTATATCTTGAAGCAAACGATGAAGTAATAATAAAGAGATACAAGGAAACAAGAAGAAAGCACCCTTTAGATGACAAATTCGGAAGCTGTCTGCATCAGGCAATTGCCTTTGAACGTGAACAGCTCAGCTCATTAAGAGAAGTTGCTGACTATTATATTGAATCCTCCTATCTCTCTACCTCTCAGCTTAAAGAGGAAATAAAGGGACTGTTTCTTGAAAAAAACAGTGATTCCATGGTAATAAAGCTTATGTCTTTCGGGTACAAATATGGAGTTTCAACTGAGGCAGATCTTGTTTTTGACGTAAGATGTCTGCCAAATCCTTATTACATCAAGGAGCTTAGGGCTAAGACAGGCTGTGACCATGAAGTTCGTGATTACGTTATGGGATTTGATCAGTCTCGTCAGCTGATGGATAAAATAAAGGATCTGCTTGACTTTCTTATCCCGCTATATGTTCACGAAGGAAAAAGCCAGCTTGTAATATGCTTTGGATGTACAGGCGGAAAACATCGTTCAATTACATTTACTGAGCTTATGTCTGATTATCTCAGTCAAAGAGGATTTCGTGTACAAAAAAGCCACAGGGATATAGGCAAAGACAAAAGCTATTACAAAACGTAAGGAAGTGAATAACATGGCTTCCTTTTCAAATGACGTCAAGGAAGAACTATGCTCTGGAATAACCGACCGTGACAAAATGTATGCATGTTTGTACGGAGCGGTTCTGTACTGCCGTAATGTTACAGAAAATCATATTTCTTTCAATACGGAATCGCCCGGATTTGCATCATTGCTTGAAATGCTTTTCATAAGAGTTTTCGGAAACAGCGTGCAGCTTATCAGAGAGGAAAGCATCAGAAAGAACAATATTCTTATGTATACTCTTTCTGTAAGCAGTTCTGAAACCGTAAAAAAGATTTATGACGAATACTGCATAAATATTGATCACAGAGAGATCAATCTAAGAAACATCGTAAATAACAGTCTGAATTCATTTCTTGCGGGGGCTTTTTTTGTTTGCGGCAGCATAAGTGATCCTTATAAAGAATATCATCTTGAATTTGTTGTTCCGGATAAACTTCTGGCTGATAATCTTCATTCACTTCTTATGAACCTTGGATTAGAAGCCGGAAAGACAGAGCGCAAAAACAATTTTGTTCTTTATATAAAGGACAGTGAAAATATTGAGGATTTTCTTACATTTATCGGCGCGAGACAAAGCACGATTGATCTTATGAATATAAAGATTTACAAGGATGTACGCAACAAAGCAAACAGAATCGCCAACTGCGATGCTGCAAACATTGACAAGGTGGTTTCTGCTTCACAAAAACAGATCGATGATATCAATGTTATAAAGCTTGGGGGTTACTTCGACTCGCTTTCTCCGGTTTTAAAGGAAACGGCTGCTTTAAGACTTGAAAATCCCGAATACAGCCTTTCAGAAATCGGTGAGCTTATGGAAAAGCCCATAGGACGTTCCGGTGTTGTAAAACGATTTCAGCGTATTGCAGTAATCGCAGATGAAATAAGAAAAAATGGTTAGGAGCAGAGCATATCCGTGGAAAAGATAAGGGATAAAAAAAGCTTCGTACATCTTCATGTTCATAGCGAATACAGTCTTCTGGACGGTGCATGCCGTATTGACAGACTTGTTGAAAAAGCAGCTGATCTGGGTCAGACTGCAATTTCAATAACAGACCATGGGGTTATGTGCGGAGCTGTTGAATTTTACAGCAAGGCAAAATCCGCAGGTATAAAACCAATAATCGGATGTGAAGTTTATGTGGCTCCCCGGACCAGGCATGACAAGGATCAGAGATTTGATTCAAAACCGTATCATCTTGTACTTTTATGCAAGAATAATGAAGGATACAGAAACCTTATAAAGCTCGTATCTGCCGGATTTACTGAAGGATTTTACAGCAAACCGAGAGTAGATGAAGAGCTTTTAAGAAAATACAGCGGCGGACTTATATGTCTTTCAGCATGTCTTGCAGGAGAAATTCCGAGAAGACTTTCTGAAAATAACTATGAAGAAGCTCTTAAAACGGCTATCCGGTATAAAAATATTTTTGGAGACGGAAATTTCTATATTGAAATACAGGATCATGGAATTGAGGAGCAGAAACGTATACTCCCGGGCCTGTGCCGTATATCAAAAGAAGCAGATATACCGCTTGCTGCAACAAATGATGTTCATTACATTGAAAAAAGTGATGCGGAAATACAGAATATTCTCCTGTGCATACAGATAAAGAAAACTATTTATGAACCTAATCCGATGAAATTCCCTACAGAGGAATTTTATCTGAAAAGCACAGAGGAAATGTATTCTCTTTTTCCGGGACTTCCAGAGGCTGTTGCAAATACATCTGAAATAGCAGAAAAGTGCAATGTTGAACTGGAATTCGGAGTTATAAGACTGCCTGAATTTAAAATTGACGGGGTAGCTGATAATGAGATTTTTTTTCGCAAAATCTGTTTTGATGGTCTTCACAGAAAATACGGTGAATATCCTGCTGATGAAATAACCGAAAGGATGAATTATGAGCTTAATGTTATTTCAGGGATGGGGTATGTTGATTACTTTCTCATTGTCTGGGATTTCGTTAAATATGCAAAAGATAACGGGATTCCTGTCGGACCGGGAAGAGGTTCGGGCGCAGGAAGCATATGCGCCTATTGCATAGGTATTACTGACATCGATCCTGTAAAATATAATCTGCTTTTTGAGCGTTTTCTCAATCCGGAAAGAGTAAGTATGCCGGACTTTGACATTGATTTTTGTATAGAAGGCAGACAGCAGGTGATTGACTATGTTGTGCGCAGATACGGTGAAGAAAGAGTTTCACAGATCATTGCTTTTGACACATTAAAAGCAAGAGCAGCAGTCCGTGATGTGGGAAGGGTAATAGGGCTTGACAATAAATTCCGAAATGACATAGCTGTCATGATTCCCAAGGAACTGAATATAACGATTTCCCAGGCAATAGATAAAAATCCTGATTTAAAGGAAATTTACTCGTCTAATCATTCTGCCAGAAGACTTCTTGATCTTGCAATGCGCGTAGAGGGAATGCCGAGGAATGATACTGTTCATGCGGCAGGAGTTGTTATCTCATCGTCGGATATTACAGATCTGGTACCTGTAAAACTAAGCGGAAATTCTGTGGTTACCCAGTACACGGCTGTAAGCCTTGAAAGTCTTGGACTTCTCAAAATGGACTTTCTGGGGCTGAGAAATCTTACATTGATAAGAAACTGTGTAAATGAAATCCATAAGACAGATCCGAGTTTTGATATTGATAATATACCAATAGAGGATAAAGCTGTTTTTGAAATGATGGCTGACGGAAAAACAACCGGTGTATTTCAGTTTGAAAGTGCCGGAATGCGTCGTGTGCTGAACAAGCTCAGACCGGAAAATCTTGAGGATCTCATTGCTGTTATATCACTTTATCGCCCTGGACCATCCGAATCTATTCCGAAATATATTGAAAATAAGCATAACCCGGAAAATATTTCTTACAAACATCCGCTTCTGAAACCTATTCTTGAAGTGACATACGGGTGTATTGTATATCAGGAACAGGTCATGGAAATTTGCCGTGCTCTGGCAGGATATTCTTATGGACGAGCTGATCTTGTAAGGAGGGCAATGGCGAAAAAGAAACATGATGTTATGCAGAAAGAGCGCAGCAGTTTCGTTTATGGAGATGAAAATCCAAATGGGAAAAACATCTGTTGCGGAGCTGTTGCAAAAGGCGTAAGTGAACAGACTGCAAATGAAATATTTGACGAAATGAGCGGATTTGCTTCATATGCTTTCAATAAATCCCATGCGGCAGCATATGCATATTTGTCTTATCAGACAGCATACCTCAAATGTCATTATTTCAGAGAGTATATGGCTGCTCTTATGTCCAGTGTTGTCGGGAGTACTGACAAGCTTGCAGAATATGTTGAGGAGTGCCGATTAAACGGAGTTGAGATTTTAAGACCGGATATTAACAGAAGTTCATGGGACTTCCGTGTTGAGAATGGTAATATTCGCTATGGTCTTCTTGCTGTAAAGAGCCTTGGTCTCGGGGTTATAAAGGAAATTATTTGTGAGCGAAGTAATAATGGAGAATATTATTCACTTCAGAATTTCTGCGAAAGAACTTCAAATATCAGTTTAAGCCGTATGAGCGTTGAACACCTCATAAAGGCAGGTGCCTTTGACGGACTTGGCGCAAATCGTCGTCAGATGGTGAAAAATTATGAATATCTCATGGACTGTGCTCATGATCATTCAAAAAGAAATATAGAAGGTCAGCTTGATCTGTTTTCCGAACAGCCAGAAAACAGATCAACAGAATTCCGGTTCAAACCCGAGGAAGAATACAGATATGCGGATATTCTCTGCTTTGAAAAATATGCAACAGGCATGTATATTTCGGGACATCCTCTTGAACCATATATGAATTACATCAGGCTTATGAAAATTTCCGATTCTGCAATGCTGACCGAAGCATTTGAAAATAGAAATCTTCAAAAAAATTCGGATGTAAAATTTGTGGGTTCTGTTGATGACATAAGTGTAAAATACACTTCTACCGGGAAGAAAATGGCTTTTGTAAATCTTCAGGATAAGTGCGGCAGTATGAACATTATACTTTTTCCTGATGTTTATAAAAAATATGAGAAAACACTCGAATACGGAAGCGTGATCTGTGTAATAGGAAAAATATCCGTCCGGTCCGCTGCTGATTTCGCAATTATATGTGATAATATCCTTGACTCTGAGGAATTTTTACATCTGGTAAGTTTAAAAAGACTGTGCATAAAAATAAATGCATCCGAAAAAGATAAATTCGAAAGAATAAACAATATCCTTAAAAAATTTCCCGGAAAATGTAAAGTATGCTTTTATATAACAGATAGAAAAGCATTTGTCCGACCGAGAAATTTATCGGGAATAAATCTTAATGATGAATTTGTCAAGTGCTTAATTTGTGAAACAGGTTATGACGGAATAGGGCTTATTGACTGAAATTCATCTGTTTTTATTGTGTTTTTTCAAAACTTTATGGTATTTTATAAGAAATCACTTGACAAAAATCTTAAATGTAGTAAAATAATATGTGGTACTCAAAAAATGCCTTATGGCGGATAGGAGTTTTAATATGCTTAAAAAAATTGGTGTACTGACAAGCGGAGGCGATGCCCCGGGAATGAATGCTGCGGTTCGTGCAGTTGTAAGAGCAGCTATAAGAAAGGGCATGCAGGTTTATGGTATCCGCAGGGGATATAACGGTCTTATAAACGGTGACGTTTTTGAAATGAATGAACGAAGTGTATCTGATATTATTCAGAGAGGCGGTACTATGCTTTATACTGCAAGATGTCCTGAGTTCAGAACAGAGGAAGGACTTCAGAAAGCTAAGGCAAGATGTGAAGAGCTTGGTCTTGAAGGTATTGTTGTGATCGGCGGTGACGGTTCATTCAGAGGTGCAGCAGATCTTTCGGCAAGAGGTATTCTTTGTGTAGGGCTTCCGGGAACTATCGATAATGATATTTCATGTACTGAATATACAATCGGTTATGATACAGCAATGAATACTGCAATGGAAATGGTAGACAAGCTCAGAGACACAGCTCAGTCACATGACAGATGCAGTGTCGTTGAAGTAATGGGCAGAGGCGCAGGATATATTGCTCTTAATACCGGTATTGCATGCGGAGCAACTTCTGTTATCACAAGTGAAGTTTCTTATGATCTTGATGATATAGCGAAAAAAATGCTTGAATCAAGAAAAACAGGCAAACAACACTTTATTATCGTTGTTTCTGAGGGCGTAGGACATTCAGATGCTATTGCAAGAACACTTCAGGAAAAAACAGGAATTGAAGCGAGAACAACAATTCTGGGTCATGTACAGAGAGGCGGTTCTCCTACTGTAAGAGACAGAGTGGTTGCAAGTCAGATGGGTTACTATGCAGTTGATCTGCTCGCTCAGGGCATCGGCAATCGTGTAGTTGGCATGCAGAAGAATGAAATTGTTGATTTTGATATCCAGGAAGCTTTGGCTATGAAGAAGCCGTTCCAGGATGATCTTTATCATATAGCCGGTGAAATCGCATTCTGATCAACTGGAAATAATACGGAAATCATACGAATATAAGCAGTCAGAGTAGGAAGCAGTGCGTAAAGTGCCTGGCAGACGGGGAGTTGCTGCCGGGACGAAAAGTGTAAACTTGCGGTACTGTTTCCGCACCCGCTGAGTGCATAAAGAGAGATCTTTTCATGATGATCCCCTTGTGCAAGTCAGCACAAGGAGGTTATTATGAAGAGGTTTTTTGGATTATTCGTTCAGTCGTTCAAAGAGATTGCGGGTAAAAACAAGATCACATGCATAGTTGTTACCGGTCTTCTGGTAGCAGTTTCAATGGCCATTGAAGCATTTACTATTGAAATTCCGTTTGCAAAAATAAATTTTGCTTTTGTTGCAATTGCAGCAATCGGAATGCTTTATGGTCCTTCTGTGGCGTTTTTTGCCGGAGGAATGTGTGATATTCTCGGATATATCGTACATCCGGACGGAGCTTTTCTTCCGCTTTACACGTTAATAGGAATGTTTCAGGGACTGATTTACGGCATTGTTATTTACCGGAAATGGGGAAATATTTCTGATGAAAATACAAATAACGGCAGAAAGATCACAGAATTTACAGTGAGACTTATTGCTGCAAGACTTCTTGATGTAATTATTGTCAACTTGTGTATGAACACGTGGACAAATATGCATTACGAATTCATTCCTGAACAAGCTTTTTATGTTGCTGTCAGCACGAGACTTGTAAAGAATCTTCTTCAGCTTGTGGCAGATATACCCCTCATTATTGTTATACTGCCTGTTATTCTTATGGTTTATAGCAGAACAATCGAGAAGAAACGTGTAAATATGGCTTAAAACATGAATTAATACAAAATAGTTTAAAAATCACTTGTTATTTTACTTTTTTTGAGGTATAATTATACAAGTGATTTTTATTTGAAAGGAAATGTTGCCTCTATGACAAAAGTTGGATTTATAGGTGCCGGAAATATGGGCACTGCAATCATGAAGGGTATTCTTAACAGTTCTCTTAAAGAAAATATTGAGCTCTATGCTGCTGATCCTGATATTTCAAAAACAAGCAGCCTTGAAAAGCTTGGTGTGAAAATCTGCAAAGACAGCGGAGAAGTTGTTTCTATATGCAAATATGTTTTTCTTGCTGTAAAGCCTCAGGTAATAGAGGATGTTCTGAAATCCGTTGCCGGATTTGTTAAGCCTGAAACAGTATTTGTATCAATTGCAGCAGGTATAAGCAGCTGCTTTATCAAGAGTATAACAGGCGCTGATACAAAGTCTGTAATTGTAATGCCGAATACTCCGCTTTTGCTGAATGAAGGTGCCTCAGCACTTGCAAAGCCTGAACCGGTTTCGGATGAGGAATTCGGATTTGTTCTTGAAATATTCAAGGCATGCGGCAAGGCAGAGGTTATTTCCGAGGATAAAATGAAGGAGATAATTGCAGTAAACGGAAGCAGTCCGGCTTTTATCTATCTTTTCGCCAAGGGATTCATTGATTATGCTGTAAAAGAGGGTATAAGCCGAGAAACAGCTGTTACTTTATTTTCACAGAGCCTTATCGGTTCCGCAAAAATGATTACGGATTCCGGATATTCTCTTGATGAGCTTATAAAAATGGTTTCTTCTCCGGGAGGCACAACACTTGCAGGACTTGATGAACTCTACAAAGGCAAACTTACCGATGTTGTAATGAATGCTTCTGAAGCATGTACAAAAAGAGCTTATGAGCTTGCCAAGTAGTCTAAAAACGAATGTTACAGCATATCCTTTTTAAAAAAGGGACAAAGTCCCCTGAAAAAAGGATGGTATATATGACGGCAATTGAAAACATAAGACTAAGCAGTTCTCAGAAAAGAAAGATCAGTATAACGGTACTTATGGTTGTATTCCTGATAAGTGTATTCGCAGGAACATTATTGGTTTGCATGGATAAAGACTGGGTTTTTACATCAGAAGGATCTTACTTAAAATGTTTTATAAAGGAGTATATGCCCAAAACAGCACTGAACTTGTTTATTTGTTCATTAAAGCCAATTCTTATGTTGCTTACGCTTCAGTTTGTTTTAGGTTTCTTTGCAATAGGACAGCCTCTGATCATAATTACGATTATCGTTAAGGGAATAACTTCGGGTATTTCCGCTTCAGCTGTTTATCTTGAATATGGATTAAAGGGAATAGCTGTTAATCTTGCTTTGCTTGTACCATATGTAATTTTAAGTTCTTTCATTGTCATAATCGGTGCGAGAGAATCTTTAAGATTATCCGCCGGATTTTTAAGTTATGCCCTTGGAAAAAATGACAATAATAAACCTGAAGTAAAGCTTTATTTTCTGAAATTTGCTGTTCTGATGTTTTTTTCACTGATAGTTTCTGCAGCGGACAGCATTGTAACCGGTCTTCTGGACGGATTGCTAATATCTTAAAAACCAAGGAGTGTAAAATTAATGGGTTTTTTCAGTTCAAATTATGAAAATACAGGTGTGGGGATTCCTAAAAATGAACCAAAGAAAAAGGGGATTGCAAGATTTTTTCAGCTTTACTTCAGAAAATTCTGGAAAATAATTCAAGTTAATTTACTGTATTCATGCGCGTTTATACCGCTTCTTATTGCGTTTTATGCTGTAACAAATATGTCTAATGCTAATCTGAAAGTTGCAGTTATAATAATATGTATAGTTGCTTTCGCTCTCATAATCGGGCCCGCAACTGCTGCTATGATGAAAATACTCAGAAACTATACTCTTGAAAAGCATGCATTTATTCTTACTGATTTTAAAAAATGTTTTACCGAAAATTACAAAAAATCTCTTGCAGTGGGAATTATTGATATTATAATGGTTATTTCAATTTCAGCGGCGATTTATGTATATCCGCAGCTTGCAAAGGTATATAATAATACAATGATATGGATTCCGTTCATCATTTCAATAAGTGTAGCAATTGTTGTAACAATGATGAATTTCTATGCTTATCTTATGATAATTGCAACGGATATTTCCTTTAAAAATATAATTAAGAATTCTTTTGCGCTTTCATTTATCGCCATTAAAAAAAATTTCCTGACACTGATTTTAAGTACTGTGATTGTACTTGCTTTTGCGCTTTTGATCCTGTTCGGAAGTATTACATTCCTTTTTATTCTGCCATTTGCTCCGGCATCACTGATAGCATTTATCGTCTGTTTCAATTCATATCCGATTATCCAGAAATATGTTATAAATCCGTTTTACGAGGAGCGCGGAGAAATCAATCCGGAACTTGAAGAGCCGTCAGACAGCGAGGATGATGAAAACGTGATTTTTAAGGACATGGGCGGAAAGGAAAAGCCTGTTGTCAAAAGCAAAACAAAAAAAGGAAAAACTATATCATAATTATGAAAAAAAGCTTTACAAATTGTAAAAGTTGTGTTATAATATAAAACGGCCATTTACATGGATTAAGGATTAAGCCCGTATGGGAATTTGCCTGCCTTTATCTAAGTTGTGGCAAATAATTAAAGAGGTGAAAGAAAATGCTGCTTAAAGAAGAAAAGACAGCCGTTATCGAAGCAAACAAGACACATGAGAATGATACTGGTTCTCCTGAGGTTCAGATCGCTATTCTTACAAGAAGAATCAATGATCTTACTGAACATCTCAAGGTTCACAAGAAGGATCATCATTCAAGACGCGGTCTTCTGAAGATGGTTGGTCACAGACGTAACCTTCTTAACTATCTTAAGAAGAAGGACATCAACAGATATCGTGCAACTATCGAAAAGCTCGGTATTCGTAAGTAATTTCAGCCAGATAAAAGGCAGTCGGGAGAAATCCTTTCTGCCTTTTAAATCTATTTTAAGAAAGTGAAAATAAAAATTTTCAGTAGTGGTTATTTTAGCATTAAACCGTGTATCTTACAAGGGTTCAGGGTTTATTGCTAAATCTGCTGCTGAATTATGGAGGCATTATTTTATGTTTGAAAAGTACAGAGAGTTTAAAACAGTATTTGCCGGCAGAGAACTTTCAGTTGAAACCGGAAAAACATGTGAACTGTCAAACGGTTCATGCTGGGTACGTTACGGCGAAACAGTTGTTATGGCAAATGTAACAGCAAGCCCAAAGCCAAGAGAGGGTGTTGACTTTTTCCCTCTTTCAGTTGATTATGAAGAAAGGCTTTATTCAGTCGGCAAAATCCCCGGATCATTTACAAAAAGAGAAGGTAAGCCTTCCGAAAAAGCTATTCTTACATCAAGAATGGTCGACAGGCCTATTAGACCGCTTTTCCCTAAGGACATGAGAAACGATGTTTCTGTTGTTATGACTGTTCTTGCAGTTGATCCTGACTGTTCACCTGAAATTACAGGTATGATCGCAACTTCAATTGCAATTTCCATTTCAGATATTCCATGGAACGGACCAATTGCCGGAATAAGTGTCGGTCTTGTTGACGGTGAAATTGTTCTCAATCCCACACTGGAACAAAGATCAAAGACAGATCTTAACCTTACAGTTGCAGGTTCTGCTGAAAAAATTGTAATGATCGAAGCAGGCGCCAATCAGGTTGAAGACGATACAATGCTTGAAGCTATCCTGGCAGGACACGAAGAGATCAAGAAAATGGTATCATTTATCAGTGATATTCAGGCTCAGATCGGAAAGAAAAAGTTTGAATTTGAGTCACAGGAAGTTGACCATAATATGTTTGATGCTATTGAGGAATTTGCTTCCGAAAGAGTAAAGTTTGCACTTGACACAAATGATAAGAATATTCGTGAGGAAAGATTGCAGCCTGTCAAGGATGATATACATGCTAAATTCGATGAAATGTATCCTGAAAAGGAAGCTATGATAGATGAGTGCATTTATAAGCTCCAGAAAAAAATCGTTAGAAACTGGCTTTATGAGGGCAAGCGTGTTGACGGAAGACAAATTGATGAAATACGTCCGCTTGCGGCCGAGGTAGGACTTCTTCCGAGAGTGCACGGTTCAGGTCTTTTTACAAGAGGACAGACTCAGGTTCTTACCATCGCAACACTCGGTCCTGTCAGCGATGCTCAGAAGATCGACGGTCTTGATGAAGAAGAAACAAAGAGATATATGCATCAGTATAATTTCCCCTCATATTCTGTCGGTGAAACAAAGCCAAGCCGAGGTCCCGGAAGACGAGAAATAGGCCATGGTGCACTTGCAGAAAAGGCTCTTGCACCTGTAATTCCTTCGGTCGAGGAGTTTCCGTATGCACTCAGACTCGTATCCGAAGTTCTTTCTTCAAACGGTTCCACATCACAGGGCTCGATTTGCGGTTCAACGCTTGCTCTTATGGATGCAGGTGTGCCGATTAAGGCTCCTGTTGCAGGTATATCCTGCGGTCTTATTACAAAGCCTGACAGCGATGAGTTTATGACAATGGTTGACATTCAGGGGCTTGAAGACTTCTTCGGCGATATGGACTTTAAGGTTGGCGGTACTCATAAGGGTATTACTGCTATTCAGGTCGATATTAAGGTTGATGGTCTTACACCTGCAATCATAAAGGAAGCATTTGAAAAAACAAGAAAAGCAAGACTTTATATCCTTGATGAAATAATGCTGAAGGCTATTCCTGAACCGAGAAAAACCGTTAATAAATATGCCCCTAAAATGCTTCAGACAAAAATCGATGTTGATAAGATCAGAGAGGTGATCGGACAGGGCGGTAAGGTTATTCAGAAAATTACTGCTGAATGCGATGTTAAGATCGATATAAATGAAGACGGCGGAGTATTTATTTCAGGCGTTGACCTTGATAACTGCAACAAAGCTCTTGCAATCGTTGAAACAATAGCAAACGGACCCGAAATCGGAGGAATCTATAAAGGTAAGGTAGTAAGAATCATGTCATTCGGAGCATTTGTAGAAATTGCTCCCGGTAAGGATGGTCTTGTTCATATTTCCAAGCTTGATAATTCAAGGGTAGAAAAGGTTGAGGATGTCGTTTCAATAGGTGACGAAATAGTTGTTAAGGTTGTTGAAATTGACAGACAGGGAAGAATCAATCTTTCAAGAAAAGATGCACTTGCTGATCTTGCGTCAAAGAAAAATCAATAAAATAATGAACAACAGGACAGTTTATAGAAGAACTGTCCTGTTGTAAAAAATTGTTGAATTGGGAGGTAATATCTTGACTTGCAGTAATTGTGGAAAAGAAATACGTGAAAATGTATCTTATTGTCCTTTGTGCGGTTCTGTACAAAATATAGTGACTAAAAATCCGACTCAACAAAATGTATATGCTACAAATCAGAACCAATATACTTCAAATACATACAGTAACCCTAAAAAGGTACCATTTAACCCTATGTGTATAACAGGATTTGTAATAGGTCTTGTTTCTCTTTTTATAGGAATCATGGGAATTGTCGGAATTATTGCTGTTATTTTCTCTTCAATCGGCATGAGTCAATCCGGACAGAAACACCAGAGAGGAAAAGGAATGGCAATTTCCGGACTTGTAACCGGAATTGTTTCAATAGTCTATGGGATTTTTCAGATACTATTCCTTTTTTAATTTTAAATATAAGATGTCGAAAAAGAGGCAGTAATATAGAAATCCTGCAAAAATTATAAAAAAACCAAAATCAGGCAGTATCGATAGAGTGCGATACTGCTGTTATTTTTCATGAAAACTGTATCTAGCATAAAACGACTAAGAATATATCTTAGTCGTTTTACTTAATTTTTTAATATTCATAATTTTATTATTTATATTTTTATTTTCCTGCATTCAATATAAAAACGCTTATCATTAGCAAGACCCATTGAAAAAGTTTTTCTTGGTAGTGAGCCGTCAGATATTACAGTCGGAAACAAGTCCTTCTTATCCATATCTTCCAGAATAAAACCAATTGAATTTTGGGATGCGGAAAGTTTTTTTACAGTATCAGTTCCATGAATATAATCAACCTTACCGCCATGTTCATTTAAATAATTATCAATAAAGTTTTGAAGACTTCCTACCGCAAGGTTTGAAGACCTGTTATGGATGTAAGCAATTTTTTCATTATCTCCTGTAACTAATGTGATTTTTTGCTCTGAATGTTCAGATGAAAGAGCAAGCTTTTCATTCATTTCACAAATGAAATCATCCACATTAACATCAGTAACGATTCGGTGAATGGCCTCAAATTTAAGTGCTGTGCTGTGAAGATTTACAATTTCAACAAGTGCATATCTTGCAGGATGATTACTTAAATCTTTATCCGGATTTTCTTTTTTAAGATTTTCATAGAATTGTTTTGCTGTTGCAAGTGAATGGTTTCCATCTCCCATTGCATACAGAAGTACATTTTCTGTTTTGTATTTTTCTTTGAATTTATCTTTGCTTCCAAGTATGTCAAGTGCTTTTTCTGTGTTTTCACATGCTTCATTAGTCATAAGGTATCCTGAGATTTTTCCGCCGCCCTGAATAAGATCAATATCGTAAAGCTTCTTAAACTCGGATTTTTTTTGACCAAGAGGCTCAATGACGGTCTTATCAGCATCATCAATAAGAATCATAATATGAGGAAGCTCAAGAGAGGCGCCTTGTCTTACCTTTATTCTTGGCGGTATTCTTTCAATTACGGTAGATTCAGTTGCTCTTACGGAAGAAGTGCTTCCTTTTCTGAAATCATATTCTTCAAGATCAATCATGCCGATAATTCCTTCACGAAGAACACCATTGCTTTGTATTCTTTCAATGTATATCATTGAATTTTTATATTCGGTAAAAATATTTTTTTCAAGATAAAAATCCATGCATTTGTGAATATTTTCAATTCGTTTTGATACATCGTCAGATTCAAGATAAATCTCAGGCAGAATCAAATTCAGTGAAGAAAAACTTTCTCCTACGATTGTTTCTGTTTCTTTCCAGTATTCCGGCTGGCTCGTATATTGATCACAAGCAATTACAGCCCATTTTGACATGTACTCTGCATCAGGAACAAGAATATCAGCGCGTTTAAAAGCATTGCTCATGTTAATTTCAACCTCCGTGTAAATTATAAATTTATTATAGTATACACAGCAGATTTTGTCAAGAATATAAATATATACGTTAAGAAAATATTATATTAAATTGGTTGAAAACATATTTTAAATATGGTATAATTATAAATATATGTACTGAGGTGGGCAGTAAAATGGAAAAAAATAAAATAAAAAAGAGAATTCTTGAACTTTCTGAGGAAATTGAAAAACACAACAGAAATTATTATGTTCTTGATTCACCGGAAATTACGGACTATGAATATGATATGCTTATGAATGAACTCAAAACTCTTGAAATTGAAAATCCCGAGTTCTCCTTTCAGACCTCTCCTACCAAGCGTGTCGGAGGCGAGGCACTTAATACATTTGAAAAAGTAGAGCATAAAGTTCAGATGGGAAGTCTTCAGGATGTATTTTCCTTTGATGAGGTTAAAGACTTCATTGAAAGATGTACAGAAAAACTTGAAAATCCTGTTTTTATTGTTGAACCTAAAATTGACGGGCTTTCTGTTTCTCTCGAGTACAAAAACGGTATATTTGAAATCGGATCAACACGCGGCAATGGGTTTATTGGCGAAGATGTAACGGGCAACCTCAAAACTATAAGAACAATTCCGCTGAAACTGTCGGGGCAATTTCCTGAATTTATCGAAGTAAGGGGAGAGGTGTACATGCCTCGCAGCAGTTTTCGTGAACTCGTCGAATATCAGGAACTGAACGATGAACAGCCTTTTAAAAATCCACGCAATGCTGCTGCCGGATCTCTCAGACAAAAGGATCCGAAAATTACTGCATCAAGAAAACTTGATATTTTTGTTTTTAATCTCCAGCAGATCGGCGGAAAAGAGCTTTACGGACATAAGGAATCCCTTGATTATATGAAATCTCTGGGATTAAAGGTTATTCCGACTTATCGTGAATGCAGGTGCTATGACGAAATAGCTGACGAAATCCAGAACATCGGACAGAAGCGTTCAGAATATTCTTTTGATATCGATGGTGTAGTAATTAAGGTTGATGATTTCAGTCAGCGTGAAATTATGGGTTCAACTGCCAAAGTACCAAGGTGGGCTGTTGCGTATAAGTTTCCGCCGGAAGAAAAAGAAACTGTTCTTAAAGAAATAGAGGTCAATGTGGGACGCACCGGCGTTATTACTCCTGTTGCTGTATTTGAACCAGTCAGTCTGGCAGGCACCAGTGTTTCAAGAGCCGTATTGCATAATCAACAGTTTATTGATGAAAAGGAAATAAGATTAGGAGATACGATCCTTGTTCGTAAGGCAGGTGAAATAATACCGGAAGTAATTCGTTCTGTAAGACATTGCAGCAATTCAGTTCCGTTCAGGCTTCCGGAAAATTGTCCCGCATGTGGCTCAAAAGCGGTAAGATATGAAGATGAAAGCGCTTTAAGATGTCCTAACAGAGACTGTCCTGCTCAACTTTTAAAAAGCATCATTCATTTTGCGTCAAAAGATGCAATGAATATTGATGGACTTGGTCCTGCAATTGTTTCTTTGCTTCTTGAGAAGGGGTTAATTACTTCAGTAGCTGATTTATATGAACTTGATTCTGAACGTCTGAAAAATCTTGAGAGATTTGCTGAAAAGTCTGCCCAAAACCTCATAAAGTCAATAGAAAAATCCAAAAATAACAGTCCTGACAGACTTGTGTTTGCTCTTGGAATACGTAATATAGGTATTAAGGCAGCACGTCTTTTATGTGAAGAATTTGGAAGTGTTGACAATATTATGTCTGCATCGTCTGAAGACATTGCTTCCATTGACGGTTTTGGCAGTATTATGGCTGAAAACGTTTATAAAGCCTTCAGAGAACCTCATATGATGCAGCTTGTTCATCGGCTTAAAGAATACGGCCTTAAAACCGTGTATGAAAATAAGATTTCTTCTGATACGCGTTTTGCAGGGAAAACATTTGTACTGACCGGAACGCTCCCGACCTTAAAGCGCAGGGAAGCTGCTGAACTTATTGAAAAATACGGAGGTAAAGTTTCTTCATCAGTTTCCAAAAAAACTGATTATGTGGTTGCGGGTGAAGATGCAGGAAGTAAACTTATAAAAGCACAGGATCTTGGTTTAACAATTATAAGCGAAGAAGAGCTTATTAATATAATAAATTAAAAAGGATGGTTTTTATGAAAATTGATATCAAGCACATAGCAAAGCTGTCTCGTCTTAAAATCGATGATGATAAGCTTGAAAAATTTGAAAAAGACATGGAGTCGATTGTGGATATGGTTGATAAATTGCCTGAAATTGATGATACTCTCAGTCTTCTTGATCCGACAGAGCCAATGAAGCTCCGAAAGGATGCAGCTGTTGTAAATAAATTCAAGCGAGAGGAACTGCTTCAAAATGCTCCTGAGGTTCAGGCAGGATGTCTTGTGGTTCCGAAAACCGTTGAATAAGGAGGAAAATTATGAGATTATATGAGAAAACAGCTTCAGAGCTGTCCTTAATGCTAAAGAATAAAGAGTGCAGTGCGACTGAACTTTGCAAAGATATTCTTGACAGAATTGATGAAACAGAAGATAAAATCGGAGCGTATGTTACTGTTGAAAGGGAATCTTCACTTGAGAATGCCAAGAAAATTGATGATGCACGTGCTAAAGGAGAGGATCTTCATCCTCTTGCAGGGATTCCTATTGGTATAAAGGATAATATTTCGACAAAAGGAATCAGAACAACCTGTTCTTCAAAAATGCTGGAAAATTATAAGCCGATATATAATGCAACGGTAATTGACAGGCTTGAAAAAGAGGGAGCTATAGTTGTAGGAAAGCTTAACATGGACGAATTTGCGATGGGAAGTACCAGTGAAACCTCTTATTTCGGAGCGGTAAAAAATCCTTGGGAT
>JBJEQV010000119.1:0-6145 GCA_051881915.1 Porcipelethomonas sp. | reverse complement strand
CCCTCGTCAAGAGAATAAAGGCACATCATAAGCTTTAAAAGAGTGGATTTTCCGCAGCCGGAGTGACCGGTAAATGCAATATACTGCCCTTTATCGATCTCAATGCTGATATTTTTCAGTACAACCGGCATATTTGTCTTATCCGACGTCTGGTCAGGGGCAAGATAAGTGAATCCTGCATTTTCAAATCCAATCCCCTGCATTCTCTTTTCATAAAATTCCTGTATCGCTGCTTTTGTTCTGACTTCACCAAAACAGTCGTCCTCAAAGCTTTCCACTTCCATAATACGCTCTGCACTGGCAGTCACAGCGTAAATCCTCGGAAGATACCCCGAAATATTAGCAAACGGCGCCTGTATCTGGTTTATAAGCTGCAATACCGCCATAAGAGTACCATAAGAAACCACACCTGTCATCATTCCGTAGCCGAAATAGCAGACGCCAATAAGATACATACCGTTCATTGCCGCCGCAAATCCGATATTGCATATATTTGAAAAGTGGTTGCGTTTCATTCTTACAGCCTTATGTTCAGCCATTTTTTCACTGCACTCTTTCTGAACTCTGCCCTGAGCCGCAAAAGAGCGCACTATCATAAGACCTCCGAGTCTTTCCTGCATAAAAACACGCAGTCTTCCGTCAGCCTCCTGAATTTTTTTGTGAAGTCCTTTAAGCCGTTTTCTGAACCCATATGTCAGAAAAATCAGCGCAATTCCGCCAGGAAACAGTATATACGCAAGTTTCGGCTCCAGCACCAGTATCGTTACAAGTGCACCTGTCATTTTCACTGCCATTGCAGCAATTCCGGGTATGATTTCAACAAGCCCGTTTGCAATAACAACTGTATCGGAAGTCAGTCTGTTGAGCCATTCACCCGAATGTACAGCTGTTACCGACCCATAGCTTTTTCTGAGCAGATTGCTGAAAAGTCTGTACTTGATAATGTTTTCAAAAGTGCTCCTGGAGTATTCCTCAAGAAATCTTACAACTGCACGCATGCCTGTCTGAAACAGCACAAGACCGATCAGAAGCAGCAGAAATACAAAAAAGTATTTTTCATCTTTCTGGACAGCGGCATCAATAATATTTCTGAGAAGAAGGGCATATATTACTGAACTGATACCGAGTACCGACTGAATGACCAGAAGAATGACTATATAAATTTTCTTTTTGCCTGTTACATTACTGAGCCATTTCAAAACAGATTTTTTCATTTCGGCAACCGCCTTTTAATGTAATTGTATGCTCTTATAATAAATGCACGGACTGGAAACAGATCACACCACAGATGTACATAAAGTCTGTATTTTATACTGTCTGCCGATATTGTTCTGCCCTCACGGACAACTGCTGTAAGAACACCGATAATGTGCCTGTCTGTTATACCGTATTCCTTTTGCCACCTATTATCTCCGCAGATAACATAATCATTCTCTCTCACTTTAAGAATGCGGTGCAGAACATACTGTCCGCTGTCACGCTTATACAAAGGAACATCATATTTTTTCAGCCGTCCGTCTGCTTTTTCTATTATTATCAGGTCTTTTCCCTGACGAATAAGCGGATTCATACTGTCGCCTACATTTGTGTAGACAAGCTTTCCGGTACGCCTTATTTCTTCCTCAAAAGTAGATTTATTCATCCAGCGCGCCAATGCTCCTCAGCTTGTCAAGTATATTTTTCACATCTGCCGAAATAACATTCTCCGGTGCATCATACTTTTCAAGCATCTTTTTAACGATCTCCTGTTCGGTAGTCTCATCTTTAAGACAGTTTACTATAAATGCCGCTGTCTTGTTGCTCTTTACAAGTCCGCTGAATTTTGTTTCCCCGGCTGATACCATTATCTGTTCATCGCCTGTTTCATGTGTTATAAATCCGTTTTTAAGTTTCATATTGTCCTCCTGATTGATATAAATTATTTTTACAGCATTATATGCCGTTTCTGCCGCTGATTACAAGGCACTGAAATCATGAAAACTCCCATGCCGCCCATGAAGATGCAGAATATCTCATAAAAATCAATACCCGAATATTTGCTTTTTAAGTATAAACAGGATCAGCATATGAGCAGGATAAGCGGCATAGAAAATATATTTAAATGCTTTGCCCCTTATAAATCCGCGCTTCCCATTATACATATTAATAGGAATAAATGCAAGCCCTGCTTTCCACCTGCTTGATAAAAAACAGCTGCCAATTATCGCCTGAATAAGATTCTGTTTTCTTGTTATGTACAAAAAGATAATAAACCCGAACCCGCTGCAGCCGTAATCAGCTTTGAAAATAACGGATAATAACAGAAGTCCTGTGAGACATACTGCCATTTTTTTATAGTCATTCCGGTATTTTTCAATTGCACATATACCTGCATATCCTAAAAACAAAGTAAAAAAAACATTTTGACTTCCATAAAACCAGAAGCCTGTATGCTCAAGATTCCATGGTATCTCAGAGATAAGTGCAAATAAAAAAAGATTTATCCCATACTTTCTTTTATTTCCTGTATGAATATATCCCTCGCTGATAAGAAAAGCATAAATCGGAAAAGCTATTCTTCCTGTCAGACGGCATAGGTAATAAATTGTTATCTTATGACCGCCTATACTGAATAATGGTTCATTCGCCGCTTCAGTTCCTGTCAACAGCACTGACGCAGTATGATCAATAAGCATTGAAACAAGTGCGATAAGCTTCAATGAACTACCGCTTAAAATCCTGATTTTTTCGGGAAATATACGCTGACTCTGATTGCTTTCCATATTTTTAACCTTTCATACCGTTATATGCGACCTCAGCCGCACCGATATCCATATTGCAGCTTAGCTTGTAAAGACCGACAGATTCCGAAAGAATGTCAATTATCTCTAAAGTTTTCTGCATTTTCAGAGCGTTATACGGTCTGTTGACCTGCTGCAAAAGCATCGGATATGCCTCCGACCTGCTGATTTTTTCAATATGGTTTTCCTGTCCCCTCTCCAGTATGCAAATTGCTTTAAGAGGTACGCTTATGTTTGTACTGATCCTGTGTTTTCCGTCCCATGGTGTGCCGTAAACCGTCACACTGCTGTCCGAACACCTGATAAGCGGCTTATCATCATTTATCATGACCGCTCTCTCTCCGAAATACTCTCTCCACAGCCTTGTATGAGTAGATTTTCCGGTACCGCTTTTTGCCGTAAACAGATATCCTTCACCGTCAACAGCGATAACCGAGCCATGAAACAGAATTATACCCGATTCAATCAGTTTGTCACAGATTTTTCGATACACTGAAAGCGTTTCAAGATAACTGTCCGGAAAGTTTCGGACAGGTTTACCCTCTTTTATGTACTCCGCCTCGGATTTATCGCGTTCAAAGTCAATGTCCTCCTGAGTGACCGTAACTGAAAAATCCGGAACGCCATCTGATATGTAGTCCGTGCAAAGATTCATGACCGCCTCATGAATGGAGTTTATCTCAATTGTTTTTTCTGCAATTTCACAAATAAATTTACTCATTTTACCTCCCCGCATCAGAGCAAACCCGGACTGATTTTATCATATAAGTGTCAATTATCCTTTTCCTGAACCGGATCATTCTCATCTGCTGTCACAGATGCCACTCTCATTTCCGCCCATGAATACTGCGACATATACTCATTGCTGTACACTTTTTCAGTTTCCCCTTTGCAGAATCTGTAGAAATCACAGTCAATTTTTTCAGGATCAATAGAAAAACTGTTTCGTATAGTGATAAATACATCTTCAGCATCAACTGTTCTTAGCACCGAACGCAGGTCACACACAAGATTTCTTATCTGCTTTCTGAGTGCGGGAGTATCCGTTTTGTCCTCCCACAAAATTGCACAGAGCTGTTCGGTATTAATGGACGCTCCCCTTCTGTCAACAAGATAGGCAAACAGTTCTTTCGTTTTGCTTCTGCTGAATTTAAGCGGTCTGCCTTCGTAAAACACCTCAAAATTCCCAAAGCACTGTACCTTTAAACCGCTTTTTTCCTCCTCCACCGGATTTCTCAGATTTTTCAGCTCCACTGCAACTTTTTCATCTGTAACCGGTTTCATTATATATCCGCTTGCATGGAGTCTGAATGCGTCAATGCTGTAACTGTCATATCCTGTTGTAAAAATTATATTTATCTGAGGATTGGTTTTCTTTAAATTTTCCGCAGTTTCAATTCCGTTTGATCCCCTCATTTCAATATCCAGAAAGGCCACTTCGCATTTGTTGTTACTGCAGAATTCCAGAGCCTCCTCCGGTCTTTTAAAACCATATACCTCAGCTCCGGGAGCGGCATTTTTTATTGCGCTTTCAAGTCCCTCAAGTGCAATTTTTTCGTCATCAACCGCCAGTATTTTCATTACCCATGTCCTCCTTAAGACAAAACCGCACAATTATTGCCATACAAATGCAAATCGTCTGATTATCCGGTATCCCATTCAGCATTTTTATAATTATATTTTTCCACTTACGGTGATGCTCAGGATTTCAAGAGAAACTCTGCTTTTATTCCGGACACTGCCTTGTTTTTATTCAGTATTTATAGTAACACAGCTTTTTCGGGTTGTCAAGTTGTATCACAAACAGAACATCAGCGCTTGCATGAATAAAAACACCTTTCTCAGGCTGAGACAAATAAGCATCTGAGATTCCAAGTGTCCCGGCAAGCTGCTGATTTTCCATAGATAAATCAAGTCCCTGCCCGGATATGCACTGATCGAATACGGATTTGTTGCTCAGATCCACCTTAAAATTATTCGTTGTTTAAATAGTACAGAAAAAATCAGTTGTCAAATAAATTCTTATAAGTAAATTTGATTTTTTATATTTTCTTTTGCAGCTTCCTTTTGCAAAAAAAGAGCCGCATTTACTGCGGCTCAGAATAAATATTTCAATTGCAGCCAAATTGCTGCATAATACCGGAAGCCATATAGTCTCCCATTTCAAGGGCTTCCTTTTCTATGGATTCAAACATTTCAATATCCTTCGGGTATTCTTTTTTCAGTCTGAATCCTGCTTCTTTTTCTGTCATACTTAAATGACTGTACATCATGCTGCGCCATTTCTGCTCGCACCAATAAGGATTGATCACAGCCAGAAACTTCGCAATATCGTCCGCGTTGGAATACCATTTTCTACGCAGTGCATCGGCTTTTGCGGTATTCATATCCTTGTCAGCATTGACAAGATCGCCGGCAATTTTCAAGTGTTCTGTCAGCAGTTTTTTGAACTCGTCTGCTTTTTTCTCACAGTAAAACATTTTCAGAATCATTGCGAAATCTCCCGGATTTTCAAGCAATCTGTCCGTAACGTATTTTAAATCCGGTAATTTTCCGGCTGTGCTGATTATGAAAAAGCGAGTCCAGTAAACGTGCTGCGACCACAGTTTACGCATTTTATTGATGATTTCCTGCTGATTGCAGGCACATGATCTTCTCATATATATGCTCCTTATATCAAAAATACAGCTATATATCATTATATGACAGCAAATCAAATGTGTTACCATTATATACTCCGGAATGCGCTGGCAGTAATAACGCCTGCCATCAGTCGCTTTGCATTGTGCTGTTCAAATTTGTATCTCCTCATGTATTCTGATATTTAAATGGAGAGCGTTCATTTTGTACACCAAATGTGCAAATTGCACATTGACAGTTAATAAAAAATAATATATTATAAACACACAAGTGTATTTTTGTGACATTTAAATAAGGAGGTATTCAGATGAATCTGAAAAAACTAATGGCAGCCTTTACAGCAACTGCTTTTATGCTGTCAACATTATCGTTTTACCCTAAAGGAAATGCTTCGGCAGCAAGCGAATGTGTGATTGACACTTCCATCGAATATCAGACAATAAGAGGATTCGGCGGAATGAATCACCCTGAGTGGACAGGACAGGATCTTACAGCGGAACAAAGACAGACTGCATTCGGAAACGGTGATGACGAGCTGGGACTTACTGTATTGAGAGTGTTCGTTAATCCTGACAGCACTCAGTGGAACAAGGCACTTCCGACAGCACAGTTTGCATCGCAAATGGGAGCTACAGTTTTTGCGTCTCCATGGGAACCGCCTGCAAATCTTGCTGAAAATTATCCGGACAGCAGTATAGGTAAACTTCATCTTCCGGAATCCAATT
>JBJEQV010000118.1:0-6211 GCA_051881915.1 Porcipelethomonas sp. | reverse complement strand
TTTTCTTTATCCTGCATGAAGTCCTTCCAGATGGTCAGTTCAAAGCCGTCGTGAATGACAACATATTTTTCCTCCGGCAGATATTTTCTCAGTCTGTCATAGGCTTCCAGATAAAACTTACGGATAAATTCATAAGAAACAGGTGCAGAGCCAACTGCCATTTCCGGATCCATTGGCGGATAGCGTTTTGCAAAGTCCATGGTTTCCCAGATTCCGGGCAGTGCCGGTTCATTCAGTACTTCAATGCCCCAAAGTCCCTCACGGTGTCCATAACGCTGCGCCAGCCGTTCAAGAACCGTGTGAACAAATTCCACTTCTTCAGGCATCTGCGCCCATCTGATAACGCCGCAGATGCCGCCGTTGTCAGAACCGTTCTGACCAAACGGAGCCGTGTGCAGATCCAGCAGAATTTTCAGACCATACTTTTCAGCCCAGTTAAATGCCTTATCCAGACAGTCGATGCATCCTATAAAAGGCTCTCTGTCTCCAAAGACAAAGTATGGAACGGGAATACGGACAGCGTCCATACCCCATGAAGCAATGGTAACAAAATCACGTTCTGTAATGTATTCGCTGCGATGCACCTTGATACGTGCTTCATAAACTTCCTTTGGCAGCTGACGTGGCAGCCAGTATTCATCCTCTGCCGTTGTACCCTCAAACAGTACAGGATTCATCCACTTTTCCAAGACAAGCCAATTACCCAGATTAACGCCTTTTACTTTCATATCGTTTCGTCCTTTCTCAAATGGTTATGCATTTTTCTTTGATTCTGCTCTTGCTTTCAGGTCAGCAATAATGCCGGGGAATTCCTTGTCCAGCTTATAAAACATCAGCATTACGAAGCTGATTGCATATACAATAATCGGAATCCATACGAAGCAGATCTGAATTGCTGTTATTGCAGAATCCGGCTGTTTTACAACTGCGTCGGAAGTTGATTCAATATAATGTCCGGCGGTGAGAATCCAGCCCAGCATAGCAGAGCCAAGACCGTTACCGATTTTGTAACCGAAGCTGCATGCACTGTTAGTCAGTCCTTCTGTACGATAACCGGTTTTCCATTCTCCATAATCAATGGTGTCAGAAACCATTGCCCACATAGTTGCTCCGCCGCAGGCACCGCCGATGCCACGGATTATACTGGAAGTGATAAGAACTGCCATGTTGCCGCCGGAATATGCCAGAAGCAGCATACCGGCAATATCCAGAACCAGACCGGCACAAAAAACATTGCGCTTTCCGAATTTCTTAACAAAGAATGCAATGAGGAACATGCTGACGATCTGTGCAATGTTCAGAGTACTGTTAATGGGAGAAACCAGATTTGCGTTGCCAAGTACTTCCCGCGCAAAATATACCGTTGCACCGCCGTTGATTGAGTACATCATGAAGAACAATGCCAGCATAACAGTCATCATGATCCAGTATTTATTCTTGAAGAGTGCAAGCAAACCTTTGAGGAAAGGAACACCGTCGTCTTTTTTCTTAGTACCGTCGGCAGAAGCTGTTGCAGCGTGAACCCGTTCCTTAGTACCAAAGAAGTTGGCAAGGAATGCAGCCACTGCCAGCAGACCGAAGCAAACGAATGTCTTTGTCCATGCGGAAGCATTGTTGCCGAACGCTTCCACGATACGCAAGGTGAATGTATTGATGATAAGCGTACCGGCAGTTGCTAATAGATTTCTGAAAATGCTCAGAACGGAACGCTCATAGGCATCTTGCGTCATAAGTGCATTCAGTGCAGAATAAGGTACGTTAATGGCTGTGTAAATAACTGTGGAAGTCAGATTATAAGTAATAAAAATGTAAACAAGCTTTGCTGCCGTTGTCCATGAAGCAGGAACAGAGAAAAGCAGAATGCCGGAAACTGCAAACGGAATGCACATACGTAACAGCCATGGTCTTGCCTTGCCGAACCTTGATTTTGTGTGGTCTACAATGTAACCCATGAGAATATCGCTGACACCGTCGAAAATACGGGAGACCAGCATAATGGTACCTACCGCAGCGGCACTTACGCCTGCATAGTCGGTGTAATAGAACAGAAGAAATGCGGACATTGCGGTATATATAATATTACACCCGAAATCGCCGCAGCCATAGGAGAAACGCTCCACAATTTTCCGGAACGTCAGTTTGTTTTCAAAAGCCATAATTATTTCCTTCCTTTCTTTTCTTAAATGGAATTTTAGTGCAATTTTGACACACATTGAAAATACGGACTGTTGAACTTGTGTATCCTGCAAATGTGTCTCCCGGGAATGTGTTTCACAAGAATTGCTCTCGCTTTTGTGATTATATTATAGCATACGGACATAGGCAGTAACAGGTGTCAAGTTAACGTATTTATAGGTCAATATTATCTTTTGGATATTGACCTTCTCCGGAATATGGGTTATACTATTTATACAGTAAAATGCAAAGAAAGGTGTGATAACTATGGCAAATGAAACTTCGGTTCTATATGAGCATATTCCGATTTCCGCTGGCATGGAAATCTTCTTTTCCCATATGTATGATACCCACAGCTATGTTTCAACCCATTGGCACGATGCAGTGGAGATAATTTTCCTGCTGGACGGAGAACTGACATTATATCAGCAGGAACATAAAACATATCTGGAAAAAGGAGACATCATTATCATTAACTCCGGTGAATTTCATGCAACACGCTGCCGCAAGGGAAATGAATCACTGCTGATTCAGCTGCCTGACCGATTTCTGCAAAAATATATTCCTGAATTCCATGATATTCAGTTTGTCATGCGCTCCAGACCCGCCAATGCCGTTCAGCAGACCAAGCTGGAACAGCTCCGGAAAATACTGAGAGATATGCAGATCGTTCTTGACGTCAAACCGGACGGCATGAATCTGCGGTTTTATGCGCTGCTGTTTGAACTGCTGTATATGCTTTACCATAATTATCGGCTGGAGCTGTCTTCCACAGAAAGAAAACGCCATAAAAATCTTGAACGTCTGCGTCCGGTGATCTCATATGTCCAGGAGCACTATCAGGAGCCTATTTCCATTTCAGAAATTGCCGGCGTTGCAGCCTTTCAACCGGAATATTTCTGCCGGTTCTTCAAGCAGCAGACCGGCATGACGTTCCAGACATATCTGAATGAGTTCCGCCTGTCCAGGATTTATGCTGATATTGTACAAACCGATACGCCCATTTATCAGATACTCGAAAAGCACGGATTCACAAATTATAAAGTGTTCCGACGTATGTTTACAGAGCGATTCCATGATACTCCAAGTCACATTCGCCGCAGCATGCAGTAAAAAGTCAGTATCGACCTATATTTCTGTCATAAATGCCACTGTCTCATTTCCCTTTTGTTTGCTATAATATAGCTATCAAAAACACTTTTACTGCAATTATACAAAAGGAGGATACGATCATGCTGAAAAATCCCATTTTACCCGGATTTAATCCCGATCCGTGCATTTGCCGCAAGGGCGATGATTACTATATGGCGGTTTCAACCTTTGAATGGTTTCCGGGTATTCCCGTTTACCATTCCAGAGACATGAAAAACTGGGAGCTGTACACCAATGTGCTGACTGATGATGAACAAGTCGATCTGAAAAAGCTGCCTTCCGCCAAGGGAATATGGGCGCCATGTCTGACTTACTGTGAAAAAGAAGATTTGTTTTATGTAGTTTACGGCGTTATGAATTCTATGAATGCCCGTTATTTTGATGTAGATAATTTCCTTATTACGGCAAAGGACATACGTGGACCATGGAGTGAACCGGTATATCTTCATTCTGCCGGATTTGACGCCTCCATTCTTCATGATGACGACGGCAGAAAGTACATCGTTTCTCTGGAATGGGAAACCCGTGAAGGCTACGAAAAACCCGGTGCAATATGTATGGTGGAATATGACCCGAAGGCAAAGGAAATTGTGGGATACCCCGAGCGTATCTGGAAAGGCGGCACTGACAGAGGCTGTATCGAAGCACCTCATCTGACCAGGAGAAACGGCTATTATTACATCATGTGCGCAGAGGGCGGTACAGGCTACAATCATTGTGTCACCATGGGCAGAAGCAAAAATGTATGGGGACCCTACGAGGGCGATACGAAGAATCCCATTGTCACATCCAATCCGGCAGTTTCCTATGAACGCCACGATCCCGACCATCTCAAGCCCAAATACTACAATCCGGATACCCTGCTGCAAAAATCAGGTCATGGCAGCTATGTTGAAACATCTCTGGGAGAGGTGTATCTGGTACATCTCTGCGCTCGTCCCTTTACGCCGGAACTGCGCTGTACTCTTGGACGGGAAACGGCGATTCAGAAAATGATGTGGACAGAGGACGGCTGGCTGCGCATGGCAGACGGTTCTAACCTTGCCAAAGAATACTGCGAGGAAAGCAAACTGCCGGAGGTACCTGTAAAGCAGATTCCCGATTTTGATGACTTTGACTGTGATGAACTGGGCAACTGGTACTATGCCCCGAGAATCATGCCCCAGAGGTTTGCAGATGTGAAAGCTCGTACCGGCTGGGTAAGAATCCGCGGTCAGGAAGCAAGAACTTCTCTGAACAAGACCAGCATTCTGGCACGAAAGCTGACAAGTGTCTATGCGACAATTACTACAAAGATGGAATTCCAGCCGGAAGTTCATCAGCACAGCGCCGGACTGATTCTGTATTATGACAATATGAATTATATCAATTTGCGTAAATACTACAGCGAAACCCTGGGACAGAGTGCAATTTCTATTATTCAGCTGGAAAACGGAAAAAAGACTGAATTTGTCAACACCCGGATTCCGGTTGAAGATGTACCGATTTATTTTCGTCTTGTAATTTCCGGGAGGCAGTCGCAGTTCTATTGGAGTTATGACGGCGAAACCTATACGAAAATCGGCATTCCTTTTGACACCACGAAATTTTCGGATGAATACTGCAAATATGGGGAATTTACCGGCACAATGATTGGTCTCACTTGTGCCGACAGGGTAAAGCATCAGCATTATGCTGATTTTGATTTCTTTGAATATAAAACAAATCCGGAGCATTCTGACGTTAGATAAAATGCCACGGAAGTTTGTATGTAATATATAACAGTCACAACAATTTTCCTGCTGTGGCTGTTATCGTTTGATAATTGCAGGAAATGTGCTGATTTCTCGGCTTTTTTATAATAAAAATGCACCGGACGATTGTATCATTCGTTAGGTGCAGATATGGTGAAGGCGATGCGTATACTGGTATAATCAACTATCCGCAACCTTTAATAATGTGAAAAGCCCATAGAATCGGGCTTTTCGGAATTTTTCACGTTAATCAGTTCAAGGCGGTTACGCCAAAAAATCCCTTATACTGATTTTCATTTCAGTATAAGAGATTTATTTCACTGCTGATTCAAAATTGTCTGAATCTGTTATTCTATTTCTTTACTTTTAAATTATTTCTCAATATTAAAATCCTGTTTTCAATCTCACGAATCACTTTTTCAAATACTTCGTCACTCTGTCCGGTCGGATCAGCCAATCCCCAGTTATCATCAAACTCCCTGCCGGTACAGGGACAGCCCACATCACATCCCATTGAAATAACTATATCCGGGGACGGTATCTTATCAAAAGTTTTACTGCATTGTGTTTTCTCCATATCAATTCCATATAGCTTTTTCATCAGACGTACAGCATCCTGATTGATTTGCGGCTTTGTTTCTGTTCCTGCTGAGTAACTCTCAAACACATCTGAAGCAAGATGTTTTCCCAAAGCCTCGGCAATCTGGCTTCTGCATGAATTATGAACGCATATAAAGGCAACTTTCTTCATATTATGCTCCTGCCTTTGCAAGCAGTTTCACAACATCCGCAGTTTTAAGAACCTTTCCCATAGATACAACTTTTTCATTTACTACAATGGCAGGCATAGACATTACACCATAGGATGTTACCTTTTCCATATCTGTGATGTATTCAACTTCAACGGAAAGTCCAAGCTCAGCAACCGCTTTCTTTACGTTTTCGTACTGTTCATGACAGGATTTACAACCTGCACCAAGCACCCTGATACAGCATATACCCTCTGTTTCCTTTCCGCAGCAAGTATTTTTCACTTCATTTGCCGAAGCTGATGAACCGCCGCAGCAGCAAGTCCGAGTCTGTTTTTCCTCTTTCTTTTTTCCGAAATTTAAAAATGACATTTTCGTTTCCTCCCGTTATATTATTTAAAG
>JBJEQV010000117.1:0-6244 GCA_051881915.1 Porcipelethomonas sp. | reverse complement strand
CAGCTGTTGTTGCTGCATTTGCGATTGATAAAATAAAGGATTTCGGACAGGCGTGTATCGAAGCAGGTGCGGCATTTGACGCTCAGATGTCTACTGTTTCTGCAATTTCCGGAGCAACCGGAGAAGACCTTGACGCACTGAGAGAAAAAGCAAAAGAATTAGGTGCTCAGACTTCCTTTTCAGCAACTGAATCTGCTCAGGCAATGGAATACATGGCAATGGCAGGCTGGAAAACAGATGATATGTTAAACGGTCTTGAAGGTGTCATGAATCTTGCGGCGGCAAGTGGTGAAAACCTTGCAACCACTTCTGACATTGTGACTGACGCTATGACAGCTTTCGGAATGAGTGCTGACCAAAGTAGTTATTTTTCAGATGTTCTTGCGCAGACTGCATCGAACGCAAATACAAACGTCAGCATGATGGGCGAAACGTTTAAATATGTGGCACCTCTTGCCGGAGCTATGGGTTATTCGATAGAAGATATGTCTGCGGCTATTGGACTTATGGCTAATGCCGGAATTAAAGGCTCTCAGTCCGGTACATCATTAAGAGGTATAATTACTAATCTTGCTTCTCCGACAGATACAGTGGCGTCAGCTATGGAAGATTTAGGCATATCCCTTACGGATTCAGAGGGCAAAACAAAAACCTTCGCCGAAACATTATCCGATTTGCGTACAAGCTTTGCCGACCTTAACGAAGTACAGAAAACACAGTATGCTTCAGCAATAGCAGGCAAGGAGGGAATGTCAGGACTTCTTGCGCTTGTCAATTCCAGCAATGAAGATTTTGACAAGCTTACAAAGTCTATTAAAGATTGCGATGGCGCAGCAAAGAAAATGTCAGAAACAAGGCTTGATAATCTTCAGGGTGATGTGACATTATTCAAATCTGCCATTGAGGGTGCACAGATTGCTATTTCTGATAAACTTACTCCTGTTCTGCGAACATTAGTAGAAAAGGCAACTGACGTCTTGCCAACTGTGCAGAATAAGCTTTTATCAGCTGTTGATATTATTATGGATATTGGGGGATATCTTGTAAGAGAATTTTCTCCAATTTTAAAAGATATAGGCAAGGCAATAATGCCGCTTATTGAAAAATCTATTAAGACAATAAAACCTGTTTTGGAAAAGATAGTTCCTGTTGTGAAAAATATCTGGGAGATAGTTGAACCACTTTTTGATTTTGCGATAACGTGTCTTGGCGCGATTATAGAGAGTATTCCTGACCTGATTGATGGGTTTCTCGATCTTATTGACCCTCTGAATCTAATTCATGAGGAGCAGAGCATTGTTTCAGAGGAATATCTTAAAATGGCGGAGAATGCCGAAAAAATAAGCGAAGAACTCGACGATATCAAGCAAAAAAATGCCGATATAGGCCAGTCTATACTTGAAGAATATGACCATTATGGTGAGCTGTCTGACAGGTTAAGCACTATTGTTGACCAGAATGGCAACATCAAGGAACACTGTGAATTTGCAGCACAGCAGATTATTGATGAATTGAATCCGGCTCTTGATACTTCTCTTGAAATTGTTGACGGGCAGCTTAAAGGCTATCAGGAGATTTCAGCTGAAATTGACAATATTATAGCTAAAAAGAAAGTTGAAAACATACTGGAAAAAGGTATGGACAACTATAATGAGACTATCGAGACTCGCGCTGAGGCAATTCAGGAAAGAGTGAAAAATGAAGCCGAAATAAGAGAGTGTGAAGAAGAACTTGCTTACATACAGAGAAATCAAGAGTATTTTGACACGCATGGCTACTATGAAGATGAAAATTTTGATGCTGCCGGTGCATATGGAAGATGGTCGGAACTGCAAGCAAATATAGAAAGTCTTTCTGATACTGTGGAAACTAATACACAAAGCATCATGGAAGCTAATAATGAAATCGGCACATATGAGGCGCTTAATAATGCTTATTTTGAGGGTAACATCGGAGCAATGCAAAGATATACCCTTGAATATTCCAACAATCTTCTGACCGCAGGGAACGCAACTATTGACGCTTTAAGCAGTCAATATGATGAGTATGCAGGTATAGTTGATGATCTTGTAAAAGCACAGGAAGAAGGCGATACTTCTGTTACAGACCAAATGATATCCACATACACACAACTGCGCAATATTTCCAAAGATGAATATCGGAAAGCTGTAGAAATGGCTGGTGAGCAGGGCGAGGTAATGCCTGAAGAATATGCAAACGGAGTTCGCTCTAAAACTTCCGAAGTCAATGCTGCCGGCGCAGAAATCGGGCAGGCTGGTGTTGATGGTATAAATTCAAAAACCCCTGAATTGGAAGAAGCGGGCAAAAAAGCAGCGGACTCATGGGGCAATAATTTTCTTGACGGACTTCACAGCAATTTCGGTCAGATAATCAACACCATTGACAGCTATGTAAGCTATCTGAACGGCGCAGGCGGTTCATCGTCTGCTTATGTCAACTCGCCGGGGGATGTTGCTCTCATAAGAGAAAAAATCAGCGCTGCTCCCACTGCAACAGGCGGAATTGTAACGCGCCCTCAGACCCGATTGGTAGGCGAAGACGGAGCCGAAGCCATCGTACCTCTTGAAAACAACACCCAGTGGATAGATCTTGTTGCAGGCAAGGTTGCAGGTGCAATGGGAGGCGGAGGGAACCGCGAAATGATCTCAAAGCTTGACGAGCTTATCAGGATAATGGGAAACCTTAAAATCTATCTTGACGGCGAGACCCTTGTGGGCGGCATTGCCGGAAAAATGGACGGTGCACTTGGCAGCATAAGCAGAAAGAAAAGGAGGGGTATGGCGTGAAAGGAGTGTGTTTCGGTTCGCATCACAGCAGTGATTACGGGCTTATCCTTTCAAAAAAGGAAATAGAATCGCCGAATCCGAAGCTTGAAACGGTCGATCTTCCGGGAGCTGACGGGCTGCTGGACATGACCGATTATTTCGGCGATGTCAAATATGAAAACAGACAGCTGAAATTTGAGTTTTCAACTTTTCTTCACGGAAAAGAACTGTCTGAACTGTACTCCAGAGTTCAGGATGATCTTAACGGGCGCAGATTCACAGGCATTGTAATTGATGATGATCCGGATTTCCGTTACATAGGGCGTGTTACTTCGGTAAAGCTTGCTGAGGATAAAATAAGCAGAATTACGGTGCTGTGCAGCTGTGAGCCTTATAAAGTCAGGGTGAAAAATAAGATCATTTCCGTTAATCTGAACGGTCTGCCTTTTGGCAGCAGTTACGGCGACTGCAACGGAGACGGTGTTGTTGATACGCTTGATTCGGTAAAGCTTATTAAAATTATCGAGAACGGCGCTGCATCATCGGATGATCTGAGCGCCTGTGATCTGAATTTTGACGGAAAAGTCGATAACGATGATCTTATACTGCTCAACGGCTTCCTTGCACAGACCGGTTACACAAATATCCGTGATTATGCTGAAAGTCTCGGCTATTACCGTGACACGGAGACGACCGTGGATTTCGGCAGAAAATCAGTTGATGTGATCTTTAAAGTAAATGTCAGCGGTGCAGGCAGCAGCAAATGGGAGCTTTATATTGACGGCGCATATTATGCGGAGAGCTACGTAAGTACTTTTACGGCAGTGCTTACCGGCAGCCACAGGATCATGTTCAAAACGTCCGGAAAAGGCACAGCTTCCATCGAATTTGCCGAATCCGGACTGTAAGGAGCAGGTATGTACAGAGTTTATATTAATGACAGATTTTTCTTCGGCACCGGAGATTATGCGATGCCGCTTTATGATATTGTGGATCCCGTTATGATACGCGGGAAAAATGCCATTGATTCATTTGCATTCACGATGTACCCCGGTCATCCGCTTTTTGATTCTGTCGAAAAGCTTGTGTCGTATGTGGAGATAAAAAAGAATGAAAAAGTCAGATTCCGGGGACGTGTGCTTGCGGTCGAAAGGGGATTCTATAATGAAAAGAATGTGACCTGCGAGGGCTGTCTCGGCTATCTTCTGGACAGTGTACAAAGACCCTATGAATTCACTGCTTCAAATAAAATATCTCCTGAAAGTCTCCTTCGCTTTTATATTTCAAGGCATAATGAACAGATGGAGCTTCACAGCTCACAGCTTAAATCAGACGCAGTTAAAAAGTTTAAACTGGGCGTTGTGAATGTTGCCGCAGCGGACGGAAGCGGATTTATAGTCTGTTCGGACAATGTGTATCTGAATACATGGGATTCCATACAGGAAAAGCTTATCTCAGTTCTCGGAGGATTTCTCAATGTCAGATACGAGGAGGACGGGAACTATATTGACTATCTTTCGTATGGGCTCAGTCCCAACAGTCAGACAATTGAATTCGGGAAGAATCTTATTGATTTTAAATGCACCGAAAATTCTGACGAGACAGCGACTATAATTATTCCGATCGGCGGTGAGCTGGACGGAAAAAAGGTCACGATCGCCGACCTGCCTGTCGATTCCCAGTCGCCCGATATCTGCAAGAAGGACGATTATATTTACTCAAAAAAAGGGATCGAAAAATACGGACGCATTACAAAGGCAGTTTGCTTTGAAGATGAAATAAATCCGCTTTTTTTAAGAAGCGCCGCCGAAAAGTTTCTTGCAGATTCTCTGAACAGTATTGAATCAATAGAGCTTACAGCAGCAGATCTGTCGGCAGTAAACGCCGATATAGAAAGCTTTGAAATAGGAAAAGAAGTAAATGTCGTCTCAAAGCCTCACGGGATTTCTGCTCAGTTTGAGGTGACAACTCTTGAGATAAATCTTAAAAGTCCAAGCCAGAACAGGCTTTTGCTCGGAACTCAGGAAGACACGATCACTTCCCAGCGTTCAGCCGGCAGTGCTTCCGTGTCCGGTTATTATGCGGGCGGAGGAACGTACAAAGCAGGCACAGGGCTTGAAATGTTCGGCAGCACGATCAATCATAAGAATATGATTTCGGCAGGAACGGCAGGGGATTTTCCGGACGGTACACTCAAATATACCGACAGTCTGCAGATACCTGTCATAAGCTATGATGCAGAGGGGCATATATCCGGTGTTAAAACAAGAGCTGTGAACATTCCTCAGTGCTATATTCATCAGCAGACATCAGGAGCAAAGGTATGGGTCATATATCACGGACTTGAAAGATACCCCTCAGTAACCATAAAAGACGAATCCGGGGAAACAGTTTTCTGCGATATAGAATACACAAACACAAACTGCGTTACGCTGAAGTTTTCGGAAGCAACAGCCGGAACAGCGTACTTAAATTAAGGAGGGAATTTTATGAAGATCAAAAACACGCTTGATATGTGCGGAAACGAAATACAGAATGCGGTGGCTGAAAACCGCTCCTCGCTGCCCGATTCTCCAAAAGAAGGCATGTTCTATTACAGTACTTCCAGAAAGGCGTTTATGATCTGGGACGGAAGCCGCTGGATGTGCCTGGATCCTTCACAGGTGCTTAAATTTAAAAAGCTTGAAGACGGAGTTCTTGGCATAATGCGATATGCAGGCGGTGACGACGGCTCAGAACCGATCGTTACAGCCGTTCAGCTTATTGATCCTTCAGATTTTGATGCGGCTGGAACTGCGTTACAGGTCTATGGGGATATGCGCATATACGTTGACCGCAGATTTACAGAACTTATCGGCGGCGCTCCCGAAACGCTCGATACCTTAAAGGAGATTGCGGACGCCCTCGAAGACTGCGGAGACCTTATAACGGCTCTGCAGTCGCTTGTTGCACCTCTGCCGGGCAAGAGCAGGGTCATTTGCCCCGAGCTCACTCCAAGCAATGGCGTTTGCACATGGACATGTAATCACGGGCTTACTCTTAAATCGTTTGATCACGACAGCGCTGTACTTTGTGATGTGTATACTGCTTCGGGAGAAAAGATTGTTTGTGATATTAAAATTCTGAGCCTGACAACGGTAGATATCACATTTGCAAGTGATGAAGTAATACCGGCAGGGACATATTACGCCGTGTTTGTGGGATAAGGAGGCATTATGAAAAATTTATCTCCGATTAATGAAGCAAAGGACGTTGTTACAAAAGAGTATGTTGACAACAAAAACTTTGCCGCCTCATCCACGCCCGGCGGAGCAGCGACCAGGGCTGTTTCCGACGGTAAGGGTGTTAATATTGCCGGTCAGTTTGAAGACATCAGAAATAACATTGCGCTCAACCGGACAGCGATAGGTGCACAGCAAAAGAATCTGTTAAAGGCGGTAAATAGAGCTTATATAAAC
>JBJEQV010000116.1:0-6358 GCA_051881915.1 Porcipelethomonas sp. | reverse complement strand
AAAGTACAGGGCTGAAAAAATACGATTTTATTCTCCATGTTTGACGCTTACATTGAAAACAAATTCTGCAATTTAGCTATCGAAGCCAACCGATACATAGTCAAGAATGGAAACGATTCATCCCCTGGACACATCACCGAAGAGAAAGAAAGCGAACTTGAAGAGTTTATTGACTACGCAAAGCTCATTATGGGAACGCTCGGTCACAAGATATTCGTTCCCCTTAATAGAATTGTGCCTGTTGTCGAGGATACCGTAGATACCACATCTGAAGAAATTGAGCTTTTCTTTACTCGTACGATCAAGAAAATCAACTTTACTGTTGAAGCATCTGCCAAGCAGACCGCAGAGGGCTTTGTTGTTCTGAAAGGAAGCAAGATCGCTCCGAGCAGTGACGACGATAGTACCATTTCATCTGGAAACAGTCAAAAAAGAAAAGAATGCAGAATTGAGAACAATATCCTACAAGAAGATGTGCTGTTCGGTAGTCCTACAAGCGCTGCTCAATTTGTCACGGGCAAAAGTTGTAATGGTTGGCTTTCGTGGAAAACTAAGGACGGTAAGACATTGCATGATTTAGAAGAAACAACGGCTGTACCCGAAAGCACAGCCGTTCCAAATCAAATATAAACCATACACTCAAACACAATTTCTCTTGCCATAAGAACCAGGCAATTTTCCAGCTTTTCCGCAGTTTGAACGTCACCACATTCTACCGCAGTAAGGTACTCCTTATCTGATTCTTTCCATAGCTGAACCTGACGGTCAATAGCATCTGTAACGCTGGATTCAAGATCATCAAGGTAGCTGATGATAGTACCGTCATTAACGAGCCTGCGAAGCCTGTCGGGGTATTTATCAGCCGAGTAGTGCAGATGATACTTTATACAGTCAGAATGATATGTCTTGCGTTCTTCAGTGCAGTTATCAGGATTGAAATACGTTACAGTAAGCGCACTTGTATCAAGTTTCCATATCGGAACTGATTTATTTTTCTTGGGATTATATGCTGTATGTTTGCTTTTGAATATACTCATTGTAATACCTCCGTTTTGACATTCATTTCATATGAAATGAAAAAATCCGATCAACAATAGATTTGAAAAGATACGCTGTGATGTGATTCTTGTTCTTTATTTGTTCTTTATCATCACTAAAAGTTAGGTAAAATCAAAGTAATCAAGTTTTTGTAACTTGCTCTGAAATGACGTAATTTCCGCATTTTTTCAAACTTACAGAAAATCGGAAAAATCAAAGGGAGATTTTCAATTCCCGTACGGGTCACCAAATCTCATTCCCGAAAATGACGTATTTACGTTGTTTTCGGGTTTTTCTTTTATACGAAAAAATGGCTTTGTCCGCTGCTTGTCCGCTATCCGGATATTTTCAGCGGACAAGGCTTTTTTAAGTGTTCTCCTGTGCAGGCAGGAAAGAAAAAGCTCCGTCCATAGCCTCTGCCACTCTTGCCTGTGCGTTCTGGAACATATGGGAATATACATTCAAAGTCGTTCCTGAATTGCAATGTCCTAATGCGCCCGAAACCGTTGTTACATCAAGTCCTGCCGAGATCAAAGCCGAAGCTGCGAAATGTCTGAAACTATGTATTCCATAGAAAGGCAGCTCGTTCTTTTCGCAGAACTCTTTCAGCCAGCCATAGGGTGTCTGATTATTCATGGGTTCACCATTCCATTTCACAAACAGCCTGTCAGTTTCTACCCACTTGTCACCAAGACGAAGTGCTTCTTCGTCCTGTTCATCTTTCAGTTCTTTGAGAATACTCATGATATAAGGTGAGATTTTCAGCACACGCTGAGAGCGTTTTGTCTTTGTAGTGTCGGTGTATGTTCCACGTCCGGCAGTGTAGTTGGAAGTTCGTTTGATTGTGATAACATTATGCTCAAAATCAATATCTTTCCATTCCAGACCGAGCATTTCGCTTCTGCGAAAACCGCTGTACGCTATCAGAAAGAAAAAAGCTCTGTACTTTGTCGGTTCACCACTTATCCTTGTAAGGAGCAGTGCCATTTCCTCCTGAGAGTATATCGGTTTTTCCTTGACCTCACCTTTCGGGATAGTCACTTTTCTGCATGGATTATCTGACAGCAAGTCCATTTTCACAGCATAGCTGAATACATCACTGATAAAACTGAGATTGTGACGAATAGTCTTAGGTGCAAGAGGTTTACCGGTCTTTTCATTTGCTCCCTCTTTTGCGAGAGAATTCACAAAGCTTTGAAGCTGTCTTGCCGTGATCTTATCCATACGCAGATGACCGATAGCCGGATAAACTCTGTGTGTAAGCTGTCTCATTCGCTCATAGGTGGTACTGCGAAGATTGAGCTTGGCATATTCCTCAAACCATTCCTCTGCAAATTCCTGAAACTTGACAGCCGTTGTCTTGTAGCCGTGAGCAACTGATTCTTCAAAAAGCACAGCCTGTCTTTGGAGTTCCTTTTCGATCTGTCTCTTTGTCATACCCGGTTCGGGCTTCCATGTCATTGCCTGTTCCTTGTGTTTTCCATTTGTATCGTAGCCGCAGCTTACTCTTATGGAGTAGCTGTCACCACGTTTCCTGATAGTAGCCATAAATTACCTCCTGAAATTTATGACATACCCTTGTACATCTACCATAATAGCGCAATATTTTGCCGCTGTCAAGGGATCTGAGGTATCTTCTTCGGGTATGTCATAAACTTTCTCCTTTTATTCTAATTCCGAATTTCTTGATTTGTTATATTTATACCGGGAAAAATCCTCCGACAGTCCACAAGCGGAGATAAATGCCATTGCCTTGTGAAGCTTTTCACGGTCTGAGATACGCTGATTTTCTGCTTTCAGCTTGTCACGGGTGATGTATCGCTTTTCGTCCTCTTTCTTCTTGTAGGCAGCAAGTTCCGCAGAAGTCGAATCATATTTCTTTTTCAGCTTGTCACACTCCTGAACAGCAGTATCACGCTCAGTTTTGAGCTTTTTCGTGGTTTTCTCCATAGCCACATACTTCTTAGCAGTATCGCTGAGCTTGTCATAATCCTCTTTTGAGAGCGTGACCTTTTTGCCAAACATAGACTCCTTGGCTTCAATGCTCTTGATCTCATCGAGCTTAACCTTTTTCTTGGCTGCCTTTTCAAGCTCTGCACGGGCTTCATCTCGTTCGGTCAAAGCCTGAGTTTTTTCGGCTTCAAGCTCTCTGATCTTATCTTTATACTCTCCATACTCCTGAACGGTGTAGCTGTACCCTCTTGACTTCTTCGGCTCTGAGATCTCGATACCATGAGCAGTACATATCTGGTGCAGAACTTCCCATTCAGCTAACCGCCAACGATTGATTGCATTTGCACCTTTGCCATGCCCCATTTCTTCGAGAGCCTTTGCCATAGCATTTCGGGTATCAATACCATTTGCAAAATGCCCTATGGGGATATAGTCAATATGTAAATGCGGCGTGGCTTCATCAAGGTGCATCACAGCATTGAACACATGGAAGTTTGGATTTCTTTCCTGAAAGCCTTCCATGTATTCACGCAGGCAGGCGATAGCGATCTCCGCATTGAGAGAGCCGACACCCGTATCGTCTTTCGTGCCTATCTGCACCAAGTCCTCATAGAAACTCTTTTGCTTGTTCGCTCCCGTGATAACGCTTGCCGAGGGCGGACGGTTAAACAGGTGCTGAAAGTAGTCTGAAATCTTCCTATCATTTCTTTTCTGGCGAGCGTTGTATTTTTCTATTGCTTCACCAAAAAGCTGATTATAGGCTTTACCCAAGTCCTGCTGAATAAAAACAATGTTATTTGCAGTACGTGAGCTGTCAATATTCCTGGCAGTGAAATCCCGATTGTTATGTGACAGGCTGCCTTTACCCTGACACATCGAGATAGATTTTTTACACATTGTAAGTCTCCTCTATATTTATATGAACCCTCTTACGAGGGAAATTGCTGATGCAAATTTATTGTCCCTAAACGATAAGTGTATCGCAGGAACAAACGGCTCGGAGAGCCAGAATTACTTGCGGTCGGGGACACAGGCTCTGTGTGCGCCGCCAGTAACCCCAAAGCACTTTCGACAGCCTGATCGGACTATCAAAAATGCTATTGTGGCTCTGCGAGGCTATCGGCTGACGGAGCAGCCGAAAAATGTGGGTACACGATTCAGAAATCGTGACCGTAAGTGCAGCGGAAATCCGCATTACATTTTTTGAAAATCTGCTCATAAGTTTTGCTCAAAAATGAGCAAGTTCACTCTCATGAATCAGAACGGAAGATCGACTTCTACGCCAAGAGTTTCAAGAAGATGATCGACCTCTTTTTCATAGATTTTTGTCTCTTCAGGTGAAAGAAAAGAATAAAAGCGAGCAAGTGCTTCACGAACACCAAGTCCACTTCTTTTTCTCAGGAGAGATTCAAGCTCATCAAGCTTTTTATTATCGACCATATCTCACACCGCCTTTCCATTGAAGTATGCCAAAAGGTCATCCTTGTTGACGAGAATTTTCCCGTTCCTGCCCTCACCAGTACGGACAGACTTTACCTTACCCTGCTTTACAAGCTGACGTACTGTGTGTTCAGAAAGACCGCCGATCAGCTCGGCACTCTCCTTGATCGTGAGCATCTCGACAGGTTTTGTTGTCGGTGCTGTTGCAGACGAATCCTCATCAGCAGTTAGCTGAACGAGAAGATTCAGAATATTGTCTACGATCTCTTTTTTCTGTGTTTGTGTCATAAATATAACTCCTTTATCTTTCTTGTCGAGTTTTGTGTTTTATGAATTATCAGCATTTTCAGCACAATCGAAATCGGAAAATGCCGATAATGTCGATTGTTCAGATGTTGGGATTGATAAAAACCATGATCCCACTCTTGTTGTTGCCGTTTGCTCCCTGAATTTTCTCTCGGTGAATATAGTTGTATTCCTCCAACATATCCATAGTCTCCCCGAAGTCCTGAGCGTTTTTGAAAAGTGTACAACGGCACAGCTTGTATAAGTCGTTCTGCCTGATGCTCTGAATCTGCTTGGAGCGTATCTTGTTCAGCACTCTCTCAGCCTTGACCGTTGCAATATCCACATCGCCGAGACTGTAAGCGTATATTGCCTGTTCACGGTAATACTCTCCGATCTCAATAGCATTGCATAGTGTATCAATGCCGATACGGGTTTCTACGGGATTCACATAATTCAATGCACACTTCACGCAATGAATGATACCGCACAAGCGGAGTATCAAACCATGATACTTTCCGCCCCAGTCCTTGCAGAAAGCCATATCCGTAAGAAGTCTCGGTTCGATATGATTGTTGTAATAGTCTACGAACTCCTTGTAAGCCTTGTCGTCAAAATGAAGATACAGCTCTTTTTCATCGTGGTAGGTAAACTTGTTGCTTAATAGCTTGTACACTAACTTCTTGTAGTTCTCAGCGACTTCTTCGGGGACTGGCTGAGTATCATACCGCCGTAAGCCGATATTGCTTACAGGAAAACAATAAACAAACCTTGCAATAAGACCGCTGCCACGGAAAGCCGTGTTGTTTATCATGCTATCAAACACGTAAGGCTGACAGGCAAGGCAAATGCTCATATACGGCCTTTTAAGGACTATACTTGCTCTTGTCGCTCTGTCGCTTATGTACGTTTCACCATTCCACGATTTAAGAAGCAAGTCGAGGTTCGGGATATTGTTGCTGTAACGTCCGCTGAAATTACCAAGCATTCCGGCTTCGTCCGAGATCATAAGCAGAGTGCCGTTTTCTTCGAGCTGATTTACAAGGGATTCTGGAGTAATATCGTCAACAACTATCCTGCGGAAATTGCTTGAAGGGATATTGCTGATTTGTGTTCGCAGCTTTGCTATCTCGTCTGCCGTTGCGTCCTCTTTCTTTTCAAGAGCAAGGAGCTTTGTTTCCAGTATCCTGAGTTCAGCCTGGGACTTGTAGATGTCCTGCTTGTTGTTTTCGTTCCAATCGTGAGCGAACTGTATGTACGGTCGCTTCACCATTGAGATAACAGGCGATTTTTTGAAGCTTGGCTCTGCAACGGTCAACGCATCAAGCACCAAAGGCTCGGTGTGGTCACGCTTGGCAGACATTCGGTACACTCCCGAAAAGCAGTAACTCACTGCTGAGAGAATAGCCGTGCCTGCCATTGCAACATCTGTTGAGGTGGTTGTCGCTATCGCCGAAGCCATCTCCCTTAATATAGGTGGGAGGGCGTTCACAGGAAACGGCAGGAGGTTTGTTCCACCCTGACGGAGTGGTGTGGGTGTTGCCCACGAATTGTTTTCATTCAATAGGTTTTATGTTCCTTTCTTGCAGATTTATAAAAGCGCTTTTATAGTGATAGCAGAGTATATCTTTCTGTTCTCTGC
>JBJEQV010000115.1:0-6681 GCA_051881915.1 Porcipelethomonas sp. | reverse complement strand
AGAATTTTCCTTATTTTTGTTACTTCTGCTAATTCGTATATACCTATATAGTCATTTTGCATAAAACGTTTAAGCTTTCAGAACTTTTTCCGCCACACAGCAGGTGACATAAGGATTATAACAGGAAAACATTCAAGCCTTCCGAGCAGCATATCAAATGACAGAACAATTTTAGAAAACGATGAATAAAAAGCGAAATTTTCGGTAGGTCCAACCCGGCTGAGCCCCGGTCCTATATTATTTATACAGGTAACAACCGATGAAAAGGAAGTTGAAAAATCAGCATTATCAAGAGAAACTGCAAGGACAGAAATAAGCAAAAGGCCAATGTATATTATGAGATATGCATGAACCCCGTGTACAGTCGCCACATCCATTGATTTATCCTCGCCTTTCAGTACATACACTGATTTCGGGCGCAGGGTCTGTCTTATGGATTTCACAGCACTTTTAAACATGATTATTATTCGCTGGACTTTAAGCCCGCCGCCTGTTGAGCCTGCACATGCCCCCACAAACATAAGCAAAAGAAGCACCGTCTGGGAAAATTCCGGCCACGTGCTGTAATCCGCTGTTGAAAATCCGGTTGATGTCATAATTGACGAAACCTGGAAAACCGAGTATCTGAAGCACTTTGAAACAGATCCATAAACGGAATGCGTATTTATCATAATAAGTATCGTTGCAGCCGCCATTATCGCCAGATAAACTTTAAGCTCAGTATTTTTTAAAACGTTTTTGAAACGCCTTGCAACAATAAAATAATAAATACTGAAGTTAATACCAAAAAGGATCATGCCCACAGTAAGCACGCCGTCAAAATATGCAGAATCATAAAAAGCGATGCCCGTATTTTTTATGCTGAATCCTCCTGTTCCCGCAGTACCCATAGCGTTACACACACTGTCAAAAAAAGGCATCCCTCCGATCATAAGAAAAACAACAGTCAGAACTGTCAGCACAGCGTAAATAAGATAAAGGTACAGCGCCGAAAATTTGCCCTTGGGAACAATTTTCCCCACCTGCGGACCCGGACACTCCGCCCTCATAAGATGCATTGAAGCGCCGTTTGACGGCAGTACAGCAACAGCAAGAACCAGAACGCCCATGCCGCCTACCCAATGGGTAAAGCTTCTCCAGAAAAGCATCCCCTTCGGCATTGATTCCACGTCTGTAAGAATAGTTGATCCCGTCGTTGTAAAACCCGAAACGCTTTCAAAAACAGCATCCACAAATCCAGGTATTTCACCGCTCAAATAAAAAGGAAGCGCACCTGCAACGGGATATATTATCCATAAAAGCGCCACAATAACAAGCCCTTCTCTTGCATACATCTGTGTGTTTTTCGGTCTGATAACAGCTGCCGGAGCAGAAACAGCCGCAACGACAGCAGCAACCTTCAGAAAGGTAAGCATTTCATCAGTCTCTCCGTAATATATGCAGACTATACACGGCAGCAGAAACAGCACCGAGCCAAAAAGTATTATCTTTGAAAGATAATGCAAAACAACCGATTTATTCATATTTCATCCCCATTAATCAAGAATATCCTCAATACCGGAAAATCTGTATTTTTTTGATATAACTATGACCGAATCCCCGAGCTCAATGCAGTCATTGCCGTTGGGAATTATCACCTCGCGCTTTCTGATTATCCCGCATATAAGAATATTCTTCCTGAGCTTTAAATTCTTAATGGGAATACCGATTATTTTTTCAATCGGACTTTTTATTTTAAATTCAATAGCTTCTGCCTTGTTTCCGACTATATGATAAAGCGCTTCTATATTGCATTCAGCAGTATTTTCCATGGATCTGACATAGCTTAATATGCTGCTTTCCGAAAGGCTTTTAGGTGATATGGTACAGTCAAGACCCATCTGGGCAGCGATCTCACAGTAATTTTCCCTGTTGATCTTTGTTACTATTCTGGCATCGGAATTATTTTTCGCAAAAAGCGACATTATTATGTTTTCTTCATCGATACCTGTCATAGATATAAATGCGTCAACCTCGCTGAGTCCTTCTTCCAGCAAAACCTCCTGATCTGTTCCGTCACCGTAAATAATTGTTGCCTTCGGAAACATTTCAGCAAGCTCACGGCATCTTTCGTAATCGTTTTCAATGATTTTCACACGGATCCTCATGTTTATAAGCTGCCTTACGAGGTAATTGCAGATTTTTCCTCCGCCGACGATCATAACCGTCTTGACCTTGTTTTTCAGTGAACCCGTTGTCCTGAACAGCTCCTCAAGATTACGGTGAGAAGCAGCAATATTTATCTTATCACCTGAACGAAGCATAAAATCACCGTCAGGAATAAAAATATCTGCGCCTCTTTCAACAGCACATATAAGAAATTTGATTTTATTTTTCTTGTAAATATCAGCAAGACTCATATCTGCAAGAACAGAATTCTCCGGAAGCTTATGCTCCACAAGCTCAATCCTTCCCTTGGAAAAGACCTCAAGCTTTGCGGCTGCAGGAAAAATCATGATCCTCATTATTTCATCAGCAGTTATAAGTTCCGGATTTATAACCATAGAAAGTCCCAGATCCTCCTTGATCAGATCGATCTGCCTGAAATAAACCGGATTTCTTACTCTCGATATAGTCTTTTTCGCCCCGAGCTTTTTGGCAATAAGACAGCATAAAATATTCAGCTCATCATGGGGAGTTGTTGCTATAAAAAGACCCGCCTTGCCGACAGAAGCCTCACGCAGCACCTCAGCGTCCGCACCGTTGCCCTCAATGCACATAATATCCTGGGTATCCTGAATTTTTCTCAGTGCATTTTCCTTGCAGTCTATAACGGTAACATCATGCCCCTCGCTTGAAAGACTGTATGAAAGGTTACTCCCCACCTTACCGCTTCCTATTATTACAACTTTCATAATAATCTCCATTCCCGCATAGTAATGCCTTTATTATAGTACTTTTCAAGCTTTTCTGTCAAGTGGACATCACAACTGACAAAAAAGCATGCCGAAAACACCGTTTTCTTCCATAAACACCTTTAAAAATTTTCTCGTTGACAACTAAAATACGATTTGATATAATGTATATAACATAATCGTGTATATTATATTAATATATGTTATAAAATGTAAAAAAAGTAAGGAAGAATTGTACAATATGAATTATCAGGAAGCTTTGATATTTCTTGAACAATATAACCAGGAACACCTGCTGAGATTTTATGATGAGCTTGATGAAAATAAAAAAGCAAATCTCCTGGAGCAAATCAGTTCTATTAATCTTGAACGCATTCAGTTCATGAAAAACAACATGCACAAAAGCAAACGCGGAGAAATCAGTCCTCTCGGTGCACTTACTGTAAAAGAAATATCAGAAAACAGGGAGAAATACAAACAAACAGGTATCGACGCCATACGAAACAGCAAGGTAGGCGCAGTGCTGCTTGCAGGAGGCCAGGGTTCAAGGCTTGGCTTTGACCATTCCAAGGGAATGTTCAACATTGGAAAAACCCGCAGTCTGTATATTTTTGAATGCCTTATAAACAGCCTTCTGACTGTCACAAATGAAGCACAGGCTTATGTTCCGCTTATAATTATGACAAGCGAGACAAACGATGGTGAAATCCGTGAATTCCTTGAAGAACACAACTACTTCGGATACAGCAAGGATAATATCCACTTTTTTATTCAGGAAATGGAGCCTGCGGTCGATGAAAACGGAAAGATCCTCATGAGCAGCAAGGATCAGATAGTATTTTCGCCCAACGGTAACGGAGGATGGTTCTCATCCATGCAGAAAGCAGGACTTATGGATCTCATCGAGAAGTCAGGCATAGAATGGCTCAACGTTTTTGCCGTTGACAATGTTCTTCAGAAAATTGCAGATCCTGTGTTTATAGGCGCCACTATTGAATCCGGCTGCGTATCCGGAGGAAAGGTCGTAAGCAAATCCGATCCTGATGAACGTGTGGGTGTCCTTTGTCTTGAAGACGGAAAACCTTCAATAGTGGAATATTATGAAATGATGGAAGAAATGAGAACCATGCGCGACAGTGATGGAAATCTTTCGTATCGTTTCGGCGTTATCCTTAACTATCTTTTCAGAGTTGACAAACTTATCAAAACCCTTGACGCTGATTTCCCGTTCCATGCTGCACATAAAAAAATATCCTGTATTGACGAAAACGGCTGCCTGATCGTTCCTGACGAGCCGAACGGATATAAATTTGAAACTCTTGTGCTGGATATGGTCCACATGCAGGACAGCTGCCTTGCATTTGAAGTTGAAAGGGAAAAAGAGTTTGCACCTGTAAAAAATGCTTCCGGAACAGATTCTGTTGATACAGCCCGGAAGCTCCTTGAGAAAAATGGTATAACTTTATAAGTCTGTATGAACCACCTAAAAAATAATATACACTTAAAGTATATTTTCATCCTGACCCATGCGAGATCCCAGGCATCGGTCAGGAGTTTTGTTTTTTCCGGACCGGTCATGTACTTCCTGTAAAAACTCCCAATATCCATGAATCAGCATGCTTACCGGATTTCAGGCATAATGTCAGACGGCTTATTGTCCCTTTTATTTCTTCTTTACAAATAAAACATAATATGCTATAATAATAAAATAATGTGTATTTTATACGGAGGTAACTATGGAAAACAAGGATGAGCGTTATTTAAATATAACACTAAAAAATGATGACAATGATAATGACAATGGATTTTCTCTTTCTATATCATCTATAATCGTAATGATGAAAAAGTTTTTTTCGGTATGGATTGCAATATCCATTATCATGGCACTTATAGTATTTGTTTTTTCTGCGGTAAATCACAAAGCCAGCCGCCTGCCGCTCACGGCACTTGTAAGTTTTACATATGAAGGCATTGAGTCCGGACTCGACCCTTCGGGAAACAGCTTTGATATTAACTCCATGAAAAGTCCGACTGTAATCGAAGCAGCTCTCACCGAGCTTGAACGTCCTCTTGACGAACTTGAAAGCATAAGAAAAAACATAACATTTGAGGGAATCATGCCGGATGATGCTGTTGACAGGATATCTGCCTATAAAAGCATATTTGACAATTCATCCAATTCTTCACTTGCTGCTGCTCAGGCCATGCTTGAAACCTCATATTATCCTACACAATATAAGGTATATTTCGACTACGCCAACACAAATTATTCCGGTCAGGAAGCAGCCCAGATAATCAATACCATTTTAAAATGCTACCGCGACTATTTCCTCAAACAATTCGGTTATAATGAAGCGATGGGAAACGCCATCACTTCTGTTGATTATGACGTATATGACTATGCAGAAGCAGTAGATGTATTCGACTCAACTCTAAAAACAATGAAAAATTATGTTTCCAATCTGTCCGCAAGTGACACTACTCGTTTCAGATCAAATACCACAGGCTATACTTTTTCCGATCTTTCTGAAGCTATATCAACACTTCAGACTATTGATCTGGATGTAATATCGTCGTACATTACTGTAAACAACATTACTAAAGACAAGGAATCTCTGATGACATATTATCAATACAGAATAGATTCTCTTGAACGCTCAAAAAAAGTTTATGAAGACCAGCTGGCTGCCATAAACGATTCAATTGATAATTATCAAAAGGATACCATAACCATTCTGGGAAACGAAAACGAAGGTGTTGATACATCTTCAACCATTGCATCTCCTGCATATGATAAAATGTTTGAAGAAAAACTTCAGAAACAAACAGAGCTTTCTACCGCAAAGCAGCAGATCGTATATTATCAGGAAAGAATGGATGCACTGAAAGACAAACCTGCCGGCACATCCGCTCAGGCTGAAAAGGTTGTATCCGATCTTTCAGCACTTAACGATAAGATCAACAAATTGATAGATGATGTAAACAAAACATCCAATGAATATTATGAAAATGTTGCTTATTCAAACGCATATAATATTCTTGTTCCCGCCAATTCATCAGAAATCAGTACAGTCAAAAATATCATAAGTTTTTCTTTAGTTCCTTTGGCTGTTGCTGAAGTATGTATTCTTGTTTTATACTTCGGTGCATCATTTGTTATGGCAATAATATATGAAAACAAAAAGGCAGCACAATACCCTGACAATTCAGACAAAAAGGATGACAGCAGAAAGAATAAAAAACAGGATAAATAAAGCATAACAATTAAATCGCTGGACAGTAATCGATTCCGATACTGTTCAGCGATTTTTTATTTCTCATACACTCTGAAAACTCATTGTTTTAAATCCGTCCCATTTATATATTAACACATAAAAATGAATAAGTCAACTTGACAACTCAATAAGAGCAGCTATAATAAAATTATGGAAGAAATCAATTTTACACACATTTCAGGTTTATTGAAAGGAGCACAAGTATGGACTACAAAAAAATCAATGCACATATAAATGTAGAATTCAGCGAAACGACATCCAGAAGCAACATAGAAAGCGGAGAATCAATAACAACTGTTTTTGGAAAAATAAGAAGATGGATTTCTGACTTGAAACCAATTGCTTTTTCAGGAAGCTACAAAGATTTATCGGATACACCTGATATAGAAAGCAGACTTTCTGAAAAATCCGATACAGACCACAAACACACCAGATCAGACATAACAGATTTTCCGGCGAGCATGCCTGCAAGCGATGTTTACCCATGGGCGAAAGCAAGCACCAAGCCAACC
>JBJEQV010000114.1:0-6713 GCA_051881915.1 Porcipelethomonas sp. | reverse complement strand
AGCGCAAGCATTCTTTTTATTTCGGGTTTCGTCATTCTTCTTGCTGAAAAACCGTGTTCGGAAATCGCTTTGTCAACACGGTTTATGGTGTTGAATATCTGCTCGTCTTTTTCACGTCTGAATCGTATTGCAAACACAAACTGCCTTGCAGAGGACATTTCCGATTGAATCTCGTCAAGGAAAGAATAATCAGCCTGTAACAGCTTTCTGACTCCCTCGTTCTGCTCATTTTGCAGACGGTTCTTTACATAAATTTTGTTACTGTCAAAACACTCACAGGAATCCAGAGCAATAATTTCAAGGTCGGGAACTGTGCTTAACAGAGTCATCAGATAGCGGATTTTTGTATCAATATTTGCCGCTGACAGCACAGAAATATTGGTAGGTTCTACGCTGAAAAATGCGATTTCTGTCTTTTCGGTTTTCACTCCGAAACGTGTAAAGCGTTCAAAACCAATAAGGCTCTGAACTGCATTATTTTTTCTTTTTGCCATATAAAACTTCCTCCAAAATATTATTTTCATCGCAAGATTTTTTGTCATTTTGACAGTTTTTTAATGTGCGGCATGGGTCCAGCGTCACGCTGGTTAGTCCAATAAAAAGTTTGCTGCGAAGTCACAAAAACTTCACAGCATTAAAAATGTAGTCCATAATTGAGGTATCGTCAACTCTCAGACTAAGGAATCCGTAGCAAACCGTTGCAGCAATCGGCAGCACATTCCACAGGTTTACTAACACAACTACCGACAGAATTATTCCGCCGCAGATTATAATAAAATCTCTCACATTCCATAACCACAGCTTTACTGTTGCCCTCAGATTTTCGGGATAGATATAGGTTTTCATTTTGCGCCTCCTTTCAGCTTGCCGAGAACCTTAGCACCCATGCTCACTGTATGGCTTACAGACATCATATTTACTCTCACGCTTGTATCCAGTCCGAACATCTGGGCAATCCTCGGAACTTCCGTTGCAGACAGGCAGATGCCCACTGCTAAAAGAGCGTGTTGGGTATATGTCAGAAGTCCTAAATACAGAATCGTTGTCTGCAAAAACGCTGTCAGACAAGTTGCGATTACTTGTTTGCACCAGCCGTAAAACCCGTCTGTATAACCCCTCGGAACGCCGAACAGGTACAGCGTTCCCACTGCTATCTGGCATATCATTATACCGCCTCTTTTGATATTTGCGAATATAACTTTGACTGTGCAGTAGCCAAACAGGATAATAAAGAAAAGGCTGAACAGCGACACATCAGATGCAAGTGCAATTATGACTTTCAGTCCGGAATCTGCAACAGTATCCGAAACATCACCGATAAAATTCCCAAGCAGCTCATGGGTAAAAGTACCCTGTGTTGCAACACAAAACGAATACAGCCGCTGTGGTAAAACTGTTACAAGACTTGCCGCCATAAAGCCTTTCAGCACGTTCAGACAGGTATTTTTGATGTTTGCCTGCCCCGATTCATAGGCTATCGCCGTATCGAATACTGCTACAATCAGTCCGCATACAAACAGCATCCAGCCAAGACTGTGAAACAGCGATATAAACGCCTGCACCCATGAAAGCTCAAATATATCACTTGTGGTGGAATTTATGAATTCAAACAAGTCCGCAATTGCACCGTAAATCAGATTGAAAAGCCACTCAAACATGGTTTCCCATATCCAGTCACCGACAGCGTCGGTAACATTGCCTATTGTGTTATCCCACAGGCTTGAAATTCCGTCGCCAATCCAGTCTATTGCGTCACCAATCCAGTCAAACATTTTTCTTCACCCCAATCTCTCCCTTTATTTTATACAGCGAACTTCGCCTGCCCCCCTGAACATGATGACGTGGAAAGCGTTCTAAAAGTTCATTCTTTTCAAGTTCATTAAAGGCTCTGAACACCGTTGCCTTTGAAATTTTCAAGTCCTCTGCAATTCTGCGGACAGACGGAAAGCATTCGCCGTTTCTGTCCGCACGGTTTGCAAGATAACAGTAAACTGAGACTGCCTTGTGGGACAGTCCCAGATCGTAAATCCTTCTTGGTAATATCAATTTGCATCAGCTCCTGTTCTGATATTTTTTCTTTTTGTTTTTTCCTCAAAATCTTCATCATCAAGTATATTTTCATGGTATTTCAATTCAGCATCACGAATCAGCTCGTCACGCTCTTTGTAAGAAACCTTTCTTGCAGTCTTATCCGGCAGACAGTATTCTTCTTCAAATTTAATGCCCCATTTGAAGTACAGTTTAAGCTTTGATATCATGGGGTGTGTTCCTGTTTTCATAACAATAAACTGTCCCTTAGGCACGGATTTCAGTTCGTCCACGGTCATCAGCGGTCTGCCTATCATCTGCAGTGACTGCGATTTTTCTCTGCCACCCGTCACAGAACCCGACAGTACAGTCTGCTCACCTAACGCTTTTGAAAGCACTTCCGCAGACTGAGAATTGGGCGCAAAACCGCCGAAAATGGTAAGCTGTGTGTTGTCAGTAATGATTTCCATGCCCTGTTTTCCGTAGTTCTGTTCAAGCTGTGCAAAGGACTGAATAACTGCAACAATACTGATTTTACGGGAACGTCCTGCGGAAAACATTGCCTCTATACCGTCGATTTTCGGGAAAGTGCCAAGCTCATCACAATAGAACATGACCCTGTTTTTCAGCTTGCCGCCGTTCTCATCAGCGATTACAAGTATCTCTCTGTACAGCTGCTGAATCAGCAGACTTACCATGAAATATTTACTTGTATCTTCTTCCGGTAACACAATAAAAATTGCTGATTTCTCATTGCAGAATTTTTCAGCATCAATTGCTGTTCCAAAACACAGCATCTGTTCAAGTTCTGAATCAAGAAAGCTGTTAAGCCTTGAAAGTGCCGTTGACATTACCGACAGCATGGTCTGGTCGGAGGTGTTCAATGCTGCTCCGGCAAGCCATTTTGCCTTGTGTTCCGAGGGCAGATTATCCATTAATTTTGAAAAATACATTTTCGTTCCCTTACCCTCCGGTTTTGAAATGAGATCCTGTATCAGCTTGAAAACAGACACAATATGCCGTTCGTTTTTGTCACCGAACTCTGCTAAAAGCAAAATTACAGATGCAAGAAGTCCCTCTGCAGCGTCATAAAAATATGCGTTTGCACCGCTTTCTGTACTTCCACCGCCGATATTTATGATGGTTTTGGCTGTGATTTTTGCATACTTTTCAGCCTTTGCTTTTGCGGAAAGATTGCTCTTGTCATACAGATAAATATCCATATACTTGTTCACAAGGTGCAGAATATTGTTTTCATCCGATCTTGTCGGATTACGCAAATCCAGCACCGAAACATTGTAGCCGTAATACTTTTTTGCGATAGTTCCGTAGTTTCGGAATACGTCACCTTTTGTATCAGTGCTTATAAATGACATTCCTGAAGCACAGGCAAATTCTAAGTTTGGATACAAAAAATATGCGGTCTTGCCGACACCGGCAGCACCAATCATCAGCGTATGCACATCCCCCTCATCAATCAAAGCAACAGTATTTTTACCAGTTCCTCTGCACCCGACAACCGTCCCCTGAACACCGGGAAGATTATCTCCTTTACGCCATTTCTCAGGCTCGAATGGCAGAGAAACAAAAGTCTTTTTTATTTCTGGTTTTGTTGCCCAACGAGCCGTGCCGTGCTGACCGTCACCGACCTTTTTAGACTTGATTCCATTAAGCGATTTATTATCAATCAGATTTGCCATCACTAAAAAGGCGACAAAAATTATCGCCAGCACACCTATTATAATTATCTGTTTTTCATTCAAACTTCATATTCTTCTTTCTGCTTTAAATTTATTTGTTAGTATTAATCCTTCAAGATATTGCGCTGTGAGGCAGCCCCTGTTTCAGCCGAGTGAACCCGGCATAATTCTTATCCGAAATCCATGCACGGTTCGGGTTCATGAACAATCTCCATATCCACACTTTGCTCCAAAGCCGGCTGAGACAGTACAGCATCCACCTCCAATCTCACAGCATTATCCGCAAGCTGAAACAGCAGTTTTGCTGTATTTACTGATTGCTCACGGGTACGGGCAGTCTGCTTTAAATCCTGCATAACTGCCTGCACAGAATCGCTCAGATTTCGCTGTTTCTGCGCCGTTCTGCCTTTGTCAGCATACGACCTGTAATCTGATTTCAGCTTGTACTTAAGCTTGTCAAACATTGCATTTTCGCTCTTTCCGGCAATAAAAAACGCCGAGCCTGCAAGCGCATACTCAGCCAGATACCTATACTGATTATTTTTGAAGGCGGCATAAATCTGTGATTTCAGCTTGTCCGGACGGCATTTCAGATACTCTATATTTTCAGCCTGCCGCATATATTCTTCCTTAACCTTATGGGGAACAGCCGGCAAAAAATCAACGCCGTTAAGCTGTTTTAAATCCTCGTTAAAGTCCTTATTTTTCGGAAGAATTCTCGAAATATTTTCATAATTATTATCACGCAGAACATCTCTCAGTCTGTCCGCAGCGTCGATTCCACCCACATCATTGTCGGTACAAATCACAATTTCAGACAGATTTGAATGACCATTTAACGCTGTTAAAACTGCATTTTCATACACACCATTCATGGCGATATATGAATGCTCCTGCCAATTTTCAGGGTGCAAAGTAAGATAACTGAGCAAATCGATCGGCGCTTCAAATACAAATAATTTTTCGAATTTTCCAAAATACGCAAAGCTGTATTTTGTATCCGAACCTTCGACAGTCTGTCGGAATGATTTCCCAAAAGTTGACGTTCCCCGCTTGTGAGCCTGACGGGGAACGCCGTTTTCATCAACTCCTACAAACACCGCATTGTGATGTTCCTTGTCCTCATAAAGCGTGTGATTTTTTGCGAAATGGGTTATGATTTCGGGAGCAATAAACCGCTGTTTTATAAGATATGCAAACACTCTGTGCATATTGTCGTTGGCTTCGGGCAGTCTAAAATCTTTCTGTTTTTCTGACTGTTTAGAGGTTTTCGGTGGAACGGAAGACAGAGAAGTTACTCTCTGTTCCAACAATTCCTGCACCGCTGTCGGGAAGTCCATTCCGTAATGATACTGCATGAATTTTATTGCGCCGCCGCCCACCTGATTTTTATGGTCGAACCAGGTTGATCCACGAATCGTTATACTGTCGTGACTGCCTGAGCCGTCACTGTAAATCAGCTTGTATTCACGTCCTGCACGTTCCAGTTTTTCACCCCTTAACCGCAGAAAATCCGCCAAATCCACGCTGTTTGCAAGCTGTTTTTCTTCCTCTGTAAATGGGATATACTGCATTTTTTCACCTCCGGTGTGCAAAAAGTCCGCTTCTGATAAAATACCGAAAACGGACTTTTGCATATTTAAAAACAAATATTAAACGGTGCTTTTCGTATTCGTATTGCACTTATCTGCGGAGGAATACTCATGGTCATAGCACCGCTGTGAAAAATTATGACTCTGTCACCGACACGGAAATTGCAGTTACAGCGTGTATTTACGACAATCTCCTGATCCGTTTTGCTGTCACGGACAAGGAGCCTTCTGCCATCAATTTCAAGAATCACTGCACACATCGTCATCATAGTTCTCACCCCTTGATTTTAGATTCCTATGAATATCATATGATGCAATCCGTTTTTGGTGATTAAATCAATATTTCACATTCTCTGCAAACTTTGTCATAAGCTGCATAAAACTTTGTCTGTCCATCATGTCCGTGCTGAGAAAAGCTCCGGAAATAACGGTCAGTTTGTTGTCGGAAATCACAGCATAAGTTTCGGTATACCCGAACTGCGCAGCCATTCCATCAGTTTTCTGTACAGAACCGTAACGCTGATATTTTCCCTTTGAAACCATAGAATTTATCATACGATAATTTGTTACAAAATCGTCCCCGGTAATACCGTTCATCTGTGCGGCAGTCAATCCGAAGTAATAATTTCCGAAGTTTTCAAGAATATATTCAAGGTCGTAACTCAGACTGCTCTGGCTTAAATCAATGCACATTACATTCAGAATACCGCCGCCGTTAGCGCTTTTTAAGGATATTTTCTGAATGCCGCCGGATGCGTCGGTCTCATTTTCAAACGTGCAGCTTTTCATGGATTCTGACACAAGATTCTGAACATCCGCAAACATGATATTTGAGTCAAAAAACTCTGCAATAAAGGTGTTTGACTTTATTTGTTCTTCCTCTGAATTGTCAGCTGCCTCCGCAGAGGCGGCGGAATCTGTAACAGATTCCACCGGTTCTGTAACCGACGTTTCGGTCTGAGTCTGTACCGGCGGAGAGATTGTTCCGCAGGCAGTCGACGTCATAGCGATTGCCGTTAAAAGTATTGTTAAATACGCTTTTTTCATGCACAAAACCTCCCATCAAACTATCGACCAGATATACAGCGGAGCGGTCAAAGTAAAGATTAAACAGCCGAAAATTATCGCTGCCGGAGCCCATTCTATTTGACCATGCTTACGGTAATCCATGTAAAGTGTGGCAATCTTAACAAACAGCAAAACCGCCAGAATTACGTCGATCACGGGGAATATTACGTTATCCACAACCGACACTACCTGTGTTCTCGCCGTGTCCCATGTACTCTGCACAGCTCCGGCAACATCTCCGCTTGCATACGCCGTAAGACTGCATAAAGCGGTCATAACAACGGCGGTAATTAATGCTGTAAATGTTCTCTTTTTCATACAAAAA
>JBJEQV010000113.1:0-6984 GCA_051881915.1 Porcipelethomonas sp. | reverse complement strand
AGCGGAAATACTGCCCCGAGCAGTCGAGGGAGTACCCTTGCAGGGAGTGGAGAGGTGAGACAAAATGAACTACGATTACTGTATTTACGACCGCTTTGAGCAGTGCTTCCATGACTGCAAAAACTGTCCCAAAGCGGACAAGCCCGAGCCGGACTGGGATTTTATGCACGATATTATGAGGGGGGATGAACTGATCAATGACTAATGCGCAATACCATAGTCACCCTGCTGTATCAAAATCAGACCTTGATTTAATAAACAGATCTCCTATGCATTACAAATACATTAAATCACACCCCAAAGAGCCTACAGAAGCAATGCTCCTCGGTTCGGTTTTGCACAAACTGATACTTGAAGCAGATACATTTACATCTGAATATGCTGTTGCGCCTGTATGCGACCGCAGGACAAAAAAAGGCAGGGAAGAATACAGCGCTTTTATCGAAGGGACACAGGATAAAGCTGTAATCACAGCTGAAATGTTTGAAAAGGCTTCTGACATTGCTCAGGCTGTCAGAATAAATCCTGTTGTCAAGAAGATACTTTGCGGCGGCAAGGCGGAGCAATCATATTTCTGGGAGGAAAAGGGTGTTGAATGCAAATGCCGCCCGGATTATTTAAAAGGAAATCTTGCTATAGATCTGAAATCCACTGATAATGCTTCGCCTGAAGCGTTTGTAAAATCTGCATATAATTACCGCTATCATGTTCAGGCATGGTGGTATCTCAACGGCTTGAAAAGATGCGGCATCAATGCACAGGAATTTTTGTTTATAGCTTTTGAAAAAGAGCCGCCCTATGGCGTATGTGTGTACGCTGCAGATGATCTGATGCTTGAGCTTGGTGAAATTGAAGCAATGAAAAACCTTGATACATACCGTGAATGCAGCGAAACCGGGAACTGGTACGGCTATGAAAAAACGCCTGAAATTCACAGTCTTTCACTTCCCGAATGGGTAATAAGAAAATATTTTTAAGGAGTTTTAATTATGGAAAACGAAATTGTAATACAAAATGAAAATCCGTTTGCAGTGGGCAGACCAAAGCATATAAACGAGGGCGCAGTGACCATTGAAGCGAGCCGTGCAGTAGCAGAGGCACAGGGAAAGCTTGTTATTGCAAAGAACTTTCCGAGAAATGAGGTTGAAGCATACGCAAAGGCAATGCAGGCATGCCAGAGAAAAAGTCTTGCCGAAAAAGCTACATACTCATATCCGAGAAGCGGCAGCACAATTTCAGGACCCTCCATAAGACTTGCAGAGGAACTGGCTCGCTGCTGGGGAAACATTGACTTCGGTATAAAAGAACTCTCTCAGAAAAAGGGAGAAAGTGAAATGCAGGCTTATTGCTGGGATATGGAGACAAATACAATAAGCTCACAGACATTTGTGGTGGCACATGTCAGAGATACCAAAAGCAACGGTCAGCAGAAGCTTACAACCCAGAGGGACATATACGAAAATAATGCCAATATGGCAGGCAGAAGACTCCGGGCACGTATTCTTGCGGTACTCCCTCCCGATCTGGTCGAAGCGGCTGTTGCGGAATGCAAAAAAACTCTTGCAGGCGACAATGATACTCCGGTCGCCGACCGCGTCAAGAAAATGGCGGTCGCATTTGAAAAATTCGGTATAAAACCAGCTGCAATTGAGAAACGCCTTGGCAAAAAGCTGGATGCAATGACCGCAGAGGATATAAGCGAGTACATTGGCATCTACAACAGCCTTAAAGACGGCAACACAGTGGTTTCCGACTGGTTCGATGTAAAGCTTAATTCTGACAGGGCAAAGAAGCTTACTGATGAACTGCTCAGTGAAAAGACAGGAGAAACAGAAAATGTACAGTAAATTACAGGACGGAAATTTTATAGTCTGCGGATTCGTTGCGAGGAATGCCGAGCTTAAAACTGTCGGCGAAAAGAAATCCAGTCTCTGCCGATGGAGCGTCAGGGCAGGGGAAAAGGGCAGCGGAGACAACAAACAGGCAATATGGGTAAACTGCCAGGCATGGCATGACAAGGCACGATCTGCGTCAGCAATACAAAAGGGCGATACGGTCCTTTGTGTAGGAAGGCTTGAAAAGAGTACAGGCGCTGACGGCAGGGAGTATAAAAATCTTGTGTGCGAGTTCATTTCAGTAATGAAGGCAGTGCCGAAAGAATCCGGCGTTGTGCTCTCTCCGGAGGGTGAAAGCGAGCTTGCTGATCTGTCCGGATATGAGGAGATCCTCAGTGACGGTGAAGTGCCGTTTTGATTACAGAATGGTTACATTTTCTGCTTGTTTGCATATTTTAATGCAAAAAAACCTGGATTTATGCTCATTAGTGAGGGGGTGTTAATATAACACAGGAACAAATAGATGCCGTTGATTTTGAAAATACTGAAGCTGAAGCGATAAAAGGAATAATTGAACACATTGCTTTTTTTGACGTCAGCAATGCTGAAAGAACAGAGTCATTGACAAAACTGCGTGAAAAGGCGGCTAAGTGTGAAATGCTCAAATTGTTTGACCGCATGTTATTCAGCTTCAAAGCGGACAACTGTGAATATCTGACGCAGAACCAGATCGATATGTCGTATAATTACTGCCTTGAAGATTATTCCACTACCGCGCCCTATGAAGAGATAAGCAGATACACGGATCCTTTTGAAAAGACAGTGCAGCTGGAATGTGCGGCGGTGAAAGCGAAAAAAGCCGGTTTTACAAATTTTAAAAAAGCATTCAATAATTATGAAAAATCTCTTAGGATGATAAAGGTGAAATCGGCTGAAAATATCAATGTCACTCATCCTACAGATTTCCCGATGCAGCCCATTGAACTTGAATCAGGAGAATGGGACTGTGACGCCGATGGTGTTTCCCGTACAACTATGAGCAATCATGAAATCGCATGTCTGCATCCGATCATGCCGACTGAGCGTCTGGTCAATATCGACACCGGGGAAGAAAAGCTGAAAATAGCATATTTCAAAGGCAAATACTGGCGTGAAATCATAGTAGGCAAAAAGGAGCTGTTTGACGCGTCAAAAATAATCCAGCTGGCAGCGGTAGGGGTGTCGGTCACTTCCAAAAGCGCAAAACTGCTTTCGGAATTTTTATGCAGTATAGAAGCGATGAATTACGATTCTCTTCCGGAACGTGAAAGCGTTTCAAGACTGGGTTACATAGGAGACGGCAAAAGCTTTTCGCCTTATGTTGACGGGCTGATTTTTGACGGAGACGCAAATTACAGTACTATTTATGATGCGATCGGTGAGAAGGGGAGCTTTGAAAAATGGCGCAGCACTGCGGTCCGATGCCGCAGGGAAAGCATAACGGCTCAGATAATGCTTGCAGCAAGCTTTGCAAGCGTGCTGATAAATAAGATCGGAGCGCTTTGCTTTTTCGTTCATCTATGGGGTGTGGAATCCGGAACAGGCAAAACTGTCGCACTGATGCTTGCGGCATCTGTATGGGGAAATCCTTCGGTCGGACAGTACGTTCAGACTTTTAATGCAACGCAGGTAGGACACGAAAAAACAGCGGCTTTTCTGAACAATATCCCGATGTGCATCGATGAGCTTCAGCTTTCAAAGGACAGTCACGGCAGAAGCAAATTTGACGTGTATCAGCTGTCTCAGGGCGTAGGGCGCACAAGGGGTACGAAATCAGGAGGAATTGACAAAACTCCTGTATGGAATCTTTGCATCCTTACTACAGGCGAATCGCCGCTGACATCGGATAATTCCGGTGCAGGAGCTGTAAACCGTGTAATTGATATTGAGTGCAAGGCAAAGGACGCTGTGATCAGGAACGGTATGGAGGTTTCTCAGTGTATCAAGCTGAATTACGGTCATGCAGGAAGAATTTTTATTGAATGTTTAAGTGACGAAATCATCAGTGAAGCCAGAGATCTGTACAGCGGATATTACAGGGAGCTTTCCTCCGGCAGTACGACCGAAAAACAGGCAATGGCGGCGGCGATGCTTCTTACAGCGGACGAGCTTGCCGACAGGTTCATTTTCAGGACGGGAAATCACCTGACGGTCGGACAGATATCGGAGTTTCTGAAAAGCAAAGCGTCCGTTTCCGCAGGAGAACGAGGCTACAGCTATATGTGCGACTGGGTCGCCATGAATTCCAACAGGTTTAAGTCTGAAAATGAAAATTCGGATGTATACGGCGTTATTATTGACAACTGGGCGTACATAAACGGAGCAGTGTTCCGGAAGGCTGCAAAGGAGGCAGGCTTTGATGACAGGGCACTGCTGTCATGGCTTAAAACAAACGGTCTTATCCTGACAAGAGGGCGCAACATGACACGTGGCAAGCGTATAAACGGTGTAAATGTGGAGTGTGTTGTGATGAAGCTTCCATCGGGTGAAGATGAAATAAATATAGAAAATTATGAAGATCTGTTGTGATGAGGGACAGCGTGAGGGACGTTATGAGGGACTTTCTGAGTTCTGTAAACCGCGTAAATGCGAGGCTTATAAAGCTTGTGGGACTGTGGGACATTTTCCCCGTATATATACCGTTATAAAATAAAAATACAGGAATTTCCCCGTTTCAATAGTAAAAAAATTTCATGACGGGAAAATGCGCGATTTTGTCCCACAGTCCCACATAACATTCAAACCCACGCAGATACGTGATTTATAAAGTGGGACATCTGTCCCTCAGTGTACCTCACGTCCCGCAAAAGGAGTGATAAAAAATTGAATATAAAATTAAGGGATTATCAGAGCGAATGCATTGATATTCTCGGCAGGAAAGGTCCGGGGCGTTATCTTGTGCAGATGGCTACGGGACTTGGCAAAACCGTGACCTTTGCAAATATTAAGCGTCAGGGACGTATGCTTATCCTGTCGCATCGTGAAGAGCTTGTCCGTCAGCCGCTGAAATATTTTAACTGTACAACAGGAATCGAAATGGGACCGGCGCATTCGCACGGGGAAGAAGTTGTATCGGCAAGCGTACAGAGTATAGTTCACAGGCTTGACAGGTTTTCGCCGTCTGATTTTGATGTGGTCATTGTAGATGAAGCGCATCACAGTGCCGCCAGTACCTACAAAAAAGTAATTGAGTATTTTACTCCGCGTCAGCTCACAGGGTTTACCGCAACGCCAAACAGGGCAGACAAGGCAAGGCTTGACGATATTTATGAAGAAATAGTTTTCAGACGTGATCTGAAATGGGGCATAAAAAACGGTTATCTGTGTGACATTGACTGTAAAAGAATCAATATCGGTTTCGATTTATCAGCGGTACATACACGGGGCGGTGATTACGCTCCCGGAGAACTGGAGGAGGCTATGAGCGGCACGGAGGACGCAATAGCTGAAGCTTACAGGGATATGGCCAGGGGTGCGACACTTATATTTGCGGCAAGCGTGAATCACGCTGAAAAAATAGCAGAACGCATTCCGGATTCTGTTGTGATTACCGGCAAAACAAAGAATCGTGAGGAGATTATAAAAGCTTTTACTGAAAGAAAAATCCCCTGTCTTATAAACTGTATGGTCTTTACTGAGGGGACGGATATCCCTCTTGTTGAAACGGTCATTATAGCACGCCCTACCCAGTCTGACAGCCTTTATACGCAGATGGTTGGCAGGGGTCTGAGACTGCATCCGGACAAGGAAAAGCTGACCCTTATCGACTGTGTCGGAATTACCGGAAAGCGTTCGCTTTGTACTGCACCGTCACTGCTTGGAATAGATATCAGCAGCATTCCCGTATCACAGCAGGACAAGCTTGAGGGTGATCTGTTTGAGCTTCCCGAAAAAATTGAACGCGCTGCGGATACGCCATCAAGCTGGATAAGAAATATTGAAATTGTGGATCTCTGGGCGAAGGAACAGCAGTATAATCTGCATGATATCAATTTCTTCCAGATGCCTGACGGCAGACTTGTATGCAGTCTTCCGGAAAGAAAGAAAATTGTTATACCATGTCCTGATGAACTGGGAAACGTAATTTACAACGGCAATCCAACTGATATGCAGAGCGCGATCGATACGGTTTATACAGAGCTTAACGAGAATTATTCTGAAAGCGAATATATCTGGAATCTTGAAAAAGCAAAGCGCTGGGGACGGTATCCGGCTTCCGAAGCACAGATAAAGCTTATTAAGCGAAAGTGTAAAAATGAGGAAATTGATTTTGACAGCCTTACTAAATTACAGGCTTCACAGATCTTAAACAGAGTAATGGGAGGTTGACCATGACAGAATCACAGCATCAGCAGAATGTAATAAAATGGACTCAGCAGCCGGATATCCGGCATAAATATCCGGAACTGAAGCTATTGTATCACATTCCGAATGAAAGAAAATGCTCACAGATACAGGGAAGGCTGCTTAAATTACTGGGAGTGAAGTCCGGCGTTCCGGATCTGCATCTTCCGGTTGCAAGGAACGGTTATCACAGTCTTTACATTGAGATGAAAACCGAAAAAGGCAGAACCTCTGCCAATCAGAACTGGTGGATTTCTGAACTTGAAGGACAAAACAACAAGTGCGTTGTGTGTCACAGCTGGGAAGAGGCTGCGGCAGTACTGGAGAAGTACCTGTGCGGACAGATGAAATAGAGCTTGCGGCAGCTAAAAACCGTCCGCTGCCGAAATATATGACCATGCCGGAAATGTGTCTTTATTTGTCGTTAAGATCTCTGTACGGCAGTTACCGCAGGGGTGAAATTGAAGCAGATGCCGCAAAAAATGAGAAGCAGCAGATAATCGGGAAATGTAAAGAATTTGAAATCACCTATGATAATTGGTGCAAAGTATATAAAGCCCGTCAGGACAATATACGCAAAGCCGGAACAATGCTTAATGATATTGAAAAATCGGATAAAGCAGAGGATATTGCAGCGCTGGCGTGCGAAGTGATCGGTATGATGACAGGCGATGCAAGTTTTGCAGACAGGCAGAAGAGGAAGATTTTTAAGGAGGAACCATGAAAAATAAAACACTCAAAGAACTCAGAGAGATACGGGAGCATT
>JBJEQV010000112.1:0-6985 GCA_051881915.1 Porcipelethomonas sp. | reverse complement strand
AATAAATTATCATATGAAATTATTAATGCACTGAGTTTCAACGCTCGGTGCATTTCCTTTTTCTTTGGTGAAAATGCCGAAGGCTTAAAAACAGGTTTAAAGGTATCTATCAAACCCTATTGATAATTTTACAAAAAAATGCGGAACTGAATTGCTTTTCAGGACAAAAAGTTTGTTGAATTTGGAACTGGATTTTTATCCTTATAGGCGCTATAATTTTCTCGGCTGTAAAAATACTCAGCCGATATTCGGAACATCGGTATTTACAGTTCCAGAGGGTAAGAGAGAGAAGAAAGCGAAGCCCTCGGCTCTAAAGCATAGAGACAGAGAAGATAAGGTGACTCCCAACAGTGTGGGGAGATGTCAGCGCAGCTGACAGAGGGGACGGACCGTAGGTAAATTCGCTATGACAAACAACAAAATTATGCAGGAACAAAATTTTCAGTTCCATGACTGTCCAACGCATACCAACAAGTATGAAGCAGACGGACAGAAATTTACTGTGATAAGTCACTTTATCGGTGATAGAAATATCAATGATGTGATGTACGACTATGCAATTAATCGTGCTATGAACGAAATGCTTGGCAGAGTGCCAAGTGGAGCATAAACTTTTTTCTGAAAGCTATTGCCTTTTTCGGCGTACTGCGCTATAATGGGTATGCCGAAATAGGCTGCTTTGGAGGAAAGGAGAGTTTATGTTACCAAAGCAGACTAGACAGCAATAGCAGTAAAAATCTGTAATCACAGTTTACCGATGAAATATACAAAGAGGTCATAGCTTTTGCAAATACTGACGGCGGAACTGTTTATATGGGAATAGATGATAACGGCAATGTTGTCGGACTTGATGCGGACATACCATTAAAATTGCTGTTTTCAAGGACATTAAGGAGGTTAACGGTTCGGTTTTTTCTCAGCTTGACAGTGCTTTTGACTATCTTATGCTCTGCAACAAAACGACCGCAAATTTCAGAGGACTTGAGCGTATTGAAAAATCAGATTATCCTGAAGAAGCCATAAGAGAGGCGCTTCTGCGATAGTTCATCTATGAATTCTATAGAACAAGGTAAACCTGGCGGAGAAACCAAGCCACAGGTGACTGAGCAAATGCAGAAAGTTCTTGATGACGTCAAGAAAAACGGTTCTGTTACAGAAACTGAAATAGGTGAACTTCTGAATGTAAGGAGTACCCGTTCCTATGCTATCGTCAGGAAAATGTGTACCTTCGGATTGCTTGTATCCCAGGGCAGAGGGAAAAATAAAAAGTACTATTTAAATATGTAGTATGACTGCATGTTATTCGGGAAGTTCGGCCTGTAGGGAAACCCCATATTCGGCGATAAACATGGGATAAAATGACTCTGTGAAAAGATTTCTGTAAATTAATCCACTGTGATAAAAACGATACATTCGAGCAGCAGAATAAACTGCTGCACAATAATATACAATTTGTTTTGTTATATTGATGACCGCCGTCGGGCGGTCATTTCGTTATATGGTTTACATATGAGCAGAGCTGTGTTATAATATGGATGAGGCAATTAATACAGGATTTAATAACTCATGCTAAGAGATTATAACAGTATGAATGGTATATAATTTCAAGTTTTGGTTAATATTTGGATTAATACAAAAGTGAGATTTTATGATTCAATGACGTTTTTGAAAAAAATTAATTTCAGAAAATCTTGAAAAGCGGCACTTTTTTAGCTTTTTTTATTTTGAATTTTTTGAAAAAACGTCATTAGTCTGAAAAAATTATTTTTTCTTAAAAATGATATAACGTGTATCATGACAGGGGAGATATGCTATGGCTCGATATGCGACTTTAAAAGATTACTTTCAGAGAGTACACCTTGAACTTATAAGAAGTGTAATTTCAGATTATCTCATCTCCGAACTGAAGGATGACAGGCAGATAAAAAATCCAGTTGTTCAGTCTCTTGAGTGTGTCAATGATGATGCTTATTTTAACGTGGAAGTAGAACTTGGCATTTCTGCAGATCTTATAGAAAAGGATTGCGAAGAGAAGTCAGAAACGCTATTCTTCATGATTACTATAGCAGGAAATCTCAAGTTGAAATTTGAGGATATTCGGGTTATAAGGGTAAGAAAAGTCAATGACAATGAATTTCCGGAAGATAATATATTAAGTCAATTTATTCTCCCGGATTTGCCGGTAAAATCACTGGAGCGTATTGGAAGTGGTTTGTATTCGCTATATAAGAGGTGTGCAGGATTTAAAGAACTACAGCTATCGTTGGAAAGTATTATAAAAATAATACCTATATTTTTTTCCGATCTTCCTGACGATTGCTTAGGCAGAATTAATATGCTGGAGTCTGACATTGACATTTTTTATTATAATCTAAAGGAACGAAGACAGAAAAATGAAAAACGTCATGCACAACCTGGAACTATCCTTATTAATAAAAAGAAATATTATGATGAGCTTGATGGTGAATTACTCATAACTGTAGCGCATGAATTAATTCACTGGCAGTTTCACCAAAGATTCTTCATGCTCCTTACACTATTAGGTGTTGAGTCGGATGTTATGAATTGCAGACCACAGCCTGTGGTTCTTAACGACAGTATGACGGATATACAGAAGGCTCTTTGTATTGCTGAGTGGCAGGCAAATGCCCTTGCTATGAGACTGGCAATACCTGAAAGTACTGTTGATGCTGCCATTAAAGAAATAGCTTATGACCCATCTACATATTATGAGAATTTAGGAGACAGAATGCAGGCTTGTGTTATCAGGTTTGCAAAGGCTTATGGAGTTTCCTGCTTTGTTGCAAAAAAACGTCTCCGCCAGTTAGGACATGATTATGTTGACGGTACTATTATAGAACTTGATAAAGAAAAGAAGCAGCCTTTCTATTTTCTCCCGGGTACATTAAGGGATAACGAGACTTTTGTTATTGACCGTACTAATTATGAGAGGCTGCTGCAAGAGGATAATGAGTTTGCAGAATTAATAGAGTCCGGAGTCTGCATATATGTCGGATATGTTGTTTGCATTTATGACGCTAAATATATTAAGCCTTCTATAAATAATGAAAAAATAAGTTATAATCTGACTGACTATGCCCGTGATCATGCTGAAGAGTGCTGCCTGAAATTTTCTGTATATAAAAAAGAAATCCTGAATGAAAAAGATATTCTTTATGGTCCGGAATATTTATGTAATGTTGCAGATAATAATGAATTTGAGTTTCAGTATATAAAAAATGATGAGCAAGAAAAATTTTTTCAAATGAAAGCTGATAACAATTTGCGTGATAAGTTATTACTTGATGAAATAAACAAAGCTGGAATAACAACGTTTTCTGAAGCGTTAAAATATATTATGGATAAAGTTTGCGAGCCATGTTTGAAAAAGAAGGACTTAGCTGGATTTTTAGGCTGTGATGAAAAAACTATACAAAACTATCGTAATGGAAAGTCTCCTGATACGGTTGAAAAAGTGATGCTGATTTGTTATAAATGTAAATTGGGGCAAGAAGTTGGCTATTTTTTGATAGAAAAATCAGTAGGCGGAATACCAAATGATGGCGTGAAAAGGGCTGCGTATAATATGATGCTTAGTTCAACAAATTTATCTTTTGAAATATGGAGTAAAATACCAGAAATGCACCAGCTCCCTCCGATAAGTTTTAAATGATTCAATAGTGAACTTCTCACAATTATGTTGATGAAATTTCTGCTAATTTGGGGAGAAAATAATTTTCCTGTTTTCAATTAAATATAAGGTTTTGAAGCACCATGTATCTGAAACACATGGTGCTTTTTACGTAATATCACCACATAAAAGGGAGAAATCTTATTTCCTTTTCAGATTATTAATTATAGCTTATAATAAATATAACCTTTCTTGAGGAAAATAAAACAGGAGTGAAAAAATGGAAGATAAATTATTTGATTTTGTTATGGGGTGTGGCTGCGATATTGAGCTTGCATCTCAAAAGGAAAAAGAACTGCACAAAATTATTGAAGAAGAGGCAGAAGCACTTGCAGTGTCTCTTGCTGAGGAGAAATTTCAGGATAAGAAGGAAACTTTTGAGCTTGAAGTTATTGAGAAAGTAAACGCTGCCAACAGTGCAAAAAAAGTAGCTGGGATATCACGAAAATCCTCTTATGTAACTGAGAATATTTTGGCTGATGGAAAGGAAATACATGTATATGACTTCATTCAGAAAATAGCAGGGTACTATCCTCAATATGATGGAAATCAGTTAATGTTCTATGTGTGTGCATCTGAATATCAGTTGTTGCATAAAAATGGCAAAAGAGAATTTGTATCTAATTTTGTAGTGGATGCTTGTATTATTGTTAACGCAACAGGGCTTGGAAGTTGTGAAGCCATTGTAATATATATCAGAGGAAAAGATGTCCCTTTGATTTTTAATAAAGGTGATATAAGTCCTTCTGCAGTAAGACGACAAACTCTCTTCTATCTCTACTGGTGCCGATGGTGTCGGCAAAGGTTCAGAAATCATCGACATTATGCTGGAGAGCCTCTACAATTACAAGCAGTGCAATCCTGATCAGAGGTATACCGTTGTTATTGACGAAGTTCAGGACCTCTATCTGCATGAGAAAGGTGCTGTAAACACCCTGCTCCGTAAGGGAGGTAAGCATGGATTGTCAATGTTGCTGGCTTCACAGTCTTTCCCTGATCCGAATATAGCATACGGAAAGGTTATTGGTAACTGCGGCAGGATTCGCGGATATCATCCGAAGTATGATGATCTCTGCAAATCAGCTGAATATTTTGGATATGATAAGTTCGAAGTTGATGTTCTGCAACAGGGTGAATGTTTCGATAATGGGCTGTTTTACAGTCGATATCACGGTAAGAATGTTATAACAACGCTCAAGGGCAGAACTTTAAAGTTTATGTCTGCTGATGATAAAAACAGTGCCTTAGCGGTATAATCTATGCCTGTACCGGGCATAATCAAGACGAAGGGAGGACAGATACGTTGGAGATTTATGATAAGCGCAGCAAGGGATTCATTGAAGTATGGATGACTAACGAAGAGCAACAGCAGTACGACTGCAAGGAACTGACGCATCTGCTCCTTAAAGGTACTGATCCTAAAAAGTGCAAGGTAGTCTTCTTCCTGTCGGGGAAAGAGGACTTATGCACCAGCACTGAAAACCTGCTGATTGCTAATATCGGGTGTGCGTAACGCACACCCATTTTTTATGACTTGACACTTTAGTGTATTATATGATACAATGATGATAGATTTGATTTCAGTTACTGTTATAACATTGAATGAGAGGAGTATTATGGAGAAGAATTTCAGGATAGCAGGTTACTGTCGAATTTCCGTAGACGAAGAGCTTGACAAGGACAACACCTCAATTGAAAACCAGAAAGCTCTGATTACAGACTATGTGACACGGACTTTTCCTGACGCTCAGCTTGATATATATGCTGACCGTGACCGTTCCGGTTACACTTTCGAGCAGCGTGAAAGCTATCAGGAACTGCGAAAAAAGCTGTTCCGCCATGAGTACGATATCCTTATTATCAAGGACTTCTCCCGTTTTTCACGCCGCACAAGCCGTGGACTTGTGGAGCTGGAGGACTTGCGTGACGCCGGACTGCGTATTATATCTATCGGCGATGGTATTGACTTTCCGACATCAGATGAATGGATGGCGATACAGTTCCGGTTCCTTGTGAACGAAATGCCTGTTACTGATACCTCAAAGAAGGTAAAGGCTGTTATCAATAACCGTCAGAAGGAGGGGAAGTGGATATGTGCTGTTCCCTATGGCTATGTTATGACGAACACAAAGACTATGAAATTCAGGGTTGATGAGCCGTCCGCAGAGGTTGTAAAGAAAATCTTTCAGCTTTATTCAGAGGGCTGGGGATATAAAAAGATAGCCAATTATCTTACCGACCAGCATATACCGACCCCGAGAAAGACCGAAGAGCTGCGAAAAGAAGCTGAAGGCGAGGAATATGCTGTACGCTCTAAAGATACATGGAGTATTGTTACTGTCAGTACGATACTCAGCAATGATTTCTATATCGGTACACTCAGACAGCGCAAGTATCGCCGCAAGAAGATAAACGGCGGTGATATGAAGCTGAGCGAGACGGATCATATTGTTATCGAAAATAACCATGAACCAATTGTGGACTACAGGTTGTATGCAGCAGTTCAGGAACAGATTAAAGGACGTTCCAATAATGGGTATCGGGGAATAAAGAAGTTTGAAAATATTTATACCGGGCATCTTTTCTGCGGTGACTGCGGAAGTCCTATGTTTTCCATGAGCCGTGGAGATATACCGCAGGCATATCGCTGCGGTACCTATCATAAGCGTGGCATAAAAGGCTGTACTTCCCACCACATAAGAGTTGATGCACTTGACGAGATACTGCGATCATTTATCCGGAAGGTCAAAGAGAATTCCGAGGATATGCTTGATGTTTTGCAGAAGTCTATTGACAGGGAAAAGAAAGCGACTTCTTCAAGCAAGGACGTAGTAGAAGTTCTTATGCAGAGAATGGAAGATGCTAAGACGGAAATGAAATTTCTTAGCCGTCAGCACGTCAAAAACCTTGCAAAGCACCCCGAACAGGAAGATATGCTTGAAGAGGTATATCAGGAGCAGGTTGATGACCTTATGAAGCAGATAGATGGTTTCAGGAATCAGATACAGCTTGCAACTGATAAGCACAATGCGATTATTTCTGTTAACCGTACTGCCAGGACGGTAATGGAAGTATTCGATGCGATACTGAATAAGGAAAAGCTTACTAAAATTGATATCGACTTCATTGTTGACCGTATAGATGTATTCACAGATCACATTAACGTAAGACTCCGTCCTGATATAGATGCTCTCCTGAAAACCGGTATTCCCGCTGAGCTTCAGCCAGAAACAGTTGGTGCAGACGCAAATTTTAATTCAGGCACTAAGATAGCTGACAACCTCACACCAATCG
>JBJEQV010000111.1:0-7265 GCA_051881915.1 Porcipelethomonas sp. | reverse complement strand
ACAAGTTTTTTGGTGTATCTTCCAAAGCATCGGACGAGCCTGTTGTTACTGTATCTAAACCGACTGAAAGCAAATCACCTGAAAAGAAAGAAGATGTGTGGACTAATATCCGTGGTATGAAGAAAGCTGATGAAATTATTACAGCACTTGAAGCTGTCGGTATTACATCGTTTACAGAGTTTTCAGGATTTATGTGGAATACAAGGCATGATGATGACCATACAGAAGAACTCAGCATACTGAAAAAGAAAATCAATGCAGTCGATTCGCTGATTGCCAAAATGAAGCATCGGGATGAGCTTGCACCTGTCTATAAGGAATACAAGGGCAAATCGGGCTGGGCACAGAGCCGTTTCAAAAATAAAAATGCTGATAAGATCGAGGACTACGAGCAGACAGCGGCTTACATTAAGGAACATAGCAAGCCGTTTTATGTGGACGATAAACCGCCCAAGCGAAGTGACTTACAGGAGAGGTCTACCGAGCTGAAAGACGATTATAATGCACTTGCTAAGGAGCATAAAGATTTTCTTGCGAAGAAAGCAACGGCACAACAATATACAAGAACTGTCCGAAGTTACCTCAATAATAAGCATAACCATGAAGCTGCCGAGCAGAGTCGACAGCGAAAACATACACAGCAGAGACCGAACGACACACTTGAATAAAGAAAGGACAATTTCATGAGCAAAATCGGATATATCCGTGTTTCCACGGAACATCAGGAAACCGCAAGACAGCAGGAAATCATGGGCAATTACAAGATTGACCGCATCTATTCTGAGAAGATTTCGGGAGCGAACGCAGAACGCCCTCAACTCAAAGCAATGCTTGATTATGTGCGTGAGGGCGATACGCTCTATGTAGAGAGTATCAGCCGTCTGGGGCGTTCCACAAAGGATTTGCTGAACATCATCGACACTCTAACCGACAAGGGTGTCACTCTCGTCAGCCATAAAGAGAACATCGACACTAACACACCATCGGGAAAATTTATGCTTACCGTGTTCGCTGCCCTCTCACAGTTGGAGCGTGAGCAGCTTAAACAGCGACAGCGTGAGGGTATTGAGATTGCTAAGGCACAGGGCAAGTATACAGGCAGAAAACCTATCCCTATCGATTGGAGCAAGTTTGAAACGCTCTATGGGGAGTGGAAAGCCAAGCGCATCACGGGCAGGGATTTTATGCGAAAAATGGACTTGTCGGCAAACACATTTTATCGGCGTGTGCGTGAGTATGAAATTCGCAACGGCATCACCGAGCAGACTTCCACTTGACGATAGCCGTCAGGCGAATGGAACTGCCCCACAGCACCGTCCGAGCCTATGGAGCGGAAAACTTAACCGTCTGAAAAAGAAAGCCCTCAGAAACGCTTGCAGGGCGTTTCCGAGAGCTTGCGGTTAATCATTCAGTTCCATTTGGGTATTAGCCGATAGTGGCGCGCGCCATAATTCCGATAACGACTTGTGTGGAACGGTTTTTGAGTGTGCCAATGGACTAAGGTTTGTGAAATAGGTGTATTTTAAGCTGATCAACTATTCACTTTTGCGGGTATGATTTTTGAAATGTGTAATATTGATTCGACCATAAAACATCCAACAACCGCTTAATTGCCGTACTTCTACAAGAATGTAAAAGTCAAGACCGCATTTGCGTTCATTTTAGCCTTGACTTTTACATTCTTGTAGATATAATGACAAAGGCGGTTGTTGGCGAATTGTGTCAAATATCAGCATTTACACAGTTCGAAATTAAGACTCACTTTTGCTTACAATTTCCTTTATGATCTGCGCCATTTGCTTATTATTGAGTTGCTTTCGGAAGTGAACTGTATATCCGTCTTTGGACAACATCTCAAAAAAGACCTCTGCACATTCAATACGAACTGCCTCAGCTCCTCTAAGATCAGACTTACCCTCAACATCTTTTGTTTCGATTACTACGTTCAGATCCTTCGTGCCGTCCTTTCGCTTTACAACATACATAAAGTCAGGACTATATGTGCCGCCAGTAATAGTAGGAATAGCGATACTTCTGCGAGGTATCTTACCATACACTACGATTTCATCGACCTCTGCTTCAATGTTTTCCTTTTCAAGCGGAGAATCGTATGCAATCGCATCATACAGATACTTTTTGCTTACTGTACCTGGTACAAGTTTTGTTCCAATTCGACCTTGTGCAATATCCTCCCTCGGTGTACCGTCAGCGTAAGTAAGAGCCGTAGCTCCAAGCGGCACTCTACTCTGTACATACTTGAATCTCTTTTGATGATTCTCGTTTTTCCATGTAGTAAATGCCGAGCAGAATGCGGCTACTGTATTTTCGTTGAAGTATTTATTGTCAAGTCTGCCATGTTCAGTGCTGTATTTGCATAAAGCTGAATGCAATGTTGTTATAGGAATATTGGTTTGAGCAGATATACGTTTGAGAAATTCGCTGTATTTTACAGGCTTTTCAATGATATACTGTACTCCCGATTCTGTTACAGTCTGCAATGAACCGTCCTTTGCTTCAACTGCTTGTCTGCTACTGGAAATAGATACGTCAGTGAAAATATCACCGCTTTTAAGAATACCCAGTATAGCATCTTCGATATTCTCAGTTAAATCCTTATCATAGAACAGTAGATAACGTTGGTTGATCTTTTCCCACAACTCACGCAATTCGCTGTAAACAGCTTTTCTGATTTTAACAGGTTGCGGCTTTTCCTTGTTTCTGTCCTTAACCTTTCCAGTTTGCAAGCCTGTGGCGAAGTCAGGATACTCTGCAAAGAAAGCATCTTTTTTGTCTGATACGATATTCTTATTCATATCAACGTAGCCTTTAGCACCAAGCTCAAAGAACAACGCATTTGCATCTTTGCCGAGTTTAGCAGCAACCTCAGCGAGCTTATCGTCTGTCAACATCAATGTCTGTGGTATCTCGCCGTTTATCTGATCTACAAGCTGTTGAGCAAAATCCGCTTCCGTGAAGTCAACAATATAATTAAGCTGGAAATCCTCATTAGCAATTCTGTTTCCGTTCTCATCAACAGGCAGACGCAGACCTCTGCCGACCTCCTGTAGCTTGCTGATCTCACTTCCGCTGGAACGCAGTTTAGCTATGGTAAACACGTTAGGGTTATCCCAGCCTTCTTTCAGTGTCCATTTGGAGAACAGAAAACGGAGTGTGTTATAGCTACCGTCCTCGTTCTTGAATGAAATGAGCTGTTTTTTGCCGTGTAGTATTATATCGACTTCTTTGGCTATATCTTCATCTGAATCGCTGTTATCTTGCGCAAAATATCCTGCGTGGCAGGCAGAAAGATTTGCAAGACTTGCTTCAAGGTAAGATCTATACTCTGATTCGTGTTCGTTAAGACCGCTGATTGTCTTTTCAAGCTGTTCTTTCAGCAAGTTCTCAAAGGATTTAAGTAAATAAGGCTCTTTTCCGCTACCGTCCGCACGATAAGAGGATATATCATCAATGAAAAACAAAGCTAAGGTCTTTATCTTGTAATTCCTGTTAAAGTTCTCTCTTTCAGTTTCAAAATGGCGGTGTAAAGCAAGTTTCAGCATTTGTTCCTGATAAGATGACATATAAATATCTACATCGAGTTCCTCGCCTTTAGATTTCTCTATGCCATTGGAAAAAAGTACCGATGATTTGCCGATTGCTTCAATTGTCACGCCCTCAAATGCACTACTGATGATAGAAAGCGAATCATCGGGCTTTAATGAATAGGTTTTGGTTGGTTCGCCCCTGCTGATATATTGGAAATTAACAGACTCATTTTTTACGACAGAAGTGATCTTTACCTTTTCATCACGCTTTGATAAAGGCTCAAAATGCTCTTTCGCTACACCTTTGATAAGACCGAGGTTGAATGAATCACAAGCGTTCAGGTCATAGATCAGATTACGATAATCATTTATTGTTTGTTTAGTTTTGCCCTTTCCAACAGTTATCTCAGGGAATGTCGCTCCAAAGCGGATAATGCATTGAGGCTTTAATTCGTCGGTGATTGCTTTATAAGCTGATTGTGTTCTTGAAAAACGGTGCGGCTCATCTATGATTACAAACGGCTTTGTCGCTTTCAGTGCATCGAATGGACGATAATAACCCTCAACGCCAAAATCATAATCATCGCTTTTTAGCATTTTACTACCGGTAAGCAACTGCATATTCACAAGCAAAACGTATATTTTGCCTGTATTTTGGCAAGAACCTCTGATAAAGTCGCTTACCACGTTCGGAAAGAATGAACGCCCCTTCTTCTTATTCTTGACAGCTTCAAGGACACCAAGTTCAATATCCGTACCGTATCCGCAACCGTCAGAAAAATGCCTGCGAGCATAGCCGTCCTGCATAAATGCCGCAGTACCCGCTTTTATTGCAAGCGAAGGAACGGCGATAATGAACTTATTGATACCATAGCGTTTATGTAAATCATATATCACCTTAGTGTAAACGTAGGTCTTGCCCGTACCTGTCTCCATTTTAATGTCAAGGCTCAGTATGCCATTCTCAGGAGAAACATAGTCGTGATCTCCTCTGACAGACTTTTGTAATGCCCTGATATTTTGCTCAATAACACCGTCAGTAATAGATATACGGGGATTTTCAAAATACTGTTTCGGGGCAGAGATATGCACTCCCTCAAATACATGACTGACTGCATCAATAGCAGCCTGCTGATGAGACAAGTCTTTTTGTAAGATTAGTTCCATATCAATACCTCACATCAAAATTGACACGCAGATTTTTCTCCGTATCTTTGAGACGTTTTATGTTTATCTGCAAAGTATCACGCATCCCCCAAGTGAAACTGTAACCGAATAGAACGATATTTTCAGGATTGTAGTTTGCGTCTGCTTCGAGTTTTTCACAAATTGCCGTAATTGCTTCATCGCTCAGTCCTTCATGAATCAGATAAAGATGCTTTCCGCAGAAGTAGGCTTTATATCCTGCAAAATCAAGTGTTTCATACTTTGCAGTAAAACCGTAACCGTCACGGACGAGCCAAGTATTCAGAACAGTCGGAACGCCAAATTCGTCAAGAAGATTGGAGAACATCTGCTCAGGCGAGAAATTTTCCAGTTTATCAAGCGTTTCACTTGTTGGTTCATAGAGCGTATAGTGCTTAAATCCGAGGTCTGCTGTTGTTTCAGGGTGTTCCTCAATTAAAAGTTCTCTGGTAAGTTGAATTCGTTTTAACCCTATATCGCATATAGTTCTATACCCTTCTTTATAAGCCGAAGAGCTTTCTTTACATAATTCCGGCAATTGAACAAGTATCCAGTGTCTTTTTACTTCAGGCTCATTAACATTCATTCTCATAATTGCTTCAGCAGTTGTAGCCGAACCAGAAAAGAAATCAAGGATTATATCATCGCTACGTGTACACAAACTTGCGATAAGAGATATTAACTCAATTGGTTTGGTATGATCAAATACTTTTTTGCCAACTGTTTTGGCTATATCCTTTGTTGCATTATCATTTGAATACTTGTTGTCAGTAACTTCCAATGTAGATAACGATTTTGTCCTATCACCATACTCAATATAGTATCCATCATCATTTTCTTCAATGGTAGCTTTTTGGTATGTCTTTGTATATATACGCTTTCCGTTTCTTCCGTTTTTAACAACAATAAATCCATTTTGATACCCAAAATCGAATTTTGCTTTGCTCCAACGCCACGCCCAATCAGCAACATCATGAATACCTGATTGACGTTCTTCATATGCCTCCAAAGAAGAACCTGGATAGAATGTTTCACCGTCAATAGTCAATGGATAATCCAAACTTTTACTGTATTGCAAACTATCATAATCTAATGTCTGATTTAGCTTATAAAAACCTCTTTCATCAAAATACTCATCTGTATATTTGAAATCAGCATCATTATGTTCAATTGGGTAAAGCAATGGCGTTGACGTTTTGGAATACATAAGTAAAACATCGTGATTAAGTGCAATAACATCTGATGATTTTCCACCACGTTTTGTAACGCGCGGGAAATCTGCAATAAAATTATTCTCTCCAAATATTTCATCACAAATGACTTTTAGATTACAATGCTCATTATCATCAATCGAAATAAAAATGACTCCATCTTTCGCCAATAAATCCCGAGCAAGTAATAAACGAGGATACATAAACATCAGCCAAGCAGAATGAGATGCACTGCCTCTTTTTGTTAAATCAAGGATGCGTTCTGCTTGATCTATATCAATACTCAGTCTCACTGAAAGCTCTTCTGCTGAAAAATTGAAGTTATCATTATAGACGAATCCGTCCGAGCCAGTATTGTATGGAGGATCAATATAGATGCACTTAACACGCCCTGCATAGGATTTGAGAAGGTGCTTTAGTGCATCAAGATTATCGGCACTAATATAGATATTCTCACTATCTGCATTCTCAGGGCGGCTGTTATGCTCAATATCAGGCGAAATAACAGTTGTTGTTTCTTCAGCTGCCAACAGACGGGCATAGTTCTTTCCTAAGAATTTCAGTTCATACCCCTCATGAGATACAGCAACCTTATCACTCAGGAATTCTTTGAAGCGTTCAATATCAAAGCTGCCGTCCGATTTGAAGCAGGACGGAAAGTTCTCTCGTAAGACCGTCATTTCCCGATCATTAGGAGATAACGTTTCATTGTGATCTATTATATCTTTTATCATTGTGGATTCCTCCAATAAAAACTTCTATTACCTCAAAAACAGTATACGTCTTAAAGCAACATATACATTATCAATTATACAACAATCATCACAAAAAGTCAATTACTCGGAACTGAGTTTTCTATGTTTTCATAGAGGAAAAGAGGGTTATTCAAATAAAAATCGTCCTCAATAGTCAAAAGATATTGTGTTTTACTTTGAATACTACTCCTGAACCTAACGATCAATGCCACGCTGTCCTTGAAGCCGACCTTGTATGCAGCTCTCATCTCGGCAGCGGCAGTATCACTCACACAGTCGAGGATTTTATGGAACACATCAATCTGCTCCTTGTTCAGAGAGTTTTCAAAGGGAATACAAAGCCTGTTAAACTCGTCAGAGAACTCGGCGGCGTGAATATCGCCCACACGGAGGTTGTAAATCATATCAATCATGGTAATCGTCCTTTCAGTAAAACATCATATTTCCGTACTTATATAGCTTGCTGTATCGGTCTTTACAACGTTTCTGAAAAAGCTTCTTTATGCCTACTGTCCTAAATCCCAGGGCATGAAGCAGCTCATGTCAGGTCTTGGTCTGATTCTCCTTGC
>JBJEQV010000110.1:0-7467 GCA_051881915.1 Porcipelethomonas sp. | reverse complement strand
TTTTCGGTATAAGTTTTCATCAGGACATAATTCAGAGCCGTATCTCACTGGCGAAGCATCTCCTTATCACAACAAAAATGAATATCTCATCTATTGCCGGTCGGTGCGGATATGATGACGACAAGCATTTTATGCACCAGTTCAAACAGTCAGCAGGTATTTCGCCAAACATGTACAGAAAAAATGAAAGTAATGAATGAATAGTATGTTATTGCTCCCCCAATAATTGGGGGAGCAATATTATCTCCATGATTATAAAATTTATGACAATACCGCATAATTATTTTCATAAGGCCGAACCTATGAAACAAAATTATTGAATTTCATAATCGGTGCACCTGGGCTGAAAAAACTGCAAAAGAAAGAATGGGATAATTTTTATACGCCTGTGAAACTATCCGGCATACTTTTACCTAAAATTTTAAAGAAAATTAAAAAATTATTTTCTTTATGCAGTAAATTTTAATTTTGAATCGTTTTATTATAAAGCGGTTTTAAGGAAAAGACCCAAATTATGAAAAATACAGCTGCAACAATGGCGACAGCAACTCTTCCTGCTGGCAGTGCATATAATCCAGCTGTTTATGTAATCAGGAGAAGCATTATGAAGCGTTTGATTTGCATTTTATTAACATTTATTTCAGTCTTTTTTGTTTCATGTAAAACGAAGAATACTGAGTATAACATAAAAAATGAAGATACTGCATTTTATGATATGGCATATAATGTATATGAAAATGGTTTGCTTTATACAGTATCTCAAAAATCAGGAACTCAGGCGTATTTTTTAGATTATGAAACTATGAACGGTGTACCGCTTTGTAATAAGCCAAATTGTACTCATACCGATTCCTCATGTATTTCAGGTTTATGTGCAGGAGCTTTTTTAGTGCCGGTTATTTATCAGGATTCTGTATATTGGTTTACGTCAGACTATAAAATTACAGATTCAGATGACGGAAAATCACAGGAAGCAGAAATTAAAACAAAGTGTATGAAAGCAAAACTTGATTCAGGTACTGTTGAGATTTTTGCGGAAATAGACGGCGTATTTATGAACAGTGCTATTGATCTGATAATAGACAACGAAAAATTATACATTATCGGCAGCCGTGAAGTGTACCAGGACCCTGTTGACGGAACATGGGGAGGCTTCAGCCGAAGCGGTGAACAATACTTGTATTCAATAAACCTGAATTCCGCAGAAGTGCACAATTACGGACAAATAAATGATTCGCCATACGCTAAGTACAACTGGAGTTATGGAGCATCAATTTTTTCAGAGGTTAAAATGGGAGGTATTTATAACAACAGGCTTTATATGTCCTACCGATATGTTGAAGATCCTAAAATTATTACAGATTATTTAGATACAGATTGGGTTAATAATGGAAATCCGCGAAAAGATATTCCGTGGATAATTGAAAATAAGTGTATTGATTTGGAAACCGGTGAAATTACAGTCAGCGACCTGCCGTACGCCTGGTGTACCAGAGAAAATTTCTATGTTTATGAAGACAACGGCACATTTTATATTTTAGATGAAAACGGCAAAAAAACAGCCGCCAAAAATATGTATGACAATGATACATATGATTTTACAGTTGTAAACGGAAAGCTCTGGAAAGGTTCAATAGGTCAGGGCTTTGATATCAAAACTGGAAATGAGTTTGTATTGGCTGAAAAATACTGTAATTCAGATGCAATGATTATGGATTTTATAAATGATCAGTATATAGTAAAGTATTATGAAAACGGCGAATTGAAATTTGATATGGTATCGGAAAGTAATCTGATAGGAGGATAAGATGAATGGGCTGGAACTTATTCAGGTAAATAAGCATTATGGCAAAAAATATGCTCTCAGGAATTTTTCATTTACCTTTACTGTCGGAACATACGGTTTGTCAGGATCAGACAGTGCCGGAAAATCTACTTTAATGCATTTGATTACAGATAATCTGTTTCCGGATAAGGACGGAGGCGAATGATGAAAGTATTTTTATGCGAATGTAAAAAGCTGATGTCATTCCGGATATTCTGGATTGTTTTTTCATGCCTGCTGCTTGTGAATGGCTATATTCAGATAAATCGTGCGGATGAACGATACTATACTCCGGAATCCTATCGTTCTTTTTTCTCTGAAACGGAAAATATGTCTCTTACTGAAATACAGAAATTTTTGAATGAACTTCTGGAGCAGCAAAGCAGCGGAAAGTATACTGCTTATCCTATGTATCTTATTTATGATATGCTGGAGCTTTCAAAGGAATGCGAAGAATATCCGTCCTATCTGAACAGTATAAAGGAGCAGGCGGATAATATGTCCTCGGTTTCTATATGGGGAGATACTGATACATTTTCCTGCCGTAACATTCAGAAAACACCGTCTGCTTATGCTGCGATACCGGCTGAGGAACTGCCGCTTGCCCCCTCATTCGGATTGGAAAACACATTTACAAGTCCTGTAACTGATTTTATTGGGATATTTTTAGTATTTCTTTCTGTATGCGCAGTTATGCTGAGAGATCGTGAACAGGGTATTGCTCCGCTTTTATCTGCCTTGCTCAGGGGACGGACGTATTTGCTTTTAACTAAGCTTTCTGTTGTTTCATTGTGTACATCTGCTATTGCGCTGCTTTTCTTTGGAGAAAATCTTGTTATCGGCGGCTGTCTGTACGGACTGGGAGATCTTCACCGCCCAATACAATCGGTGTTTGGTTTATATCAGTGCAATCTGCCTGTTTCTGCCGGAAAATTTCTGATATTGTTTTTTATGCTGAAAATTGCTTCTTACCTGTTATTTGCAGTAATATTCAGCCTGATTTGTATGGCATCAAAAAATAATATTATGATTTATGGCATTTCCGGAGGAATATGTGCAGCAGCTTTTTTGTTTTACAGATTTATTGACGTGAATTCTGTTTTTCAGATATTGCATTATTGGAATCCCGTAAAATTTACTCAGACAGCAGAAATACTTGGTACATATCAGAATGTTAATGTATTGGGTTATCCGGTTTCCCTGAAATTCTCGTCTGTTTTATTTATTTCTGTGCTGATAGCTATTATGATTTTTAGCTGCATATGGATAGCTGAGAAAAATCAGAATGTACAGTACAGAACAGTTCGTCTGAATATTTTTCACAGAAAAAAGGTACGAATCCACAGTAGATTTTACTATGTATGCTATCGTTCACTGGTGCTTAATAAGGGCTTTTTGCTGGTATTTGCGGCAATATTTGCATCAGCTATGCTTTCAGCTTCCTTCTCAAGGCAATATGATAATGATGACATTTATTATGAGAATTTTACAGATAAATTGGAAGGTGCAGTAACCTCAGATACTTTAAATTATCTCACGGAAAAAGAGGAAAAGTATAGATCTGTGGAAAAGGAAATGGAAAAGATTCAGCTGTCAGGAAATGTAAATACCTATAAGCTGAACCTTCTTTACAATGAATTAAATGATCGTACTGCTTTTGAACGTCTTAATAAACGGGTACAGTCAATACAGTCCTCATGCAGAAACGGAGAGATTTTTTATGACACCGGTTATGAAAGAATGTTCGGATTTGACGGAAATAAGGAAGAATACGTTTTGATCTTACTTATAGTACTTTTTACGGTATTTATTCTTTCTCCCGTCGCGTCTGCGGATAAAAAAAGTGATATGGTAAAAATCATTTTTTCTACAAAATGCGGTAAATCAGGATATTATAAGGATCTGCTTTTGTATAGTATATTATGCGGTACATTTGCCGGTTTGCTGTTTACAGTTCCATATGTTATCAATATCCTGAACAGTTACGGAACTCAGGGACTTTCCGCACCGATTCAAAGCATTCAGTCTATTGCCGGTTCATCCGGTTCATTTACAGTTGGCGATTTGATTGTACTTCTTATCATATTCCGCACAATCGGTTCTATGCTTACGGCAATAATAATCACCGGCATATCATCACTTTGCCGAAGTTCCATGGCATCATATCTTATCAGTCTGGCGTTACTGACTGTTCCGGTAAGCCTGGTGTTATTAGGAGCGGACTTTATGGAATATGTCAGTATAACACCTTTATTAAGCTTCCAGTGCCTGATTTCATTAATTTTATGATTTCGGCTTTAAAAAACCAGATCTATATATAAAATGCTATAAATAACAGAAAAGCCCTGCATTCTGCACTCTATACCGTGGTGTCTTTGACTGGAAATTTATTTTTTAAGGTGATTTTACTTGGTTTGGATTTTTTTGTCAATGAGCTGTGAGCTTTCGGATATCGTAAAACCGGTTCATTTGTACCGCCATCAACAAAATGCCATATTTCTCCGTTTTTCTTGTCCACCATTTTACCGCTTTTTCAGACATAATCAGAAGCACAGAATATTTTTAAATCATTTCCGTTTTTTTCTTTTGCGTTTTTTTGAAGTTCCTTTTTTGATATCACCTTTTTTGATATCACCTTTTTTGGAATCACATTTTTTACTGACGTTTTCCACTGGCTGTCTGCTTTCTTCTGCATAATAGCTGCACAGAGGAATCACAACTATAAAAAACAATACGCCTATCCAGATTATTATAACGTTTCCTATTTCGCCGGACTCCATTATCCATTTAAGATCAGGCAGCTCTCCATGCTGTACAACAGCGGCATATCCGCTGATTTCGCCGTTTTCCCCGGTTTTACAAAATGTAATTTCATTATCACCTATCCAAGCCAGAAATGAAATATCTGTTCCGGATTTCATAAAGTAGACAGCGTAACGTTTCAGTCCGCTGTTTTCTTCCATTGCATTAGGATTTTCGCCCATGCCTTCCGGATAATAGTAATTCATCATAATGCTTACAGCTGCCTTTGAATCTTCCGGAAACCTCACCTGGCTTTCAGATGTCAGCGTATCAGTGTTATCTATACGGCAGCCTGTAAGATCTATTGGTATATCGCTATAAAGATATGTTTCCCCAGATATAGATTCCCGGTCGTCATAGTCCTTTTCCCATTCATATGTGGTCTGCGGACCAAGACCATCTATATAATACACTTTGGGCGAAAAGGTCTCCCCGATGTACTGTATGTATATGTATTCATCTGTCAGTATATCAAAGACATCCTCTGCTGCACTTCCGGAAACAGGTGCGTTCAGAACGGCGTATATTTTCTTCGGACCGCTGAGTGCTTCCTGCATCTCTGCCCTGCTTGTGATCTGCGGCAGCTCGTCTGCGGATTTTTCGATGCTGCTTTGTACTCCACAGCTGTATACTGTGTATATTATCGCAAACAGCAATAGCGCTATTATTATAATCCTTTTCCAGTGCAGGATCAGCCATGGTTTCTCTTTCATATATACTTCCTTTCTGTCCGATAAGGATTTTTCGCTGTTTTTAGATAATTACACCATATATTCCTCTGAGACTTAATATTTCATAGAGTTTTTTGTAAAGTATTATTTCCGGTGCTGACAAGCGTAAAATGATATTATGTAATACAATAAATTCAAGGGTTGTTGACTGAATATTGTAAAAATACAGTTATTTTACAGGAATTATCGGCAGTTCAATCGGTCCGTTACCGCTCGTAGTAATAACGTCCTCACACTCAAACTTCACGATTTCAATTTCTGGTGTTGCATAAGTTTCTTTCATTTAACTAACCTTATATCCCGGTCCAAATTCCGTTTTCATCTACATAATAACCTTCGGAAGTATAAGCACTCCTTAACAAAGTTCCATCATCGTTTAAATAATACCAATTTTCTCCGTCTTGTACCCAACCGGTTTTCACATTATATCCAACTGCTGCCCGATTGTAAAGGTAAAGCGCCTTCACAAGATTTTTCAGGTTATCGTCTGCCGCATCGTTGTTAAGTACAGTCTTTGCATAGCTCAGCGCACTGTAATTGCTTATCACTACGGCGTTACCAATCTTTACAGTATGCGCTACACCAAGATTTTCAGCACTGATATTCTTGACGTTTCAGATTCAAGAATAAGGCTTGAACCGTAGTAGCTGATACCAGCGGGGAATGTTTCTTTCTTCGTGAATGCATAACCGCTGAGGTCATCGACTGTAACATCTTCAGCCGGTGCCGGAACAGTACCGTCTGTTTTGAAAAATTCACTTGCGGCAGTACCGTATTTTCCCATTGATTTCACAAGTTTTTCAAGCGTGTATTTTCACCTGTATCTAATGTATCAAGATAACCCTTAACAGAAACCGTTGCATTGACAGCATTGTTAATATAGAAAATGATTTCCTCTGCCATATCCTTTGCGGCAACCTGATATGTGAACTTATAAAGTCCGTTTTCGTCCTTTGCAGGCTTTTCAACCACAGTATTGTTAAAGCTTGCCGTCCAGTCATAATTATCATCAGCGGCAACGTAAACGTTCATTCCTATCGTTCCGTCCAGAGTAACGCTCTGACCGTAAATCATAATGTCATTTTCAACATCGCCGCACCACTGGCATATTCCGTTAACGTAGTTATGATATTCAGTTTCATTTTCTGTATTGGAATAACCGGTACAATTGCTTGCAGTGTAAACCTTTGCACCGCCTAAAACAGGGTATTTCTCTGTGCCTATGGTCTGTCCCCATACAGTTCCTGCCTGCGTGCCCTGTAAGAGATAAGCCACCTTGCCGCTTTTGAACCGGGCTGTGGTTTTGCCCTCCACATCTGTAACTGTGCCATCACTATAGCCGACAGCATTTCCGATGTATTTATCGCTGTCAAAACAGCAGTTTGTGATTTCGCCTAAATCATTACATCCGCACACGCCGCCGACACGATTATTTCCATTGAAATAGGAGTCAACAACACCAACATTAGAAATCTGGCCGCCGCTTTTTACATAGCCAAACAAGCCGACACAGTCTGTGTTTGCGTCATTGAAATACAATCCGCTTATAGTGTGATTCTGTCCGTCAAATGTACCGGTGTATGCGTTGCTATTGATGTTTCCGATAGGCGTCCAGCTTGTAAAGCTTGTGCCGTTTGACACATTGCCGTTAAAGTCAAAATCAGAGAACTAAGCAGATTTCTGTTCACGGTAATATCTTTCATGAGGACTGCGTTTGCACTTCTGTAAGTACCGTTCTCGTTGTTTACCTTATCCGCAAACCAGTAAAGCTCCGCCGCTGTTCCTATCTGATATACGCCACCGTCTTTTGACGGTTCTGTAAGTGTAATTTCCGCCGCACTTGCTTTAATCCAAAGTCGATATTGCTGAACATTCCGCTTGGGAAGTTAAGCAGCATTGCCATGACCATGGTGACCGCCGACAAAAATGCCGTTGTCTTTTTGAGTTTTTTCGTCATGAAATTACCCCCCTGATATTGTAATAAAGATTTACAATATCTGTAATACAATAATTATACCCTATTTACAAGAGTATTATCAAGAAACCGGGACTGCTTTTGGAACGATCATGACCTTATTTGTCACAGAATCCTGTTCTTTCTGAATATAG
>JBJEQV010000109.1:0-7482 GCA_051881915.1 Porcipelethomonas sp. | reverse complement strand
GGCAAATGCGCGCTAACATTAGAGTAACAGGAGTATGCCATAAAATCTATGTTGACAGAAAGGGAATCAACTTATGGCTACTATTACAAAGCGAGGAGATACTTTCAGAATTAAGGTATCCCTCGGATATGATACAGAACACAAACAGATCGTTAAATCGACCACCTTCAAGCCTCCGCAAGGCGTTACGCCTAAGAAAGCAGAGAAGCTCGCACAGCAGTTCGCCTATGAATTTGAAAGCAGATGCAAGGATTATACTGAGCTGAATGAGAATATGCGTTTCTCAGAGCTTGCCGACTGGTACTTTGAGAATTTTGCTCCTATCGAGCTGAAACCCAGCACAGCGTACACCTATAAAGGTCAGTATGAGAAGCATATTAAGCCTGTTATCGGCAACATGAAGCTGAAAGAAATTACTCCGCCGAAACTGACGAGCGTTATGAAGACGTATAAGCTGAAACCTCAGTCGGTACGCAAAATTTATGTGGTGATACAGAGCATCTTCCGCAGAGGAGTTGAGCAGGGATATATCCGTGAATCACCCTGCCACAATGTAATTCTTCCGAAGAACCGCAAAGAAAAGAAGAAAATGTCTCTTGACGAAAACGAGATCAAGCGTTTTATGGAGCTTTTGGACACAAAGCCGTGGGACGAGGACTTCAAGCGTATTCTTAAGGTACTTCTCTATACAGGAATGCGTTCTGGAGAGTGTTTGGGATTGATGTGGGAGGATATTGATTTCGAGGAAATGACTATAACGATCAATCATAATCTCACTGACATTGGCGGTAAACATAAGCTCGGCTCTCCCAAAACTGAGAGCAGTCGCAGAGTGATAGGTATGAGCGAAGTTCTTGCTTCTATTTTCAGGGAGCAGAAAGCTTATATTGACAAGATGTCGGCAGCACTCGGAAAGAAGTTTGAACATCCTGAAATGGTGTTCACCTCAGCTTTAGGAAACTATCGTGACAGATGCTCGGTGTATCATTCACTGAAACGCTTTACCAAAGGGACTGAATTTGAAAACCTTACCCTGCATCAGCTCCGCCATTGCAATGCTACGCTTTTGCTGAACAGCGGTGTTGACCTCAAAATAGTTTCCGAACATCTCGGTCACTGCGATATAGGCGTAACAGCAAACATCTATGCTGATGTCCTTAAAAGCACAAAGGCTAAAGTTGCCGATCTTGTAACGCTTAAACTTAACGCCTGACTGACATTCAGGTACAAAAAATCCGTCCCGAAATTCGAGACGGATTTATATAGCTTTCTGATAAAGACCAAACAAGTACCAAAGAATATTTGTAAGGTCTGTAAATGCCGAAAATACGGCGTTTGTGAAAAGTTTCCTTAACGCTTTGAGAACTGAGGAGCACGACGTGCAGCCTTGAGACCGTACTTCTTTCTTTCCTTCATTCTCGGGTCACGAGTGAGGAATCCGGCCTTTTTAAGAGCAGGTCTGAGTTCCGGATCGTATTCAAGAAGAGCTCTTGAAACACCGTGTCTGATAGCACCTGCCTGACCTGTAACACCGCCGCCTGTAACTGTGCACACGATGTCGAACTTGTCAGTTGTTTCTGTCAGATTAAGAGGCTGACGAACTATGAGCTTTAAAGTCTCAAGTCCGAAATATTCATCAATATTTCTGTCATTGATTGTGATATTTCCTGAACCCGGATAAAGTCTTACTCTTGCAACAGAATGCTTTCTTCTTCCAGTACCATAGAAAAATTTTACCTTTGATTCGTACATTTAAGCCGCCTCCTTAATCATATTTCGTAAGCAACCGGCTTCTGAGCCTCATGCTTATGTGCTGCATCTCTGTAAGTTCTTAAACGCTTTAACTGATTTCTTCCCTGTGAATTATTAGGAAGCATGCCGTTAACAGCAATCATCATTGCCTTTTCAGGCTTTTTATCCATAAGCTCCTTATAGCTTACAGACTTCAGTCCGCCGATCCAGCCAGTGTGCCAGTAATACTTCTTGTTTTCAAGCTTCTTGCCTGTGAGAACTGCCTTTTCGCAGTTAACAATGATTACATGATCACCGCAATCAACATGCGGAGCATATGTTGGCTTATGCTTGCCTCTGAGAATATGAGCAGCCTGTGCAGCAACGCGACCGAGCGGCTTGCCTGCTGCATCTAAAATATACCAATTACGGTTAACTTCGTTAGCTTTTGGCATAAAAGTTGACATAGTATTAATCCTCCATTTTTATATTTTCGTCAAGCCTGAACCGGAGCGGGTTAATCCTGTTCCTGCGGACACTCGCAAGTACTTTTTTCAAAGCATATCCGCACTTTTCTTGACATTACTGGTTAATTATATCAAATCAGAAATCCAAAGTCAACAGTCAAATTGCCGAAATTTTAATTTATATCCCTTTCACGCTTGTTTTCTCTCTGTTTTTCTTCATTTCTCTCGTTTTCTTGAATTTCATTTTATTTTTAGTATAAAAAGAACATTATAAAAATAAAATAAATACTGTATTTTAAATGTTATATGAATGCAGTCATTTTTACAATGTGTAATCTGTGCAAATACAACAAATGCAGCTTGATTTTATTTAAATTTCATGTTATAATATGTAAGATCAAATTAATTATATTAAAGGAGCACAAAATGAAAATAAACATATTATTTTTTTTAATTGAGTTTCTGATTTTTGCCGGAACAGCGATAACTGTTTTTTCACTGACCGGCAAAAGCAGATCAAGGATCACTGTCAGGATATGCAATGCTGCTGTAAAAATATCATCTGTACTTACAGGTCTTTCACTTGTTTTACTTATTCTTGAATTGACCGGTGCAGCTGATCTGAGCGGTTATCGTTTATTATCAGTGTATAATGCCGGATTTGCTGTAATCTCACTTCTGCTGTCTCTTTTCAGAGACAGATTCATACAAAAGACCGGCAGTATCGGTAAATTCTGTTTTCGTCTTCTGACGGTGTGCTTTTTTCTTGAGCTTTTTGTGTTCAATATAAATTCTGCCCATCTTCTCGGCAATGACTACACTACCGGTTCGTTGAATCTCGAATCCGGAAATCCTTCGATTTTTAACAGTGAAAACGGGACAATTAATGTCACGGGCGGATACTATACACTTGATTATTCAGGTCTGGACATGCCTGTCGGGACAATAACCATTGATGCTCTTTCAAGCACTAAAGGCTCCGTTAAATTTGATATAAGCATTACTGATGATACAAATTCTGCCGATTACCGCAGTAACATTGCAAATGCGGAAATCATAAGAGAAAACCGGCGCAGCAGAACTGTTCCCTGCAATTTTTCGGGAAATGTTCATAATCTGAAATTAGGATTTTCAGCAGATGAAAACGAGTATATCACCATAAAAAGCATTGTACTGAATATGCCGGTCAGGTTTAATTTCTCCTTATTAAGATTTATGATAATTTACATCTGCGGATTTATCGCTTACGCTCTTTCATCCAAAAAGCTTCTGTACAGAAATTATTCAGAGCGAAGGAAAGCATTCAGAATTTCAGCATGGATTCTGACTTCAGCGCTAATATGCGTCTCGTTGTTCATAACAAATATGAGCAGATATCAAGATGCTCAGCATAGCCTGAAAAAAGATTTTCAGTCATCAACCGGCAATCAGATTTCAAAAGAGATTGTAGATGCATTTGAAGCCGGCACTACTGAACTTCAGTTTGAAGCAAACGACGAAATTCTCGCTCTTGAAAATCCTTATGACTGGAGTCAGCGAAACAACGTTAACTATCTTTGGGATCATCTGCTCTATAACGGAAAGTATTATTCTTACTATGGCATAGGTCCTGTACTTGCACTTTTTTTGCCATATCACATGATAACAGGTTATTATTTCCCCTCTTCCTGGGCGATATTCCTGTTTGGTGCATTAGGAATCATATTTCTCACAAAGCTTTACCTGTGCCTTGCAGATAAATTCTTCAGAAAAACTCCGGCGTCTCTGCTGCTTACAGGACTTGCACTTATACAATTTTCCACCGGAATTTTCTTCTGCTACTGTACGGCAAATTTTTACGAAATCGCACAGGCATCAGGATTTTTATGTGTAACTGCGGGAGCATTTTTCCTTCTGAGTTCAAACATCATAGGAAACGGAGAAATAAAAAATTTCAGACTCGCTGTTTCAGCATTCTGTCTTAGCATGGGAGTATTATGCCGTCCGACTCTTGCAGTTTACTGTCTTGCTGCGCTGTTATTTATTTTCGCAGGGTTCAGAAAGAAGAAAAATCTTTATCAGGGCGGCTCTAAAATAAAGTATTATATGCCATATTTTTGTTGCGCTCTGCTGCCGTTTATTGTGATCGGTTCTATACAGATGTGGTATAACTATGCCCGTTTCGGCAATCCGCTCGACTTCGGAATACAGTATTCTCTGACCATCAATGATTTTACAAAAGCTGAATACCACACTCACTTTGCAGCGATCGGATTTTTCAATTATCTTTTTGCACTTCCCCGGTTCACAGAAGTCTTCCCCTTTTTTACAGCCGGAGATGCAATGACATTCAATCCTCAGGGTTATTATTTCCTTGCAACAGGTGCAGCACTGGGCATTCTCTGGAAAGCTCTTCCGGTCTGCGGTTACGGTAAATTCCGAACGGCTTACAGACTTTCAGAAAGCAAGGATAAAAAGCTCTATGCCCTCTTGATTTTTGCAGTTTGTATTGCATGTCCTTTTGCAGTCATTTTTTCGATCTGGGAAAGCGGATACGGAACAAGATACTGTGTTGATTTTGCATGGCAAATCATTATAGGCGCACTTATTATATGCTTCATAGTTTATGAAAAAAGCAAAGAAAATACAAAAAAACATTTGAACAAGCTCATGATCTTCTCCGGATTTTTAAGCCTTGTCATGAATTTCGTTCAGATATATTCATATTTAAAACCTGCGGAAATTTTCATTCAGAAGTGGCAGGCAAACGTGCTCTCATTCGGAAGATTGTTTGAATTCTGGAGATAAAAACAGCTATATACAATGATATATCCAATATTGAAAATAAAAATGCACTCTTTCCGGAGTGCATTAAATTTATTTTTTCCTTTTCTTCTTTCTCACCGAAAATCCGAAATCACCAAGTTTTCTGCCCAGAGCAAAATATTCTCCGTGAGCATAGGCTGCAAGCCCGCATTGCTGTAAATTAAGCTTCCCTTTGCTGTCAACATACCTCTCATCAATATCCGCACCTACGATCTCTGCAAGAAACATATCATGGCTTCCGAGAGGCTTTATTTCTTTTACTCTGCATTCAAGACTTACCGGACATTCTTCAATTATTGGAGCCGAAACCCTTTTTGCCGGAGCTGCATGAAGTCCGCACTTTTCAAACTTGTCAACGTCTCTCCCGCTTCTTACTCCGCAGAAATCAGTAGTCCTGCAGAGGGCAGAAGTCGTAAGATTAATGGCAAATTCGCCGCTTTCCCGGATCAGGTCATAGGAATACCGTTCGGGTCTTACGGAAATATATGTCATAGGCGGCTTTGTGCAGACGATCCCTGTCCAGGCTATTGTCAGTACATTGGGATTTTCCACTGTACCGCAGGAAACAAGCGCCGCAGGAACAGGTGAAAGCAGCGCTCCCCCCTCCCAGAATATTTTTCCCATTAAACTACCTCCGTCCTTTTTATTCTTAATTTTAACACAGAAAAAATTTTTTTCAATATTTATAGAAAAATACTTGATTTTTTTTATTTGCTGTGATATAATTATTTCGTTAGTGAATTATCAATGGCACTACTGTCTAAAGTAAATGATGGGCTGCTATGTTAATCATAAATCTTTTCAGAAAGAGGTGACAGTAATGAGAGAAGGAATCCATCCGCAGTTTGAAAAAACTACTATCACTTGCCACTGCGGCAATGTTATTGAGACTCGTTCTACCAAGAAGGATATCAAGGTGGAAATCTGTTCAAAGTGCCATCCGTTCTTTACAGGCAAGCAGAAGCTTGTTGATACAGGCGGACGTGTTGACAGATTCAAGAAGCGTTTCAATATGGCTAAGTAATTTAAACGGACGGCATCATGTCGTCCTTTTTACTTTTTATAAACAAAAACGGAGAAAGCTATGAATTATAAAACTATCAGTTCCCCCGTCAGCTGTTCATTTATCGAAAAGCGCTCGGAATTTATAGGTCATCTCTGCCCTGTTCAAAGCACCGAACAGGCGGTTGACTTTATAAACAAGATAAAATCAGAACACCGCAAGGCGAAGCACAATGTCTACGCCTACATACTCCGCCATGACAACACCACACGCTATTCCGATGACGGAGAGCCTCAGGGTACAGCAGGTGTTCCTGTTCTCGACGTTCTCCTGAAGCAGGGGCTTACAGACATATGCTGCGTTGTGACCCGTTATTTCGGAGGGATTCTTCTGGGCGGCGGAGGTCTTGTAAGGGCATATTCCCACAGTGCGGCGCTTGCTGTCGAAAATGCGGAAATCCTGAATATGTACAGCTGTTCCGCCCTGAGACTTACTATGGATTACGATCTGTACGGAAAAGTAAGCTATGTCCTCCCCGATTTTGAAATCAAGCAGACAGACGCTGACTTTGGAAACAATGTCATCCTTACAGTTAACGTAAAAGATGAAAAGCACGATGCCCTATGCAAAAAACTGACGGATGTTACAAACGGAAAAATTCAGATTGAACTGCTCAATAAGCTGTTTGACAATTTTGCTTTCTGAACCATGTCGAATGCTGTCGATTGAAGTCGAAAACGGTGTATTTATTTTGTCGATTTTTATGGTATAATTATCACATAAAATAATACACTGGGAGCTGTTAATTATGAATGATTTATCGTTAGAAGTTATTTCTGCAAGTATCAGTTGTGACAAAAAGATTGTTTACTGTATTTTCAAAGAAATTATTTCAATTGATCAGGACTCCGCTGTCACCCATGGCATTACTGCAACAGACACATTAATTACCCGCACTGTCAGAGATGTGTCTACTAATCCGGAAGAAGCGGAAAGAATTATTTCTATTTTATCAGAAAAATCCGTTAGCCCGGAAAATTTGTCTGAATTCATTCAGGATAATATTTTATTAAATTAAAAAGGAAACACAGTCAGGGTCACTGTACATACAGAAGTTTTCATGGAAACTATTATGAATGCTCTTTACGACAGACTATAACCAGCAAAACAGGCAGATACTTTTTGAAAGGTATCTGCCTGTTTTTTTATATTACGATATCCGGCAGAAAATACCTGCAGGATATATCTGATATAAGTAACCTTTACCGAAATTCAGTTAAATTACAACTGTAAATATTACCTCTGAATCATTTTTATCCGCGCTCAGCTTTATTCCACAGGAATCAGCAATATTTCTTGCAATAGAAAGCCCCAGACCAAAACTTCCGTTTGAAGTATGAGCTTTATTCCCACGATAGAACCTGTCAAAAACCTTGTCAGGATCAAATTTTTCTGTATCTTCAAAATCATTCTGAA
>JBJEQV010000108.1:0-35625 GCA_051881915.1 Porcipelethomonas sp. | reverse complement strand
GTTACTTCTGCTAATTCGTATATACCTATATAGTCATCTTGCATAAAACGTTTAAGAATTCATCTTCAAAACAGGGTAACTTTCATCATATTTCTTGACAACATCGGGGTGTTTCAGGGCATATTCAAAAATATAATCTGCAAGTCCCTTTTCAAGAAATTCCACAAGCTCCGAAAGAGGACGGTGATAAAGCTCACTGCAAACAGGCGAGATCGTTATCGCATATTTTCCCCCGATATCCATGATCCTGTAAGGCCATATACGGCAGTCAAAGGGTTTTTCATCCCCGAGAATGCAGCCGTTCTCACCCAGCGCAGGGCAGAAGTAAAGCTCGTCATCATGAAGCTCCGGCGCTTTCACAACGAAATCGTTTTTTATTTTCACAAATTCCGTCTCCGGCTTTATTTTTTTTATCTTCTCCGCAGCCTCCGTATCCATAACCGGCATTTCCCAGATATCGCTCCTGTCAAAACCGCAGCACACTCTGCATTTTGCACAGGTTCTTTTTTCAAGAAGTCCTTTCAGCACTTTCAACACTCCTTTTTTTAATTGTTAAAAACACGCTGACGCCCTTTTTCAAGGACGTCAGTATTTTTGATTCAGCCGCTTCACTGCTGTGAAACGATCATAGTCAGCATGTCTATATCACACCGGTCAACAAGCCCGTCGCCGTTGATATCCGCAAGATAAATATACTTCATGTCGAAATCAGCTTTTCCGTTATCTACGTACTGATTCAGCAGAACAAGATCGTATATGCTTCTTGAACCGTCTCCGTCAAGGTCTCCGGGAAGCTCATTGAGATCCGGTTCCTCAACGGTTATCTCAAACGTTTTATATATTCCGCTGTAACCGACGGTTATTGTCTGTTCGCCCGCAGTCTGCGGATTGTAGCCGCTTACCGAATAGGATTCAATAACAGTTTTGCTGTTATTGTCAAAGTAAGCGCACACTATCATTCCGTCCGTGTTCAGCTCCTGTCCCACAATATATTCAAGCTTGTCCGGAAGTCTTGTTATGGCGATATCAACAAGTCTTTTTTCGCTCACTTCGACCATAAAATAAGCTTTTTTGCTCTGATATTCCACCTCTATTGTCTTTGTTCCGGCAGTTGTATCGAAACCGTTTACACTGTAATCGCTTATTTCTTCCTTGGAGCCATTGTCGTAGACAGCGTATACAATCATTCCTGACGTATCAAGCTGTTCGCCCTGCTTATAGACTATTTTGTATGGAGGCTGAGCTATCTCGATACCGCTGAGCTTCTTCTCCGTAACATTAACTTCAAATGATGCCGTCTGGTTCTGGTAGGTCACAGTTACAACATGTTTTCCCGCAACAGATTCAAAGCCGTCAACCTTTATGTCGGTAACAGTCTCCTCAGACTCGTCGCTGTATTTTGCCTTGACGCATATACCCGTCAGATCAAGCTTTTCTCCCTCGGCATAGATAGTCTTATCCGGTTCTGAGCTTATATAGATGCCTGTCAGAATTCTTCCCGGAAGCTCGGACTTCTGTCCGTCCGCCTTTTCAGCAAAATTAAGTGCACACCAGCCCTCTCTGCCGCTGTATGTCGTCTTGCCCCAGAGGTAGCCGTCCGCTTCCGCCGTAGCAGTAACAGTTATCTGAGCCTTGTCCGGAATAGTTCCAAGCCCCTGATAATTCAGTCCCGGACCGCTTCTGAGCCTTACACCGTCATCGGAATTTATTACCCATTTTTCGCCGGTAACGCTGCTGTTTTCATTTTCCTCGGAATAACCGACAGGACCTCCCACCATGTAGCTCGAATAGTCAAGGACGCACCAGTGCTCCTCTCCTTCATATACGGTCCTGCCCCAGAGGCTTCCGTCGCCCGTGGTTTTCTTGTCAGTTATGTAATAAATCGTATTCATGGACATAAAGCCCGTCTTTTCAGAAGATGAATCAGGCTCACGGCGAAGATTTATCCCGCTTTCCGAATTTACTCTCCATACCTCTCCTGAGCTGTCCTTTCTGTCTGAAAGAAAGAGGACCGTTTCGTCCGCACGTCTGTTTACAAGTCCCTGCAAAACGCTTCCTCCGGCTTTTCTCCATTCGCCGAATCCCTTTGCTATCTCAAGAAAGCTGTGTTTGTCAGCCCCGTCTATAAGATAATTTTTCAGATCAAATTCGTCATAAGCCGACCAGATATTGCCCATGTTATAGGTAAGGCTCACAAGAGCGTCAAACTGATTCTGGCTGAGTTCTATTCCGTATCTGTCCGCAAAGCTGTTGACATATCCCTCATATTTTACTACTGCACTGTAAAGAAGCTTTTCGGCTTCCTCCTCGGTAATTCCGTCGGGATATTCGTCCTCCGAAACGCCTGTACCATAGCCTATCGTCCACTGGCTGTAATCCCAGTACTTGTATCTGGTGAAGCCCTCGGCGTCCTTTATCAGATCAATACACGCCTGACTTGCCTTCATTTCTCCCGAAGCCTCGGCAGTAAGCAGGGGAAGGAGCATAAAAAGCGAAAGCAGGACGCATACTGTCTTTTTTAATGCAAGTTTCATTTTAACCTCCCTGAACCGAACAAAGCCTGTTTATAAGGATGCCCGTATCTGCAAGCTCTACTTTCCCGTTCTTGTCCATATCCGCATTTGCCTCTGCTGTTATTGATTTCAAAGGATAGCTCACGCTGTCCAGAAGATACTTATTGATCGTAACCGCGTCGCAGACCTCAATCTTTCCGTTTCCGTCAGCGTCTCCCTCATTTATTTCCCCGGCAATTTTTATTTCGCCGTCCATAGTTTCAAATCCGACACCCTGAGGCTTTGAATCAGCCAGTTCACAGTATCCTATTCTGACGGGAGTCACAGTATCCGCCGAATTACCCTTTGTTCTGAATTTAAGAACTGCTATATCTCCGTTTCCGTACATTTCCGATGATGACGACCACACGACCTTTACGCTGTCCTGCATATATTCGCCGTTGCAGCCGAAGGAACCGCTCTTTGTTTTGTTTGTACTTTCAGCGTCCTCAAACACCAGAACTTCCGGATCGTAGCAAAGCTCAACGGCAAAAGCCGCTATCCCCGTATTGTTTTTTACGCTTATACGAACCTGTGCTTCATCATTTTCCGAAACAAAACAGTTTTCCGCCTGTATCAGCACATCCGGGCTGTCCGCATAAACGTTTAAGCTGCCAAGAAGCGATGCCGCCGCCGCAAAAGCAATAATAGCGCTTTTTTTCATTTCTTTTCTCCTTTCCTTTAAATTTCTTCTTTTCTCTTAATTAATTTTAGCATGGATATCCGGTGAATTTGTGAATTTTTTATTAACGGGTATTTTTTTCTATTTATTGCACAATAGAGCTGTAACAAATTTGTAATAAATATGTAATCATTTTTTACCGATATATTTCGGCTCCAGCTTTGAATAGAGTATCCTCTGTTCGCTGTAAAGTCCTCCGTAGCCCGAAAGCATATATGAGATTCCGCAGACAAGCAGATACACAGGAAGATACTGTGTACCGAAAAGCTCCGCACATAGAAAGACAGACGCAACAGGACAGTTTGTGATACCGCAGAAAAGGCATGCAAGGCCGATAGCCGCACCCATGGAGCAATCCATGCCGAAGAAAGGAGAAACAGCGCTTCCGAAAGCCGAACCCACGAAAAATGCAGGGAGTATCTCTCCGCCCTTGAACCCTGCCCCGAGAGTCAGGGCAGTAAAGAGAAGCTTCAGCGCAAATTCCCATATATCCGACGGGGTCTCAAAGGCTTTTTTTACATATTCCATTCCTGCGCCGTTATATTCCCTCGTTCCGCAGACAAAGGTAAGAGCAGCAACGATTACTCCTCCTGCCGCTATCCTCAGATACGGATTCTTAAAAACCATGCTGTAAAGTCTTCCGGAATTTTTCAGAACAAAGCAGAAGAATATGCTCAGAAATGCGCATACTGCCGCCAGCAGAGCCGCTTTGACGTAAAAGTAAATGCTGTAATCTGAAACCTGTATCAGCATCTGTGCAGGTCTTACTCCTGCAAAGGAAGAAATTCTGAAGCCCACCAGAGCCGCCGTAACGCAGGGAACGATGGCGGAATAGTGCATTATCCCCACGCTTATTACCTCCATGGAGAAAAAAGCGGCGGCGACAGGAGTACCGAAAAGAGCCGAAAAGCCTGCGCTCATTCCGCACATGGTTATAAGCCTGTGATCCTGGCTTCCAAGCTTCAGCCACAGACCGATCTGTGAGCCGATGCTTCCTCCTATCTGGAGAGCCGCACCCTCGCGTCCCGCCGAGCCTCCGCCCACGTGGGTGAGAACAGAGCCTGTGAATATCCCGAGAGTATTTCGCCATGTCATATCCTCTCCGTTCCTTACGGCAAGGAGGACCATATTTGTTCCCTTGTCATCAGTAAGCTTCAGTATCCTGTATACCGCTGCCACAAGAAGACCCGCAACAGGAAGCAGAAGGATTATGTAAGGAAATTCTTCTCTTATCTCAGCCGCATATTCAAGAGAGACATGAAATGCGCTGGCTATCACCCCCACAGCCGCTCCTGTTACTATTCCGAGAATTATCCATTTAAAAAAGCTGGGAAGGGATTTTAAAGTCCACCTTTTCAGACTTCTGAAAATTCTTATAAGATACAGCTTTGTCCCCAAAAAAATCATCTCCTGTAAAATAAGCAGTAATAAAGGCACGTTTACTCCGTGCCTTTTAATTTTTGCTTTTGTCTTTTTTTCTCTGAAAATCTCATTATCCTCTGTATAAGAAGGGCGTCCGCTGCCGAATAAACAAGCAGATAAACAGAAGTCAGAAGTATTCTTCCGGAATAGATCGCAATGATCTCCCGGGGAGTGCCCTTTATTTCTTTGTCGGCTGAGAAAATGCTCATATCCGGATAGCTCAGCACCATGTAAGCGCTCAGGACAAAGGAAAGGGCAAGGGGGATAATTACCGAGAAAACAAACACAAAGCCCTTGCCAAAGCTCCTGTTTTTTCCGCACTCCGACATGACAAGACTGTACATAAAGCACAGCACAAGGGGAGTAAAAAACAGGAATCCGCCGGAAATACCGGTTTTTTCGTACACAAACCAGTGTACCCACTGGGCAAAAAGGCTGCATGCCGTTATCACAGCGCCCCGAAGGGCGTGTTCCCTTATTTCATAGCCTTCCATTCACTTATTCCTCTGATCCGTCATCTTCTGACGCTTCACCGGCAATTTCAGTTGCTGCGTTTTCAGCTTCCTCAGCCTCTGCTGCCCTGATCTGTTCCTCAAGCTCCTTTTCGTCAGGCTCGTCTACCTTTTCTATCTCAGCTTCCTCATCGTGCTCAGTCCTTGTAAACGAAACGACCCTGTTTTCATCAGTTACCTTCATAACTCTTACGCCCGTTGCATATCTTCCCATAATTCTTACATCCGTGCAGAGTATTCTTATAATAACGCCGTCGCTTGAAATCATGATGATATCGTCATCCTCGTCAACGACCTTTATACCGCAGACATAGCCCTTTTCTTCGCTTACCTTGTAGTTGAGCAGACCGAAGCCGCCCCTGTTCTGTATTCTGTACTGGTCAAGCTCAGTTCTCTTTCCGTAGCCCTTGTCGGTAACAGTCAGCAGGGAAGCTCCCTCTCTCATTCTCGCCATAGAAACAACATAGTCGCCGTCACGGAGCTTTATAGCCTTTACACCATGAGCAGAACGTGACAATGCTCTTATCTTTTCTTCCTCGAGCCTTATTGCCATACCGTTATGAGTTGCAACGAAAAGCTGTGCGCTGCCGTCGGTCATTCTCACTCCCGCAATCTCGTCGCCCTCGTCGAGACCTATTGCAATAAGACCGTTTTTCCTTACATTTTTGTATGCAGAAAGAGCGGTACGCTTGATCTTGCCGTTCTTTGTGACCATGATTATATACTTGCCCTCGTCAAAATCGGAAGTCTTTATCATGGCGGCGATCTTTTCGTCCTCGCCCAGCGGAAGGAGGTTTACGGCATTGGTGCCTCTTGAAGCCTTTGAACCCTCCGGCACCTCGTAGCATTTGAGCTTATACATTATGCCCTTGTTTGAAATAAAGAGGATATTGTCATGAGTGGAGCACACGAACATTTCGCTGACGAAGTCCTCCTCACGCTGCTTCATACCGTTGACTCCTCGTCCGCCTCTCTTCTGGGTCTTGTAGGAATCCGCCGGCATTCTCTTGATATAGCCGATATTTGTATATGTTACAACGCTTTCCTCCACAGGGATAAGGTCCTCAATATCCACCTCTCCGCTGACAGCCTCAATGGATGTTCTTCTGTCGTCGCTGTATTTTTTTCTTATTTCAGCAAGCTCGTCCCTGATAATACCGTGGATCTTGTTTTCATCCGCAAGGACAGCTTCAAGCTCCTTGATCTTCTTATGAAGCTCCTCCATTTCGTCGATGATCTTCTGTCTTTCAAGACCGGTAAGCTTGCCGAGGGTCATCTGAACGATAGCCTCTGCCTGAGCCTCCGTAAGACCAAAGCGTTCCTGAAGTCTCTGTTTCGAATGAGGTATGCTCTCGGAGGTCTTGCATATTTCCACTACCTCGTCGATATTATCCGTTGCTATAACAAGACCTTCCAGGATATGAGCCCTTGCCTTTGCCTTTTTAAGGTCATATTCAGTTCTTCTGCGGATAACCTCCACCTGGAACTTCACATACTGCTCTATGGTCTGCTTCAATGTGAGGACTTTCGGTTCTCCGTCCACAAGGGCAAGCATGATAACGCCCACTGTGTCCTGAAGCTGGGTATAGGTAAAGAGCTTGTTTAAGACTATCTGGGGAACAGCGTCCTTTTTCAGCTCGACAACTATTCTCATACCCTCTCTGCCCGATTCGTCACGGATAAAGTGTATGCCGTCTATCCTCTTGTCCTTTACAAGGTTTGCCATATTTTCAACAAGTCTTGCCTTGTTTACCATGTAAGGGATCTCTGTTATTATAATGCAGTTTCTGCCCTTGATCTCCTGTATCTCCGTTCTGGCTCTGAGGATGATCTTTCCGCGTCCTGTGCCGTAGGCAGCCCTTATTCCCGCACGTCCCATGATGATACCGCCGGTAGGGAAGTCAGGACCCTTTACAAACTCCATTATTTCGTCAAGAGTGCAGTCGGGGTTTTCCATAACAAGGTCAATAGCGTCAATGACCTCTCCCAGATTGTGGGGAGGGATATTTGTAGCCATACCTACTGCGATACCCGTGGAACCGTTTACAAGCAGATTCGGGAAACGGCTCGGGAGAACAACAGGCTCTTTGAGCTTGTCGTCATAGTTGGTGGTGTAGGGGATAGTATCCTTGCCGATATCCGTCAGCATTTCCCCTGCGATCTTTGACATTCTGGCTTCTGTGTATCGGTAAGCAGCCGGCGGGTCGCCGTCCACAGAACCGAAGTTTCCGTGTCCGTCAATAAGAGGATATCTCAGCGAGAATTTCTGCGCCAGACGAACCAGTGCATCGTAAACGGAAGCGTCGCCGTGGGGGTGATACTTACCCAGAACCTCTCCGACCGTATAGGCGCACTTTCTGTAAGGCTTTTCGTATGTATTGTTCGATTCGTTCATGGTATAGATAATACGTCTGTGAACAGGCTTCATTCCGTCCCTTACGTCAGGCAAAGCTCTCGAAACAATAACAGACATGGAGTATTCAAGGAAGGATTTCCTCATTTCCTTGTCAATATCCACATCAAAAATTTTTGTATTGTCATTAAAATTTTCCATATTATTCCTTATCACTTTCTTCTGATATCAGAAATAAAGTTTTTTTCAAGCTGCTTCTGAAAATGAAGCTGCATAACTGTAATTTCTTCTTCGGTAAAATTCTCTTTCGGGACAACGTAAAACATCGCCCTTTTTATATAGACCAGAAAAAATTCCTCTTTTTCAACAATTTTAACATCCTTTGTGAGGAAAATTTCCGATTCTGCGATCTGTTCCTGCGGCTCTCCGATTCCCTCAAAAGCCTCCTCAAAGGCTTCCTTTTTTTCATCCTCCACAGGCTCCAGGACTGTCCCGATCTTCAGCTTGTCGGGATAGATCTTCAGCGAGTAAACATCCCCCTCGATGCCCTTTATTGATTCCATAAGGTTTCTCCTGAGCTTTCTGGGATTATACCAGTTCACCGCCGCAAGCGCAAGGCACACGCATACCAGTACATACCCGAGGGTCGTGCCGTTTCCCATGGAAATATTCACAACATTAACAGCTGCAAAAACTATAAGTATCAGCGCCATTATATTGTTTCTCGGATACACGAACTTCTTCTGAAACGCCCTGAAAGCATTCCCGAAGGTCTCATAAGGTATCTGATAGCGTTTTTCAAGCAGTATTTCTTCTTCCATAACACCCTTCCGATCTTTGCTTTATATATCAAGATTTTCAACGTATTTTGCGTTTGTCTCAATGAAATCCCTTCTCGGGCCCACCTTGTCGCCCATAAGGATCGTAAAGGTCTCGTCCGCCTTGACAGCGTCCTCCATGCTTATTCTGAGCATAGTTCTTGTTTCGGGGTCCATTGTGGTCTCCCAGAGCTGTTCAGGGTCCATCTCACCAAGACCTTTATAACGCTGAACCTCCGGCTTTGCACCGCTTTCAGTGGTCAGCTCCTCGATATACCTGTCTCTTTCCTCATCGGAAAAAGCATATCTTACCTTCTTTCCTCTGAACACCTTGAAAAGGGGAGGCTGGGCGATATATATATTTCCGTTTGTGATAAGAGGCTTCATGAAACGGAAGAAAAACGTCAGAAGAAGAGTTCTGATATGTGAGCCGTCAACGTCGGCATCCGCCATAATGATGATCTTTCCGTATCTGAGCTTTGATATATCAAAATCTTCGCCGATGCTGGTTCCCAGGGCGGTTACAACAGGCATGAGCTTTTCATTGCCGTATACCTTGTCAATTCTCGCCTTTTCAACGTTGAGCATCTTACCCCACAGTGGAAGGATAGCCTGATACTTTCTGTCCCTGCCTTCCTTTGCAGAGCCTCCCGCAGAGTCTCCCTCGACGATAAATATTTCTGTTCTCTCAATATCATGCTCCGAGCAGTCGGCAAGCTTTCCGGGAAGCGAAGCGCTTTCCATGGCGGTTTTTCTTCTTGCAGTTTCTCTTGCCTTTTTAGCCGCCTCTCTTGCCCTTCTTGCAGCCTGAGCCTTGTCAAAGATCGCCCTTGCCGAAGCCGGATTTTCCTCCAGATAGCACATGAGCTTTTCCGTTACCATCTTCTCAACAAAACCCTTTACTTCCGGATTTCCGAGTCTTCCCTTTGTCTGTCCCTCAAATTCACACTCGGTAAGCTTTACAGAAACAATTGCCGTGATACCCTCTCTTACGTCGTCTCCCAGAAGCTTTTCCCCGTCCTTTATAAGTCCGAACTTCTTTCCGTATTCGTTGATAACTTTCGTAAGAGCGTTCTTGAAGCCCGTTTCATGGCTTCCGCCGTCGGTAGTGTGGATATTGTTTGCAAAAGAGAGGATTACCTCGTTATAGCTGTCGTTGTACTGAAGTGCTATCTCCGCAAAGGAGTCTCCCTGCATTCCGGAAACGTACACAACGTCCTGGGTGAGAGCCTCCAGACCCTTGGTCTTATGGATATGCTCAACGAACTGTCTTATTCCTCCCTCATAGTGCAGAGTCTCGGACTTTACGTCCTCACTGTCCCTTAAATCGCTGAAAACGATCTTTATGCCTGCATTGAGGAAAGCCTGTTCTCTCAGACGCTTGAGCAGCACCTCGTAGTCATAGTGGGTATCCTCGAATATCTCCCCGTCCGCCTTGAACATGACGGAGGTTCCCGTTTCGTCCGTGTCGCCTGTGATTTTAAGCTCCTCGCTGTAATTTCCTCTTTCAAAGCGCTGGAAATAGACATGGCTGCCGTCCTTTACAGTCAGCTCAAGCCACTCGGAAAGAGCATTAACGACCGACGCACCAACGCCGTGGAGACCGCCGGAAACCTTGTATCCGCTTCCTCCGAACTTACCGCCCGCATGAAGAATGGTGTAAACCACCGTTGCGGCGGAAATTCCCTCCTTCGGGTGTATTCCGACCGGTATTCCTCGTCCGTTGTCGGAAACTCTTATAACGTCCCCCTCCAGTATCTCCACTCTTATCTCGGAGCAGTAGCCTGCAAGCGCCTCGTCAATGGAGTTATCCACTATTTCATAAACGAGGTGATGAAGTCCCTTGGGTCCTGTTGAGCCTATATACATTCCCGGACGCTTTCTTACTGCCTCCAGACCCTCCAGCACCTGTATCTGGTTTTCATCATAATTCTGATTCTGTGACATTGAATTTTCTCCTTTATGTTAGAGTTTCCCGAACCTTTTTCTCAGGGTGGAAACTGAAATCTGCGATATATAAATGACTTCCCGTCCTTTTTCCATACATACTATAAAGCTTTTGGGCATTTCATAGGTTATGTTAACGACCCTGCCCTCCTTTGAAGCTCTTTCAAGAAGATGTCCTGTGGTTTTTCCCGTCGTGGTGTTTTCTATGTCGAATATACCGACTATGCTCCTGTCCGGAACCACAACATCATTCCCAAGATGAATATACATATCAAGCCTCCGCAACAATACCGTTCTGAACGTGAAAAAGTGCTCCGTCCGAAAGTCCTCTTACGGCGTTTTCGTTGCAGGCGGTTATAAATACCTGCATGTCCTTCACCGTATCAAACACCATTTTCTGTCTGTATTCGTCAAGCTCTCCCATAACGTCATCAAGCAGTATCACAGGAGCCTCGCTTCTGTTTCTGTAATATATCTCCGCCTGCCCGAGCTTCATAACGAGAGCCGCGGTTTTTTTCTGCCCCTGAGAGCCGAACTCCCTTATGTTCAGACCGTTTATCTTTATGGAAAGGTCGTCCCTGTGGGCGCCGCAAGTGGTATACCTGAGCCTGATATCGTCATCAAGGGTTCTGCTGAGCCTTGTATAATAAGCCGCCACTGCTTCCTCTCCGCTTTCGGGTATCTCGCTTCCGAATATGTTTGAGTTATAGCTTATCTCAAGCTTTTCGTTTCCGCCGCTTATTTTCCCGTAAAGCTCCGCACACGTCTCATTCATCATTTTTACATATTCGCTCCGCTTCTGTGACACAATAGTGCCGATAACAGCCGACTGCCTGTCCCAGACATATATCATTTCCTTAGTTGTCTTTCCGGCGGCTACCGACTTTAAAAGAGCGTTTCTGTGCTCGATGATAAGCTCATATCTTCTTACACTGTCAAGGCAGTTCGGATGAAGCTGACAGACGCACAAATCCGTAAATACCCTCCTTTTGTCGGGGCCTCCCCTGATGATCTCCGTATCGTCAGGAGTAAAGACCACGCATTTGAAGCTGTCAAAAAGTCCGTTTGTACCCTTTATCTGAACTCCGTTCAAAGTGACCTTTTTTTCCTTTATGTTTTCACGGCTCATTTTATAAGAGATATTCTGGATCCTTCTTCCGTCGTAAAAATCAATGCCTGCTTCCATGATCGTCCGGTCAAGACCTATAAGGTCTCTTTCCTTTGACCCTCTGAAGCTCCGGCAGCCTGTCATAAGCCATATTGATTCAAGAAGATTTGTTTTGCCCTGGGCGTTCATTCCGGTTACAAGATTGAACTTCGGATGAGGCTTTACAGACACTCCGGAAAGATTCTTGTATCCGTCCGCCCTTAACTGAGTTACATACATTTCATTTTACTCTTATGATGAAATTCTCAACGGATACCTCGTCTCCTTTGAAGATCTTCTTTCCTCTCATGGTGCAGACCTCTCCGTTGACATAAACATGTCCCTGCTGAACAAGCTCCTTTGCAAATCCGCCCGTATCGGTAAGGCCTGCAAATTTAAGCAGGGAATCAAGCTTTATAAAATCTGTTCTGATTTCCTTTTCGATTATTTCCTTTTTCATTGTCTCTCCTTAGCCCCTTATCTGAATGGGCATGATGATAAAGGTGAAGCTGTCACCCTCAAGCGGGATTATCTTCACTGCCTTGTTGGGTTCGTTCATCTGTATTCTCACCTTGTCGCTGTCCGCAGCTCTCAGGGAATCAAGCAGAAACTTGTTGTTGAATCCGATAACTATGCCTTCTCCATTTGTTTCGGCAGAAATCTTATCCTCAAAGCTTCCCACTGCCGTTTTGCAGCTTACCTTTATGGAGTCATTTTCAAAGGAGCATCTCACCGGCGCCTTGTTCTTTTCGCTCAGAAGCAGCGAGCAGCGCTCAAGACAGTGCAGCAGCTCTCTTGTATTGACGATCGTTTCGGTCCTGAAGTTCTGCGGGATGCTGTTCTTATATTTTACAAAATCTCCTTCGAGAAGTCTGGCGAAAATCCTGCAGCCGTTGACGGAAAATACAACATGCTTTGTATTGACGAATATCTGGCAGTCCTCCTGAGCGTCCTCTTTAAGAAGCCTTGAAGCCTCCATAAGCGCCTTTGACGGCACAACGAAATAGAAGCTTTCGGAGCTGCTCTGCTTTTCGTGCCTTATGGCAAGACGGAATCCGTCAACAGCAACCATATTGAAGCTTCCGTCCTCAATATCAAAAAGCTCTCCCGTAAGCACAGGCTTGCTGTCGCTCAGTGAAACTGCGAAATTTGACTGGTCGATCATGCTTTTTAAAACGCTCTGGTTTACGGATATGCCCCTGTCATTTTCAAATTCAGGGATAGCAGGGTATTCCTGTGCGCTTATGGCTGAGATCTGATACTCAGCCTGTCCTCCGTAGATCCTCATGTTGAGGTTTTCGTCTATCTCATAGGTTATGCTGTCTGAGGGCATGCGTCTTGTTATCTCGCTGAAAAGACGTGAACTCAGTATCCACTCGCCCCTGCATTCCTCTTCTCCCGAGCATTCACCTGTGCACTCAACAGATGTGATTATGCCTATTTCAAGGTCATAGCCCGTAAGCTCCAGGGAATTGCCTTCAAGCCTTACCTTTATTCCCTCAAGGGCTGATATCGTTGATTTTGGCGAAACCGCTTTGGAAACATTGCTGATAGCGGAGCATATATCTTCTTTTTTACAGGTAAACCTGATATAATTATCTGACATGGCTTTGCTTGATTCTCCTTAAATCTTTTTTTGTTTTACGAAAGGTATATTTTATACTTTCAGTAAATTATGTGTTTAAACAGTCCGGTTCATATTTTCCGGCGGAGATTATTTATAATAGATAATATAAAATAATATAAATAGATAGTAGTAGTAGTAGGGACGGTTGAAATGTTGGAAAGTTCATTTTTATGCGTAAATACAAGGGCTTGTCCCGGAAAAGTTTTCAAAAATGCATCTGTTGACAAAATGTCGAAGCTGTTAAATGATAAAATCGCTGTTGAATGTGTTTGGAAATTGTGAGTTGAAAGTTGAGAAAATCTTGAAAAAAATGTGGAATGGCAGAATTTTCTGAACAGGCTGTTAAAAAACATGAATGCGGAACATGTTGAAATAAATTCCGCGGCATTATGTAAAATACAGAAAATACCGTAAAAACGGAAGTGAAATTATTAACACCGTTTTCAACAGAGTGTTGAAAACACAGTTGAAAACATATCTGACAGCAAAAAATCAGCCGTTGTTTTTGTCCTTGATATTTTTTATGATATCCTCAACAAGCTCTCTTAAATGAGGATCCTTTTTGACGGACGCAGAAACATTGTTGACAGCGTATACAATAGTGGAGTGATCCCTGCCGCCGAATTCCATACCTATCCTCTGGAGAGGCATCTGTGTTATCTCCCTTACAACGTAGATAGCCACCTTTCTTGCATTGGAGATCTGTGAGGAACGCTTTGTGGAGCGGATATCCTCCGGTGTTACGCCGTAGACATTTGCTACCTCTGCAATGATCTTTTCAACGGTTATAGGCAGCGGCTGATCATCATTTATAATGTCCCTTATAACGCTCTGAGCCATTGAGATGGACGGCTGGCTTCCGGCATAGTGCTTGAGCGCCTTGAGCCTCTTTACAGCGCCTTCCATCTGACGGATATTGGTTTTGAGCTTGTTTGCTATAAACTGAGCCACATCGTCCGGCAGCTTTAATTCAAGAAGCTCTGCCTTTCTCTTTATGATAGCCATTCTCGTTTCAAAGTCAGGCGTGTTTATGTCCGCAATAAGTCCCATTTCAAAGCGCGTCCTTATTCTGTCCTCAAGGGTCTTGATGGATTTAGGAGGGCGGTCAGATGTGAGGACTACCTGTTTTCCGTCCTGATAAAGGGCATTGAAGGTGTGGAAGAATTCCTCCTGGGTACTGTTTTTTCCTGCGATGAACTGGATATCGTCAACCATGAGAATGTCGGCGTTCCTGTATTTGTCATGGAACTGGCTTGTGCTGTTAGTCTGAATGGCGTTGATGATCTCGCTTGAGAAGGTCTCGCCGGTAACATAGATCACGTTGAGTGCCGGGTTTCTCCTTTTCATTTCTTTTGCCGTGGCTGTAATAAGGTGTGTCTTTCCGAGTCCCGACGGGCCGTAGATAAACAGAGGGTTGTAGACGCTTCCGCCCGTTCCCTCAGCCACTGCCTTGCAGGCTGCGCAGGCAAACTCATTTGAGCTGCCTACTATAAATGTATCAAATGTGTAGTCATACTGGGCATATTCAAAGCTTTTTTCAAGCTCCTGCTGCTTTTCTTCGAGTGATTCAAGGTCAACCGGATTGTTTATGTTGTTTTCTTCGGGTATTATTATCTTTATTTCAACGTCAAAGCCGAGGGTTGCCTTGAATGCGTCTCTGAGAAGCTGCATATAATTGCTCATAACGACTCCCCGCTGGAAATCCGAATCTATTATAAATGTGGCTTCATTTCCCACAAGGCTTAGTGGTCTGAGAGTCTTTATCCAGAGCTTTAAGGCGACTTCTCCTATTTCGCCCACATCGCGGCAGTAGTCGATAATACAGTTAAAAACCTCTTCAAAGGAATTCATATCTTGTTTTTACCTCCAGTCGAAAACAGGTACAGCTGTTTACTATAATTTATATAATTATTAATAGTATAACACAAAAAGCTCCGGATTACAAGAGGTCAGAGAAGGATTTGACGTTTTTTCCACAGAAAAATGTTGAAAGTTTCGCAGGAAATTAATATTAGAAATGTCAAAAAGAAATTTTTTACTGAAAAAGGTATTGACAAAGGGACAATCATACTGTATAATTTATTAGTGCAGAATTTCTGTACGGACATATTTGTCTGCAAAAAGTGTAAATAACAGCGCGAAAGCGCTTTAAATCCATACCGGGAGGAGGAACAGAAATGAAAAGAACATATCAGCCTAAGAAAATCCACAGAAAGAAGGAGCATGGCTTCCGCAAGAGAATGTCCACATCCAACGGCAGAAAGGTTTTAGCACGCAGAAGAGCTAAGGGCAGAGCAAGATTAACTCACTGATTTTTATTGCAGACCACATTTTCTTGTGGTCTTTTGTTTTAGGAGGCGCATCCGCGCTTCCCAAAGCCCTTTTTATGAAGGGAAACAGCGTGTAAAACATGAAAATAAAAAGAAAAACCGCTTGAAATTTAGGCGGGGTGAATTATTATGCTTTATACTGATATCATCAATAAAAACAAGGATTTTCTTTATCTTTACCGGAAAGGGACTTCAATAGTTTCAAAGCATGCCGTTATCTATGCAAGAAAAAACGGAAAGCCCTATAACCGTCTCGGAATAACCGCCGGGAAAAAGGTGGGAAACGCCGTACACAGAAACCGTGCCAAAAGAGTAATAAGACAGGCTTATGCACAGACCGAAAAGGACATGCCCCTGGGCGTTGACATAGTCATTGTTGCAAGAGCGTCCATACGGGGAATAAAGAGCACGGATTTTACGGAGTATCTTGAAAAACAGGGCGTAAAAAAGATCAAAGCGGCAGCTTTCGGAGATAAGGAAAAATGAAATATATTCTCATGGGGATAATAGGGGTTTACAGGAAATTTATTTCCCCTCTTTTTCCGCCGTGCTGTAAATATCATCCGACCTGTTCCGCCTATGCTTTTGAGGCGGTAAGGCGTTTCGGGTTTATAAGGGGCGGCTGGCTTGCCGTGCTGAGGATACTGCGGTGCAATCCGTGGAGCAGCGGCGGGATAGATTATGTTCCCGAAAAATTCAGCCTTTCGGGAAGAAAGTATAAATAATACTGACGATTGGAGAAACAGCTTTGAGTAAATTAATTGGTATACCGCTTGGATGGATAATGTATTTTCTTTATAATTTCATACCGAATTACGGAATATGCATTATTCTTTTTACGCTTGTAACTAAGATCATCCTTTTCCCGACTGCTTACAAATCACAGCTGGGAACTGCAAGAATGCAGTCGATAAATCCCAAGCTTGCACAGCTGAAAAAACAGTACGCCAACAATCAGCAGAAGCTTGCCGAGGAGCAGCAGAAGCTCTATCAGCAGGAGGGAGTAAACCCTATGGGAAGCTGTCTTCCCATGATAATCCAGATGATAATCCTCTATGGTGTGTTCTACGTTGTTTACCGACCCATTTCCCATATTCTGAGACTGGGCGACTATGTAAACCAGGCAAAGGACATAATCATTAATAACGGCTGGTATACGGAGGCTCAGCTCAAAAGCCGTGAGGAGCTTTATATCCTTCAGGCAGTAAAGGACCATAAGGACGCCTTTGCAGGTTTAGGAGACGGATTTGCAGATAAGGTTGCGGAATTCAAGAACACCTTTCTCGGAGTGGACCTGGGCTCGATCCCGACCATTCATCCGGAGGGGGGATGGACAAAGACCGCTGTTGCCCTTGTTATGATACCTGTCGTTTCCGGTCTTGTCCAGCTTATATACACGATCTATACTCAGCGCAAGTCGAAAAAGATGAATCCCGATATGCCCAGCATGGGAGCTATGAACATAGTTATGTTCATAATGCCGCTGTTTTCAGTATGGCTTGCATTTACAGTGCCTGCCGGTGTTGGTTTCTACTGGATCTGGTCATCAGTATTTGCGTTTATCCAGTCAATAGGACTTTACGCTTATTTCACTCCCGAGAGAATAAAGGTCATCTCTGAAAGGGAAAAGGAAAAGAGCAAGAATAAAAAGCCCGGATTCATGCAGAAGATGATGGATCAGCAGGCAGCTATGCTGGCTCAGCAGGAGGAAGCAAAAAAAGCGGGAAGGCATGATTATTCCGCCGAAACAGAGGGCATGTCAAAGTCGGAGAGACAGGCTTATAACAGACAGCTTATCAATGAGGCAAGAAAGCGTATGGCGGAAAAATACGGGGATGAATACAGCGAAGAAAACGATGATGAATGAGAACTGATTCTCATTGGAAATAAACGGAAGGAGAGTTAGTGTTATGAACAACGAATCGGCAGAAATGAACTCTATGGACAAGAGCGGCGTTTTCAGCGGAAAGTCGGTAGATGACTGCAAGAAAAAGGCTGCTGAGGAATTCGGAGTTTCTCCGGAGGAAATAACATTCAAGGTTCTTGATGAGGGAAAGAAAGGTCTTTTCGGAAAGGTCAAGGAAGAGGCTAAGGTATGGGCAGGATATAATTTCCCTGCTTCGGTCAGCGAGGAAGAGACCTGTGAAGAGGAAAAAAACAGCGAAGATAAAACAGATGAAAAGATCTCGGCTGCAAAGGCTTATCTTGAAAATATCCTGAAAAATATGGGAATAGAAGCTGAGGTAAATGCTTCTTTGAATGAATCCGGCATATTCATTGATATCGACAGCAAGGGTTCGGGTGCTGTGATCGGAAGAAGAGGAGATACCCTTGACGCTCTCCAGTATCTGACTTCACTGGTCGTAAACAGAATCGAAGGGGAATATACAAGGGTGTCGATCGACAGCTGCGGATACAGGTCGAAGAGAGAAGAGACTCTGAAGGCTCTTGCTAAAAAAATAAGCGAGAAGGTTATGAAATCAGGACACTCCACTACTCTTGAGCCGATGAACCCTTACGAAAGAAGGATAATTCATTCAGCTGTTTCGGAGATCGAGGGAGTAAGCTCAAAGTCTGTGGGAGAGGAGCCTTACAGAAAGGTTGTAATTTCTTCCGATAACCCGAGAAGAAGAGATTCCGGAAGAAGAGGCGGCGGAAGGAAAAAGTTTGACGGACCTCGTTCGCTGGATCTGAAAACAAGCTTTGAGAAGGATTACAAAAGACCTAAGCCTGAGGACGATATTCATGCAGGGCTTTACGGAAAGATCGAGCTTTAATTTCATGGCGGCCCTTCGGGGTCGCTTTTGTTTTTTGTCTGTGACGGAGTAATATGCACAGGCATATGAAAAAATATATTCGGAACGGAGATTGATTTTATGTCAGCAATCGCTGCTGTTGCAACCCCCGACGCACCCGGCGGAATTTCGGTTATAAGAATTTCCGGTGAGGACGCTCTGAAAATAGCCGCTTCGGTCTTCAGCTGCGCCGGAGGAAAAAATCCTGAGGATATGGAGGGCTACACCTGCGCCTATGGCTGCGTTAGGGACGGCGGAGAAATTATAGACGACGCTGTTTTGACGGTTTTCAGAGCGCCTAAAAGCTATACCGGCGAAAACTGCGCTGAGATCTCATGCCACGGGGGACGGTATATCACAAAGAAGATACTGAGAATTATTCTGAAGAACGGAGCCAGACTTGCAGGTCCGGGAGAATTTACAAAAAGAGCCTTTTTAAACGGCAAAATGTCGCTGACTCAGGCGGAAGCTGTTATGGATGTTATAAGCTCGTCGGGGGAAAGAGAGCTGAGGTACGCAAACGCTGTCAGAGAGGGTGCGGTTTTCAGACGCATAAACGGTATCAAGGAAAGAATAGTAAAGGTCCTCGGCGACCTTGCGGCATGGGCGGATTTTCCCGAGGAGGATATTCCCGAGGTGAGCCCCGGGACGCTTAAAAAGGAGCTTTCCGAAATAGAGGAGCTTTACAGGAAAACAGCTGAGACATATGATTACGGCAGGATACTGCGTGAGGGTATAAATACGGTTATTGCGGGTAAGCCGAACGTGGGAAAATCGACTCTCATGAACTGCCTCAGCGGTTTTCAGAGGAGTATTGTTACCGATATTGCCGGTACTACCCGTGACGTTGTGGAGGAAAGCGTAAGACTGGGCGACCTTACCCTGCGTCTTTCCGATACCGCCGGAATAAGGGAAACTGAGGACGTTATTGAGAGTATCGGCGTTGACATTGCCTTTAAAAAAATTGATGAGGCGGAGCTTGTTCTGGCTGTATTTGACAGTACGCTCCCTCTCGAACAGAAGGACTATGAGCTGATCGACTATGTAAGAGACAGGAAAACTGTTGCTGTTATTAACAAGACGGACGGGGAAACACTGATTAACAAAGAGTATATAAAAGAAAATTTTAAACATATAGTAGAAATATCTGCTATCAACGATAAGGGAACAGACGAACTGAAAAATTGTCTTGAGGAGATGTTTCTGAAAGAGGAAACAGAGGCGGACGCAGGAATTATTGCCAACGAAAGACAGAAAGAGTGTCTGGATGAGTCCATGAGAAATCTTGTGGAGGCGAAGAATGCTCTTGAAAACGGGGAAATGCTTGACGCTGTTACAGTTCTGCTTGACAGTGCGGCGGCAAAGCTCATGGAGCTGACGGGGGAATCCGCCTCGGAGACGGTTATAAACGATGTATTTTCCAGATTCTGCGTTGGAAAATAGAATGGAGAAGTTATGAGTTATTCAATGGGTGAATTTGATATAGCTGTTGTTGGGGCAGGACATGCGGGTGTTGAAGCGGCTCTTGCCGCCGCAAGACTTGGCTGCAGAACGGCTCTTTTCACGATCTCACTTGACCAGATCGCAAACATGCCCTGCAATCCCTCAATAGGCGGTACGGCTAAAGGACACCTTGTAAGGGAAATTGACGCCCTCGGCGGAGAAATGGGAAGAGCAGCGGACAAATGCTTTATTCAGAGCAGAATGCTCAACAGGGGGAAAGGTCCTGCGGTACACAGTCTGAGGGTTCAAGCGGACAGAGTGAAGTATCACAACCACATGAAAAAGATATGCGAAAATACGGAAAATCTTTTTCTGAAACAGGCAGAAGCGGCGGAGATAATATGCAGTGACGGAAAAATCACAGGTATCAGAACACGTCTCGGGGCTGAGTACAGGGTAAAAGCGGTAATTATCGCAACCGGTACTTATCTCAGAGGAAAGATACATGTTGGAGAGGAATCCTATGAAAGCGGTCCGGACGCGGCTCTTCCTTCGGTTTTTTTGTCCGACAGCCTTATTGAAAACGGGGTTGAGCTGAGAAGATTCAAGACGGGTACGCCGTGCAGGGTGCACAGGCGCAGCATTGATTTTTCTGCCATGGAAAGACAGGACGGCGATGATAATATCGTTCCTTTTTCTTTTGAAAGCGACCCGGAGGAAATGAGGAATATAGTTTCATGCTTTGTTACATATACAAACACGGAAACTCACAAGGTGATTCTCGATAATCTTCATCGTTCGCCTTTGTATTCCGGTAGGATTCAGGGAGTGGGTCCAAGATACTGTCCGTCTATTGAGGACAAAATTGTACGCTTTGCAGATAAGGAAAGACATCAGCTTTTTGTGGAGCCGATGGGACTTGAAACGGATGAGTTTTATCTCCAGGGTATGTCGTCCTCGCTTCCGGAGGACGTTCAGCTTGCTTTTCTGCGCACGATAAAGGGACTGGAAAACGTGGAGATCATGCGTCCGGCATATGCCATCGAGTACGACTGCTGCGATCCGACGCAGATGAAGTCCACTCTGGAATTCAAGAATATAAAGGGACTTTACGGCGCAGGACAGTTCAACGGAAGCTCCGGCTACGAGGAAGCGGCGGCTCAGGGACTTGTTGCGGGTATAAATGCGGCACTGAGCATAAAGGGAGAAGAACCTGTGATTCTTGACCGTGCAAGCTCTTATATAGGAACTCTTATTGACGATCTTGTCACAAAGGGCTGCGCTGACCCTTACAGAATGATGACCTCACGAAGCGAATACCGCCTTATACTGAGACAGGACAACGCCGACCAGAGACTGACCCCTGTGGGATATAAGATAGGTCTGATCCCTGAGGAAAGATACAAAAAGCTTCTGAAAAAGCAGGAGAATATTGAAAAGGAAATAAAAAGGGTGAGAAAGCTGAATATTCCCCCTACAGCTGAGCTGAACGCCTTTCTTGAGGAAAGGGGAACATCAGCAATCTCAACGGGCTGCAAGCTTGCTGACCTTATAAGACGCCCCCAGCTTGGATATGATATGCTGAGTGAATTTGACCCGGACAGACCTTCTCTTGATTTTGCGGAAAGGGAACAGGTGGAGCTTAAGATAAAGTATGAGGGGTATATAGCGAAACAGCAGGAGCAGATAGAGATTATGAGAAAAATGGAGTCAAAAAAACTTCCGTCAGATCTGGATTACAGTCAGATAAGAGGACTCAGGCTGGAGGCGGCGGAAAAGCTTAACAAGCACCGCCCTGAAAACATCGGTCAGGCTTCAAGAATCTCAGGTGTTTCTCCTGCCGACGCTTCGGTCCTTGCAATATGGCTGGAGCAGAAAGGAAGAGAAAATGAACAGCTTTGATAGTGCAAAGGCGGTTTTTGAGGAAAACGGTCTTGAGTACAGCCGTGAAACACATGAAAAGCTTGAAGTATATTTCAGTTTTCTGATTGAATATAACGAAAAGATCAATCTTACTGCTATAACCGAAAGAAGCGAGGTGTGGGCAAAACATTTTGCCGACAGCATTATGCTTTCAAAATTTGTTCAGATTCCTCAGAACGCTTCCATGATAGATGTGGGAACTGGGGCAGGATTTCCGTCCGTTCCCGTCAAAATAATTCGTCCCGACATAAAGCTGACGCTGCTTGACAGCCTTAACAAGCGGATTGTTTTTCTTCGTGAGCTGTGCGAAAAGCTTGGGATAGAGTGTGAAACAGTTCACAGCAGGGCGGAGGACGCCGCTAAAAATAACCTTTACCGTGAAAAATTCGATATAGCTACTGCAAGAGCTGTTGCAGCAATGCCTGTTCTTTGTGAATACTGTATTCCCTTTGTGAAAAAGGGCGGAGTTTTCTCTGCTATGAAAGGACCCGGCGAGGAAATATCCTCTGCGGCTCAGGCAATAAAGGTACTTGGAGGCGGAGAGGAAAGATCGGTTGACTATACGCTCTGCAAAACTGAAAAAAGAAGACTGTTTATCGTGAAAAAAATATCGCATACTTCTCCAAAATTTCCGAGAAACAGCGGTCAGATTAAGAATAAACCCCTTTGAAAAATAATAAATATAATATAAAAACCGCTTTTATTAATTATAAAGGCGGTTTTTTTGTGTGGAAATTATTTCCCGGACGTTATAAAATTAAATAAAGAAAAGGGAACGGCAAAAGAAAGGAGAAAAAAATGGCAGCGTCTTTTTTAAGTTTTACAAGGGATAAAGAAAGAGAAAAAAAGGAAACAGGGAATCGTATCGTACAGATACATGTGGATGATATAGTACCCAATCCCCATCAGCCCCGAACGGATTTTGACTATGCGGAAATCAACTCACTTGCGGACAGCATTTGTCAGAACGGAATACTTCAGCCCCTCTCCGTGAGGAAAATTGACGGCGGGTATGAGCTTATTGCAGGGGAGAGGAGACTTCGTGCGGCAAAGATGAACCAGATGAAGTTTGTCCCGTGCATCATTTTTGATATTACTGAGAGGACAAGCGCTGTTCTTGCACTGGTTGAAAATATCCAGCGGCGCGATCTTTCTTTTTTCGATGAGGCAATGGCGATAGAAAAGCTTATTACATATTACGGCATGACGCAGGAGGATGCCGCTATAAAGCTCGGCAAGGCACAGTCAACTATCGCAAACAAGCTGAGGATATTAAAGCTCAGCGATGAGGAAAAAGAAATTATAACAAAATTCAATCTCACCGAGAGACATGCAAGAGCACTGATCAGACTTTCCGGCAAAGAGGACCGGATGAAGATTATAGACAAAATAGTAAAGTACAATTATAATGTGGACAAAACGGAAAAGGCTATCGACGAATATATAGGAAAGGAGAAGGAAAAGGAAAGCTTCAAAAAGAGGAAGATTGTTTTTAAGAATGTAAGGCTGTTTGTCAACACCATAAACAGGGCAGTTGAAACAATGAAAGCGGCAGGAATTGAGGCTGATTCAAAGAAGATACAAAGCGAACACTATATAGAATACAGGGTGAAGATACCGATAACTAAATGTGATGATGTTCCACGTGGAACATCAGAATAAAACAAAATGTTCCCGTGACGTTCCACGTGGAACATTTTTTTATAAATTTTTCATGTTTATCTTTACATAACGGCTCGAAAGTGGTATAATTTATAGAAGAACATATAAAGGAGAATGTTATGGGAAAGGTATTCGCTGTTGCAAATCAAAAGGGCGGCGTGGGTAAGTCCACGACCGTTGTAAATCTTGCTGCTTATTTCGGGTCTATGGATAAGAGAATTCTGTGCATTGATATTGACGCACAGGGAAATACAACGACCGGTTTCGGAGTGAGAAAAAAATCTGTGCAGTATTCTTCCTATGACGTTCTGATCGGACAGGCACGTATTCAGGAAGCAATAATAAGGACTGAATTTAAAAATGTAAGTCTTGTTCCGGCAACCTCTGCTCTTGCAGGGGGAGAGATAGAGATGATTGAACTTGATGACAGGATGAACAGACTGAAAATGCAGCTGCTTACCTGCCGTCTTGACTATGACTATGTTTTCATTGACTGTCCGCCGTCGCTGAGTCTTATGACTATAAACGGACTGGTTGCCTGTGACAAGATAATCGTACCTATGCAGGCGGAATTTTACGCTCTTGAGGGACTCAGTCAGCTTATAGAAACGATCAAGATTGTCAAAAACAAGTACAACCCGTCTCTTGATATCCAGGGTATTCTTTTCACGATGTTTGACCCGAGACTGAATGTAAGCCAGCAGGTTGTTGCTGAGGTGGAAAGATTCTTTCCCGGAAAGACATTTGAAACAAAAATACCCAGAAATGTCCGCTTGTCGGAAGCACCAAGCCACGGTAAGCCTGTTATGTACTATGACAAGAATTCAAAGGGCGCAGAAGCATATGAGCTTTTAGGGCTTGAAATAAGCGGTGAAAAGCCACAGCCGAAAAAAGAAAAGAAAAAGCTTTTCAGCAGAAAATAGAATAAAAAGAAAAGGTGATGAAAAATGGCAGCAAAAGGAGGACTCGGAATAGGTCTTGACGCATTGTTTGAAGATAACAAAAACGATGTTGCTTCTGTTATGACGGTAAGACTTGCTGAGATCGAGCCGAACAGAGACCAGCCGAGAAAGGTATTCAACGAAGAATCCATAACGGCACTTGCGGAATCCATAAAGGAACACGGCATACTTCAGCCGATACTTGTAAGACCTTACGGCAGCGGGTATCAGATCATAGCCGGCGAGAGAAGATGGAGAGCGGCAAGAATGCTGGGACTTTCAGAGGTCCCTGTCCAGATAAGGGAAATGGACGATCTTCAGGCTATGCAGATCGCCCTCATAGAAAATCTCCAGAGGGAAAACCTGAATCCTGTTGAAGAAGCGGAGGGGTACAGAGATCTTTCCGAGCGCTTCAGCATGTCCCATGAGGAAATAGCAAAGGCTGTGGGACGCTCACGTTCGTCAGTCTCAAACGCTGTAAGGCTTCTGGCGCTTCCTGATGAGATACTGGATATGCTTTCAGACGGCGATATTACAACAGGGCACGCAAAGGCACTTCTTTCCTTTGAAGATGAGGAAATCATGCTTGAAGCCGCAAGAAAGGCGGCAGAGGGAAAGCTCAACGTAAGAGCACTTGAAAAAATGGCGAGGGAAGCCGAAAAGGACCCTGAGGAGGAATACATAACAAATGAGCGTATCGACAGCTATTTCAAGGAAATGGAAATAGGTCTGCACAACGCTCTGGGACGCAAGGTAAAGGTTGAATACGGAAAAAACAAGGGCGCACTGATCCTTGAATTTTATGGTAAGGAAGATCTTGCACAGCTTGCTGACAAGCTTGCAAATTGATAAAAAAGGGAGAAAGAAAAAATGCTTGATATTAAAGTAATAAGGGAAAATCCGGAAAAGGTCAAGGCTGCACTGAAAACCAGAAACGCTGATTATGATGAGTATATTGACAGCATTCTGGAGATCGACGAAAAGAGAAGAAAGCTTTCCACTGAGACAGATAATCTCAAGGCTGAGCAGAACAAGGTAACAAAGCAGATTCCGATAATGAAGAAAAACGGTGAAAATACCGATGAGATAATGGCTCAGATGAAGGAAATATCGGAAAAGATAAAGGCTGACAATGCTGTTATCAGTGAGCTTGAAGCAAAGCAGAGAGATACTCTTCTGAGGATTCCGAATATACCGTCCGACACAACGCCGGTAGGCAAGGACGACAGCGAAAATGTTGAGATAAGAAAATGGGGAGAGCCTTCAAAATTTGATTTTGAGCCGCTTGCACACTGGGATATCGGTAAAAATCTGAACATTCTCGACCCTGAAACAGCTGCCAAGGTAACAGGCGCAAGATTCCATTTTTACAGAGGTCTTGGCGCGCGTCTTGAAAGAGCTGTCATCAGCTATTTCCTCAACACACATACCGAAAACGGCTACACGGAGATACTTCCTCCATACATGGTAAACAGAGCTTCCATGACAGGTACAGGTCAGCTTCCGAAATTCGAGGAGGACGCTTTCAAGGTTGCAAACAACGATTATTTCCTTATTCCGACTGCTGAGGTTCCTGTTACCAACATGCACAGGGACGAGATTCTTTCAGCGGACGTTCTACCTATCAAGTACTGCGCTTATTCCGCATGCTTCAGAGCTGAAGCAGGAAGCGCCGGAAGGGACCAGAGGGGACTTATCCGTCAGCACCAGTTCAACAAGGTTGAGCTTGTAAAGTTTGTAGAGCCCGAGACGTCCTTTGACGAGCTTGAAAAGCTTACAAACGACGCAGAAAGAGTTCTCCAGGGACTTGGTCTGCCTTACAGGGTGGTTGCTCTTTCTACGGGTGACATCGGCTTCTCCAGCGCAAAAACCTATGATATCGAGGTGTGGATGCCTTCCTACAACAGATATGTAGAGATTTCAAGCTGCTCCAATTTCGTTGATTATCAGGCAAGACGTGCAGGAATACGCTACAAGAAAACTCCAAAGGACAAGGCTCAGTTTGTTCATACTCTCAACGGCTCGGGCGTAGCTGTGGGAAGAACTGTTGCGGCTATTTTAGAAAACTTCCAGAACGCAGACGGAAGCGTTACCATACCGCAGGCACTTGTTCCGTTCATGGGAACAGACGTTATAAAATAAAGAAAAAGGTCCGGGATTCCAGTCCCGGATCTTCTTGTTTTTTACCGATAAAAAAACGTGTAATAATATTTAAAAAAATAGAAAAATACTTGACATAAATGTAAAAAAAGAGTATCATAATATATAAGAATATTTTTAGAAAGATAAAGTCAGCTTTAATTTTTTACTGTAAAAATTGGCGGCTTTTATTCATATATTAAGGAGGATTTATAATGCTAAGTGAGAGTAAATTTTTAAAAGAAGGTCTGACCTTTGACGATGTACTTCTTATTCCTGCTAAATCCGATGTTACTCCGAATATGATAAATATCGGCACAAGACTTGCCGGTGATATCATGCTCAAAACACCGGTCATGACCGCCGCTATGGACACTGTTACAGAAGCCCAGATGGCAATTGCTATTGCAAGAGAGGGTGGCATAGGCATCATTCATAAGAATATGTCAATCGAAAAGCAGGCGGATGAGGTAGATAAGGTCAAGCGTTCAGAAAACGGAGTCATTGTAAATCCTTTTTCTCTTACAGCCGACAGACTCGTTCATGATGCAGATGAGCTTATGGGAAAATATAAGATCTCAGGTGTTCCGATAGTTGATGAAAAGGGCAAGCTTGTAGGTATCATCACAAACAGGGATATGAGATTCATTTCAAACTACGATATGAAGATCGGCGACGTAATGACAAAGGAAAATCTTATTACCGCTCCGATCGGAACAACCCTCAAACAGGCTCAGGAAATCCTCCGCAGTCATAAAATTGAAAAGCTCCCGCTGGTTGACGAAAACGGATATCTAAAGGGACTTATTACTATAAAGGATATTGAAAAGGCAATACAGTACCCGAATTCTGCAAGGGACAAGAGCGGCCGTCTTCTCTGCGGCGCTGCTATCGGTGTCACAAAGGACGTTCTGGACAGAGCAAGAGCACTTATTGACGCACAGGTTGACGTTCTGGTTCTTGATTCTGCACACGGCCACAGCAGAAACATCATGGAATGTGTAAAGAAGGTTAAGGCAGAATTTCCGCATATACCGGTCATTGCCGGAAATATCGCTACTGCCGAAGCTGCTGAGGATCTTATTTCAGCAGGTGCTGACTGTCTTAAAGTCGGTATCGGTCCGGGATCTATCTGTACCACCCGTGTTGTTGCAGGTATCGGCGTACCTCAGATCACAGCTGTTTACGATGTTGCAAGGGTTGCACAGAAGCACAATATCCCTGTTATCGCAGACGGCGGTATCAAGTATTCCGGAGATATTGTAAAGGCTCTTGCAGCAGGTGCAAATGTTGTTATGCTGGGTTCGCTTCTTGCAGGATGTGAAGAGGCTCCGGGAGACACAGAGATCTTCCAGGGACGTTCCTTCAAGGTATACAGAGGAATGGGAAGCCTTGGCGCTATGGCATGCGGCTCAAAGGACAGATACTTCCAGGAGGACGCAAAGAAGCTTGTTCCCGAAGGAGTAGAGGGACGTGTTCCTTACAAGGGACCTGTTTCAGACACTATCTTCCAGCTTGTAGGAGGTATTCGTTCGGGTATGGGATACTGCGGATGTGTTGATATTCCTACTCTCCACGAAAAGTCACAGTTTGTAAAAATAACCGGTGCAGGTCTTAAAGAAAGCCATCCTCATGATATTTATATCACAAAGGAAGCTCCCAACTATTCTGCACAGATCTGATAAACGAAAGTTAAAGCCGCTCTTTTTAGAGCGGCTTATTTTTATATAGTTTCGATTTTTCTTTTGAATATGCGTTTCAGGAAAACGCATCCGATCATCGCAGAAACAAGCTCTGCAAAGGGGAATGTAAACCAGATAATCCATGAACCGGCATTCTTTTTTATCACAAGCTCTGAGAGAAGCCATGCTATGGGGACTACAAACAGGAACTGTCTGCAAAGGGAGATAACAAGGGATTCCCTGCCGCTGTCAAGAGCCTGGAAGATACCCTGGAAGGCTATGTTGGCGCCCGCAAAAACAAAGCTCAGGGAAATTATCCTTGCAGCGCTTATGCACAGATTATTTGTTTCACCTGAAAGTCCGAAAGCACCCGAAATCTGAACAGCAAAAATTTCAAGTGCTGCAAGTCCGACAAACATAATAATAAGTGTGTACAGCATACCGTACTTTATTCCGTCGCACACTCTCTTTTTGCTCTTCATTCCGTAGCTGAAGGAGACTATAGGAGTGATCGCGTCTCTCAGACCGAAAGCTGCAAAGAGAACGAACTGCTGTATCTTGTAGTAGAGACCGTAGGCTGTAACAGCGTTTTCGCTGATCCTGCCGAGGATAATATTAAGCAGGTATGTCATGACGGACATGAGAGCCTGCGCTATAATAGCAGGAAGACCGATAGCATAGATCTCCTTTATTATTTTTCCGGACGGCTTGATGTATCTGACAGCGTTTTTGATCTCCCTGTTCTTTATAAGGTGGAAGACAAGTCCGAGAGTGCAGGAAACGATCTGTCCGATAACTGTTGCATATGCCGCTCCTTTAACGCCCATTTCCGGAAAACCAAGCCAGCCGTAGATCATAACAGGGTCAAGGATAATGTTTACAGCAGCACCTGCAACCTGTGCAATAGTGGAATAAAGGGAACGTCCTGTGGACTGGAGAAGCTTTTCAAATACAGCGAAAAATACTATCCCAAAGGACAGGGTACAGCATATTTTCAGATAGCTGCCTGCATATTCCTTTATAAGGGGATTGTCAGTCTGTGAATTCACGTAAAAGTCCACACAGAAAATTCCGAACAAAAGGAACACAGCATAGATTATGATTCCGAGAAAAACAGCATTTCCGGCGGTTCTGCTGACCTTTTCGCTGTCGTTTTGTCCGAGGCATCTTGAAACCAGAGCGTTGGCGCCTACTCCGGTGCCTATTCCTATTGCCACCATAAGCATCTGTACAGGAAAGGAGAGTGTAAGAGCGTTCAGGGCGGCTTCGCCGTTTTCTTTCATGTTGGAAATGAAGGCGCTGTCAACGATATTGTAGACAGCCTGGAGAGCCATGGATAAGATCATGGGTATCCCCATAGACAGAAGAATCCTGTTTATCCTTCCGGTCCTCATTTTATTGTTTTTTTCTTTTTCCATATTTACCTCACTTTCAAAAATAAAAAAAGCGTAAATCCAGAATCCTGGACTTACGCTTCTGCTGCTCGGTTATATATTAATTTTATCAGATTTTTTCTTAAATGTCAAATCCCTTTTGCCTTACTGCGATACGATTTTTCCTCTTCTGAGCAGTACTGCAAAGCAGACTCCGAAGAGAACTGAGCAGACCGGAAGAATGTAAATGCTTATACCGAAGCCGATTTTTTCCGTGAGTGCACCGAAAACTGCATTGAATCCGATGTCAAAAACCGTTCCGACTCCTGTTATGAGTCCCACTGCCTTTCCTCTTGCCTGAACAGGGAAATAAAGCTGGAGCAGATAGATGAAAGTAGGCCAGATGATGGAGCATCCGAGACCTGAAAGACAGAGTATGAACACGCCTTTTCTGCCGCCTGCAATACCGATGATATATAAAGCCGAGTAGATCGTTGTAAATATCCCTATGCTCTTTTTCGGACCGATTTTGTTTACGATAAAGGAGAAAACAAGACGTCCTGCTGTAATAAGTCCGAAGAAAATTCCCGTGAACAGAGCGCCCTGAGAGGCTTTGTATCCAAGATATTCGGAAGCGTATGTAGGAAGCCAGTTCTGAAGCCCGTGTTCAGGGATGCAGTAGAACCCGAACATAAGGAACAGCCATATAAAAGCAGGGTTTTTTATTATGCTTATGTAGGAAGCAGGCTGTGAGTTATCGGCATTGCTTCCCGGTATTTTTATAAACAGCAGACCGATAAAAATAACTGCTCCTACTGCGAACATTGCAATGTTCATGATCTGCCATGCGCCGAACCCGTCAGCAAACGCCGCCGCTAAGTTCTGTCCGCCGCTGATGCCCACTCCCTGAACGAAATTGAAAATATTCGTCATGAATCCCGGGGACAGAAACAGCAGGGGAGTTATAATATTAACACTTGTGGAAAGGAGTGTTGAAGCTCCCATTGAAAATATCATTCCCAGAAGCAGAACATAGTAGTTTCTGGTGAGGAAATAGGTGAGCAGTGCACCCATCCAGCAAATGAGAGTCCCCATCATGACCTTTTTCTTTTCAAAGGTATCAAGGAGCTTTCCACCTATAAACAGAAAAATCAGATTTCCAAGATAGCTTGCAGAAATAATCATGGAAACCTGAGTTTTTGAAAGCGAAAATTCATCCTTGAAAACCGGAGCAAAAACGCCTCTCAGAGAATCACTCATACCCGTTACAGCCATAAGCAGAGCGCATACAGCGGCAGCAAGGAACTGATTTCGTCTTTCATTATTTGTATTTAGCTTCATTTTTTCACCGCCTGAAATTATAATAGTACCTTATCAATTTTATAACAACGGTAAAAAAATGTCAAGAAAAATTTACTGTTTTTTATTGTGTTCCATCATGTTGAATCCCGAGGCCATTCTGTTCCATGTTTCCGTATCTATTCCGGGATGATTGTTTTCCAGTCCCGCAATGACCTTAAATGTGCTTATGGCATTCTGCGTATCCTTGTCGTATACGCCGTTTATCACAATGGCAGGAATGTTGTCAAAACGCCTCCTCAGCGCTTCCAGTATGGTCTGGATAATGTATACGATTATTCCCTCATCCCCGGGAAACAGCTCGAAATCCTTCGGGAAGACCTCCAGCAGCACTGTGTCATTATTGAAATCAAAATAGACCTGCACGAGCTTTTTCCATGTCACGTCGTCCGTTTCACCTGTCACGGGAAGGTCGTATTCCCTCTGAAAGGAGCCTACTGCCGCAGCTGTCTGAGGACCGTAAATACCGTCGGGGACGATCATGGGTATTCTTTTGTTGAAATGGGATATATTATAAATATACCTCTGTATTTCTTTTATGTGTTTTCTCTTTTGTTCATTTGTAAAAGCCATATTTTTCCCTCCATTTATTTTATTACATACCCGGGATTCTGATAGGGACGCTTGTCAAAGCCGAATTTCAGATCGGAATATACTCCTGCAATGCTGTCCCATGTATAAGCTCCCACAACACCGTTCTGAGGAAGTCCGAACTGCTTCTGGAACGCCAGAACGGATTCCCTTGTCTTAGGTCCGAAATATCCGGTGTCCTCAACAGGCGGAATATCGGGATAGCTCTGGCTTATAAAGGTCAGATACTGCTGAAGTATCTTGACAGAAGGATCGGTTATGCCCTCTTTGAGGAATTTGCCCTGGAACAGGATAACATCTCCGCCGTCCGATACAGGAATGGACCGGACAATACCGTCATACGCTCTGAAAAGATCCTCCCATGTAGCACGGTCAACAGTTCCCGTGACCGGAAGACCGAACACCTGCTGGAATGATCTTACGGAGTTTTCCGTCTGTTCGCCGTAAAAGCCTGTTATCTCAACAGGCATTACAGCCATGTAGTATGCGCCCACAACCGCAAGCAGATACTGCAGTACATTTACCTCTATTGACTGCATTCCGGGCACAAGGTCGATCGTAAACTGCTTTTTCACATCCTCAAGACGCAGACCCTCGGAATTGAGCTCAGAAAGCCTTTTGACGCTTATGTAAATATAGGCGATCTTATACCATGTTGCCTCGTTTACAACGCCTGTCTGAGGAAGATCGAAGATTTTCTGAAATTCCCTTACTGCGCTTTCCGTTGCACCGCCGTAAACTCCGTCCACCTGGTCTATTTTGGGGATAGCAGGGTAATTTCTTGATATCCTGTTCAGCTGTACCTGAAGGGTCCTGATCTCGTTTCCTGCCATGCCTGCGGAAAGCTCAAATCCGGGGTAGGACGGTGTGTTTGTCATAACCGGCGCATTTCTTACTATGTCGATATCATCTCCGTAATAATGCTGCAATATTTCGTATGGAGTCATGCCCTGCTCGGCAAGGCTTACTGTCCCCCACTGGGAAAGTCCGTCGCATGTGACGGTAGTGCCGTTGCAGAAGGACGTAAAAAGCGGTTCGATGCTGCCCTGTCTCACAACATAGCTGTTGAAGATCTCATCAACGATTTGGCTTATATTTTCAAATATCTCTCTGCCGTGGATATATTTCTGGTCGTACTGAGTGGTGTTGGTAATGTCGAAATCATACCCCTTGACCTTGTACCACTCAGTATAAACCCGATTGAGCACAAAGCTTATTATCGCATATATGTTGGCTCTGAGGGCGCTTTCCGGCCATGTGGGAAAAATTTCGCTGCTGGCTACGTTTTTTATGTAGTCGGGAAAATTCACTGTAACATTTTCTGCATCCGAAGAAGGAGTTCCAAGATGAACAATGATCTGCTCCGGAATATAAGGTGTTCCTGTCATGCTTTCCTCCTTAGATCTCCGGTTCGGTATTTCTGAAAATCAGTGTGTCATTCTGTTCAAAAGCAAACGGCTGGGGGATAAGATTAAAGGTCTGAACGGAGCTTATATTTTCAAAAATCGGAACGTTGGTGCTTATCTCCCGGAAGAAATCCTTTATATAGACGGACACGTCATATTTTATGCTTTGTTCATAGTCGGCAGGAACTGTGGGATTTCTGGTCATTTTAATAGTCGGGAGCTTTATGACCTCCGTTTCTCCGTTTATATCAGTTGTGGATAATCTGTAAATCACTTCTTTTCCGTCGATCATTCTTGAAACTGTAACAGCCGCATTCGGTACGGGTATACCTCCGTCTCCCGTTCTTACCTGTACCTTCAGATACCCGTAAGCGTCAGCTTCGGGCAGGGGACTGATCTGCCGCAAGGGAACGGGCTGAGATGCAGGCTCATGGACTGTAATTTTCGCAGTATCTTCCATTATGGGTCCGGCATATTCTGTACTGCTTTCCGGAATTTCAGCAGATCCCCTTATGAAATCCGGGATCTCCGGCGGAGGATACCGGCTTTCAATGCTGTCCTGAAGTATATTTTCAGTTTCGGGCGGCTTTTCCTCATTGCTTTCGAGGGATTCTCTTTGGGGCGGTTTTTCTCCGCTGGTTTCATTGGCTTCCTGTTTATCGGCAGAAGAAATTCTGCTGCCGTAAAGCCTCATCATTTCTTCACGGTATTTTTCTGCGGTTTCTTTAATGCTGCTCAAGAAAATTTCCTCCATTCAAAAATGGTTTCAATGAAATTATATTGAATAAATTTCTGATTTATGTATAAAAGAGCGTATATTACAAAAAATATAAAGTAAATACCGCCATTCAGCGGTAAAAAGGAGGTCATGGCAATGGTAACACCACAGGAATACAGCGAAATGAGCAAGCAGGCATCGCCCAATTCAAAAAGCTGGATCAACATTCCGTTTGCATTTGTTATCGGCGGACTTATCTGTACCTTCGGAGAGGTTCTGCTGAGTATTTTTGAGCACTTCGGTCTTGAAAAGGAAGCTGCCGGCACATGGACATCAATCATACTGGTATTTCTGAGCGCACTTTTCACCGGTCTGGGACTTTACGAAAAGCTTGCAAAGCATGCAGGTGCAGGTACGCTTGTTCCCATCACCGGATTTGCAAATTCAGTGGTTTCTCCTGCAATAGAGTCCAAAACAGAGGGCTTTATTCTTGGGGTCGGAGCAAAGATATTCACTATCGCAGGTCCTGTTATTCTTTACGGAACTGCCGCGTCGGTAATTTACGGGCTTATTTATTACTTTTTCATAAAGTGAATACGGCGTCTGTCTCTGCAAAACTGCAAAAAAAGCAAAAAAAGAAGAAGCAAATACGCTTCTTCTTTTTATTTATGCCTGATAAAGGAAAAATTTATTGTTTAGCTCTTGTTTTTGCTCTGAGAGTGTTGCTGAGAATTCTCTTTCTTATTCTTATGCTTTCGGGAGTAACTTCAAGCAGCTCGTCATCTGCAAGGAATTCAAGGCTGTCCTCAAGGCTCAGACGTCTCGGAGGAACAAGTCTCAGTGCGTCATCTGAACCGCTTGCACGGGTATTTGTAAGGTGCTTTTTCTTGCAGACATTAACGACTAAATCCTCAGTCTTCGGAGAAGCCCCAACGATCATGCCCTCGTAAACAGGAGTGCCTGCGCCGATAAAGAGTGAGCCTCTTTCCTGGGCGTTATAAAGACCGTAGGTAACGGCTTCTCCCGTTTCAAAGGAAACCAGAGAGCCTGTGTTTCTTCTCGGAATCTCTCCCTTGTAAGGCTGGTAGCTGTCAAACACGCTTGACATAATTCCCTCGCCCTTTGTATCTGTTAAAAATTCGCCCTTGTAACCGAAAAGACCTCTTGAAGGAATAAGGAATTCAAGCTTCATTCTGGAGCCCTGAGGGTGCATTTCCAGCATATCAGCCTTTCTTGTACCCATCTTTTCCATAACTGAGCCCACGCATTCCTCCGGAACGTCGATAACAAGTCTTTCAACAGGTTCAAGCTTGTTTCCGTTTTCGTCTTCTTTGAAAAGAACTCTCGGAGTGGAAACAGAAAGCTCGTAACCCTCACGGCGCATATTTTCAATAAGAATGGAAAGGTGCATTTCGCCTCGTCCTGCAACCCTGAATGAATCAGTATTTTCCGTTTCCTCAACACGCAGGGAAACGTCTTTGAGAGTTTCCTTGAAAAGTCTTTCTCTCAGCTGACGGGAAGTAACGAATTTTCCCTCTCTGCCTGCAAACGGGGAGTCGTTTACGGAGAAAGTCATTTCAACTGTCGGCTCGCTTATCTTTGTAAAGGGAATAGCCTCCGGACATTCGGGAGCGCAGACAGTGTCACCGATAGTAATACCCTCGATACCGCTTACCCATACAATATCTCCCACTTTAGCCTCCTCTGCCGGAACTCTCTGGAGTCCCTGTATCTGAAGAAGGGAAACAAGCTTGGCGTTGACTGCCTTTTTGTCAGGATTCTGGTGGTTGCATACTGTAACGTTCTGATTGACCTTTGCCTTTCCTCTCTGAATACGTCCGATACCTATGCGTCCTACATACTCGTTGTAGTCAATGGACGAAATGAGCATCTGGAGAGGACCTTCCTCGTCGCCCGCAGGAGGTTCGATATAGTTTATAATAGTGTCGAAAAGGGGAGTGAGATCCTTGCCCTCCTCGTACTGGCTGAGGGAAGCAGTACCGGCCCTGCCTGAACAGAAGAGAACGGGACTTTCAAGTTGATCATCATTTGCGTCAAGATCAAGCAGAAGCTCCAGTATCTCATCACCGATCTCGTCAAGACGCGCATCAGGACGGTCGATCTTGTTTACAACGATAATGATCTTGTGGTTCATTTCAAGAGCCTTTGAAAGAACGAATCTTGTCTGCGGCATAGCGCCCTC
>JBJEQV010000107.1:0-7551 GCA_051881915.1 Porcipelethomonas sp. | reverse complement strand
TCTTCTTAAATTTTATTTCGACTTTGGTCGATACTTGTGTTATATCATACTTTTTCGGATAGTAAAAGAGGAGAGGGCAGAACTTATACATAATAGTATTGTATATTGCTATCATACTGCTATCAATATTTAATTAAAAAATAAAATAAGTGCCGTAAATCTAATGAATACGACACTTATGTGGAGCTGTTTATCGGATTCGAACCGACGACCTCTTCCTTACCAAGGAAGTGCTCTGCCTGCTGAGCTAAAACAGCAACAAAAACATTATATCATATTGTTTATATAATGTCAATAGAGAATTTATTTTCTTTTTCAAATGCAGTACACGTACAGGAAAACAATTAAGTCCGTATAATGAAATACGCTGCCTTGTGAGACAGCGTAATTTTATCAAAAACGAAGACTGAACTGTTTTATGTTGATTCAGCAGTCTGGGTATTGCTTTCAAATATTTTCTTTATGTCGATGGGGCGCTGACCATTGTTTCCCTCACTGTCAGGCTCGTTCGGCGCACCGAACTGTACAGAGTAAATGTATATGGTACTGTTATAGTCATACTGGCAGTTTAAAGTTATGTTTTTATAAAGCTCTCCGCTTTTATCCGTGAGGAATGTTATTGTGACGGAACCGTAATTTCCGCTGTTGCTGAACAGTGCCTTTGTGTCAAGTGAATCAATATCATATTTTGCTGTTATTTTGTAAGGCGCTTCCTCATCATCGCTTTTTTTCTTTTCCACAGTAAATGAATCGGTCTTCAGCAGTTCATTATAAACCTTGTCATATCTGACAGCTATACTGTCATATCCGAAGTCAGTCCACTCGGCTTTGGTCTCCTTTTTGACATAGAAGGTTTCGGCTGAAGAAACAATGTATTTTCCTTTTCTGAAAAACCTTGTTGAGCCGTCTGTACAGGATTCCATAAAGGCGCAGTCATTTCCGGTTTTGGACGCTTCCTTCAGTGTGTGTACTCCTGCCGAGGTTTCGGAAATGCGTATGTAATATTCGTTTTCTGTATCGTTTGTCAGGGCAGAGTCTCTGAATCCCTCAAAGATCTCCTCGCTGCTCTTTTTTTCTGAGCATGAGCAGCAGATAATGCAGAGGATTGCTGCTGTAATGAGTGTTACTGCTTTTTTCATATTGATCTCCATTCTGCCGCTGTAACAATTAATGCCGTTTGATTTCCGGAAACGTTAACTGTACAGGCGCGGTTATTTTTATTTTTTTTGAAAAAACATTTGATTTCCGATGAAAAAATGTTATAATAGATATTATATTCTGTCGGCTCCGGGGATTTCTCTTATAATGGTTTCTTCCGTATTGCGTATAAGAGAAAGCAGGGAGGACGCTCCGGGGAATTCTTCTGCAAGAGCTGACGATTTTACCGGAACAGGACTGTGATCTCCCGTTTTTTTCAGCATGGCAGTGTTCCTAGATATCAGACAATCGGAAAAATTTTCTGAGCAGTTTTCGGAGATCCTGAAAAGCGTCTGATCGTTTTCGGGGTCGGAACTGAAAATTATACGGAACAATTTATAGAGTGTTGTCATGATCAGGTCCGTAACGCTGTCAGTCATATCGCGGCTCCCGTATTTTTCCGAAACAGATATGACTGTTTCAGCTGAATCCGATATAAGCTTCAGTTTATGGGCGCTGTTTTCTGTATGAACGCAGCTGTCCGGAAAAGAACTGCATGGAGAAGATGTTCTGCCGAGAAGATAATCGCAGGAAACATTATAGTAGTCGGCGATCTTTATGAGAAAATCCAGTCCGCATTCCCTTATGCCTTTTTCATAGTGGGAAAGCAGAGCCTGTGATATTCCCAGATCAGCTGCTGCCTGTTTCTGACTTATTTTTCGCTCTTTTCGCTGAAGAGTTATGATCCTGGGGAAATCTGAGTTCATTTTTTTCTCCTTTCAGAAAAATGTTCTGAAAAATACTAATTTTAATTATATAACAGTCTGTATAAAAAAGTAAGTGGCATTATTACAGAATATTTCGCCGTTATTTTTGCGGAAATTTGTAATTTCTATGTATATGGCGAATTTGAAGGGTTTTTTTAGTGCATAATAACTATAAATTATTTATACAAAAAGTATTGCCGGGTAAAGGCAGAAAGGAAGCGCAATGAAAGGATACAGAATAAGCCTTATCCGTCACGGTCTTACGAAAGCCAATGATAAGGGTATCTACATAGGCAGCCGCAGTGATTATTCCCTGTCGGTCAAGGGTATGAGTCAGCTTGTCAGCAAAATGGATGAGTTTGATTATCCCGGAGTACAGAGGGTTTACAGCAGTCCCATGAAAAGATGCACCGAAACGGCAGGAATTCTTTTCCCTTACAGAGAAGTCCAGATAGTTGAAAATATGACAGAGCTTGACTTCGGGGAATTTGACGGAAAAAGCGTAAATGAGCTTATTGACAGAGAGGATTACAAGGAGTGGCTCAGGGGAAAATCCCCTGACAAAAGAGCACCGGGCGGCGAGAGCATGGAGGAGATGATCCTCAGGCTTTACAAGGGAATGCACGAAATTATCATGGATATGATGAGCGAAGAGCTGACTCACTGTGCTGTTATTACTCATTCCGGAGTAATAACGAATATCCTTTCGGCGTTCGGACTTCCGAAGATTGATCCCAAGGAGCTTACCTGTGAGCCGGGAGAAGGATTTGAGATAATAGCGACTGCTCAGATGTGGCAGCAGTCACAGGCATTTGAGATACTGGGCAGAGTACCCTATTATAAGGAATGATACATACCGTCTGAACAGACGGAAAAGTCAAAGACAGGAGTCCTTATAATTATGAGCACAGAGGAATACAGAAAAAAGTCGAAAGAGATCCTTAAAGGAAGATATGCTGAAGGGTTTGTGGTTTCATTTGCCCTTATCATAGTTTTCCTTATTTTCAAAGCGGCTGACCTTATGCTTGCGTCCGCAATGGTTTATCTGGGAGGGAGCAGCCTTTCCGACCTTGTGGCGGGAGGCGGGGTCATGGGTGCGGTTTTCTCTGCTGTAAGACATGTTCTCTGCTTTGTGTTTATGGTCCCGCTGCTGACCGGGGTGTTCTGGTGGTACTGGCAGACTGCCGGCGGTGAGGACAACGGCAATATCCTGAAGATCTATTCGGGGCTCAGACTCAACGTCCGTGCGGCAGCTGTTTATGCCGTTATGTGGATAACCGGTTTTCTTTCGCTGATACCGTGCGGACTGTGCTGGCTCGGGGCATGGCTTTCTTTCAGCTGTGCCTGCCGGAGTACGGAACAGGAGATTATGCTGTTTGTCTGCATTCAGCTTATTGCAGCAGGCTTTTTTCTCCTGGGACTTATTATCAGAAATGCCGCGTCGGTTTCGGCTGCTCCGTTTCTGTTTATAATGCATCCCGATATGGGGGCCTTTAAGGCGGTAAGAATGTCGGCAAGGCTTATGAAAGGCAGAAAAGGCGATTTTGTGAAGCTGATGCTCAGCTATCTGCCTGCAATGCTTCCGGTGGTGACTGTTCCTTTTGTTCTTCCCGGAGCAGTTATGTCGGCGGCGCTATTTGTTTCTGAGGAGGCTGAAAGTGGGAGAACTTAAATTTACGGCAGACCGTGAGTGTCTTCTGAAAGATTTTCTTGTAAGCGGCAGGGGAGTATCAAAAAGGCTTCTTTCAAAGCTCAGGCGAACAGAAAACGGCATTACAAGAAACGGCGTCCTTATAAGGACGGTCGACAGAGTCTTTCCCGGAGATGTTATAATACTGAAAACGGAGGACGCAAAATTTCTGGAACCGTCATGCGGACTTGAAGTACCGGTCGTATTTGAAAACGAGAGCCTTGCTGTGTTTGACAAACCTGTGGGAATGCCGGTTCATCCTTCCATAAAGCATCAGGGCGACACGCTGGGCAACTTTTTTGCATTAAAATATCCCGGTCTCACATTTCGTCCGGTCAACCGCCTGGATAAGGATACTTCCGGACTTTGTCTGACTGCAAAGAACGCCTATTCGGCAAGCCGTCTGCAAAACAGCGTCAAAAAGGTTTATTATGCTGTGGCACAGGGGGAAATAAAGGGCAGCGGAACGATAGATCTGCCGATAGCAAGGGAGTGCGATTCCATTATAAAGAGGACTGTCAGGGAGGACGGACAGAGAGCAGTTACCCATTACAGGGCGGTTGAGTCCGGCGGCAGGTTTACTCTGCTGGAGATAACTCTTGAAACAGGAAGAACGCATCAGATAAGAGTACACTTTTCACATATCGGACATCCTCTTGCCGGAGATGATATGTACGGCGGAGATACATCCGCAATAAATAATCAGGCGCTTCACTGCGGAAAGTTAAGTTTTAAAGACCCGGTTTCGGGTATGAATATAAAAGTTGAATCTCCCATAAGGGAGGACATGAAAAATCTGCTGAAGTAAAGGAGAAATTAAAATGGAGAAAATTGCAAGCTTTCAGGTGGATCACAGAAAAATCAATGTGGGAATGTATATTTCAAGGGTTGACGGCGATATTGTTACATACGATATAAGAATGGTGAAGCCCAACGGAGGTGTTTACCTTGAGACGGCGTCAATGCATACCATCGAGCACCTTTTTGCAACGTATGCAAGAAGCTCGGAATTCGGAAAGGGAATAGTGTATGTGGGTCCTATGGGCTGCAGAACAGGCTTTTACCTGCTTACGAGAGGACTGAGCCATGAAGCGGCGATAAGACTTGTGCGCGAAGCGTATACTTTTATTTCCGGTTATGATGACAGGATTCCGGGCTGTTCTGAGGAAGAATGCGGAAATTATAAGGAGCATAATCTGCCGCAGGCAAGAAAGGACGTGCTTCCGCTTCTCAAAGCGATAGAAAATTATTCTGTCGAAATGCTTGATTATTCCTGGCATATGAAATAAAAAATACAGGCGTGTTTTGTGCAGAGTGACAAAATATTGTCGCTGTCTGGAAAATGTATACAAAACGACTTGTGTTTTGTTGTTTACTTGTTATAATAGCTTTACGGTGTAACTGAATTGTAATAATTGTAATTCGTTGTTAATATAATGAAAGGGACGCCGTGAAAGGAGCTGTTATAATGAAACGCATGAATATCGGAAAAAACAGAAGTCTTTCCGATAAGAGCCGCAGATCAGGGTTTTATCATCTTATTATGAACTGCACTGCGCCCATGCTTGCGTCAATGCTTGTGGCAGGAGCAGTGTGCTGGGCGGAGGAAATACAGTATGGAGCCGCGTTTGAATACGGAAGTGATCCTGAGCTCTGCGGAATTGCAGCAGAGCTTTATGAGAATGATTACATTGAAACCTCTCTGCCTGTATATGAGATTGCCGCAGCGTCGGAAAATCCGGGTGCAGAACTTGTTGAGGCGTGCGGAGTTTATGTTAATGACGAATTTGTTGGTGCGGTGGAAAATAAGGAGTATGTTGAGGAGGAGCTCGATGCTCTTATTGACCAGTATCTGAGCGAAGAAAATATTGTTGAAGCGGACTATGCCGTTGAAACTGACCTTAAACCGGGTGTCTATCGTGCTGAGGCACTGGTCGATGAGGAAACGATGACAGAATTTCTTGCAGGTGAAAAGGAGATCGTTTCCGAATACAGGGTTGAGGATGCAACAGCGGAGGAAATAGCTGAAGAATTCGGCATGAGTGTTGATGAAGTGAAGGAGCTTAATCCTGATATTGAGAGTGAAAATGTCGGATCCGTTAAGGTCAGAGAGACGGTTTCGGTTCTTCCTGTCAGATATGTATGCGAAGAAACTGAGGAGAAATCTGTGCCCACAGGGGGATTTTTCACTGAACCGGGAAGCGTGCGGCAAATAAAAAAATACAGTGTTACCTATGTTGACGGGAATGAGGTTTCCAGGATACTCAGGGAAGCTGAAACGGTTGACGGTGATACAGCTGATGAAGCGGAGCTTTCCTGCGAAAGCATTCCCGATACGGATGAGTTTGATCCCTCCTTTATCTGGCCTGTTGACGGGGGATATATCAGCGATACATTTATAAGCGACAGAAATCATAAGGGACTGGATATTGCCGCGCCCTGCGGAACGGAGATATATGCTTCGGGAGGCGGTGTTGTTGCCGAGGCGGGATGGAATGACGGCGGTTACGGATACTATGTTATGATAAATCACGGAAGCGGGTATGTCACCCTTTACGGCCACGCAAGCGAGATATTTGTATCTGCCGGCGATTATGTTTCTTCAGGTGATCTGATCGCTGCTGTCGGCTCAACGGGAGATTCGACCGGAAATCACTGTCATTTTGAGATAAGGGAAGACGGAGAATTCCTTGATCCGGAGGATTTTGTGTCCGCAGGAACGGAAAATTAAAATACGGTTATTTGTTAACAAAAAATTTACAATTTTATTTTGCCCGGACTGTTGCAATTGGTATATGTATATGGTATAATATACAGGCGTGATTGCAACAGATATGCGTTGAAGCGGAAGGTTGCCGGCGGTATGTCGGGTAATTTCCGTGGAGTATGTCCGATTTAAAACCGGGCGACTGAAATACCGAGCACAGTTAGTGATCTGACCGAAGGCTATGACCCTAAAAGCCTGAAGTCTGTAATTGTGTCTTTATGTCAGTAACCCGAATCAGAAGATTCGGGCTTTTTTATTGTCAGGTGTTTCATTACCGGCCCCCAATACTAAGACCTAAGGAGGCGATAAAAGTGGCAGTCAACGAAAAGATCAGAATCAAGATCAAGGGTTATGAACACGCAACAGTGGACGCAGCTGCAGCAAAGATTGTTGAAGCAGCAAAGAGAAGCGGTGCAAGAGTATCAGGTCCTATTCCGCTCCCGACAAACAAAGAGGTTATCACAATCCTCAGAGCCGTTCACAAGTATAAGGACAGCCGTGAGCAGTTCGAGATGAGAACTCATAAGAGACTTATTGATGTTATCAGACCGACAGCAAAGACTACGGATGCTCTTCAGAAGCTGGAGATCCCGGCAGGCGTGGATATCGTAATGGAGCTTAAATAATGAGCTTTCTGATACCCTGATTCCGCAGCATAAGCGGAATGTGATGACGGATGTCATCGGTCATGTTGGCAAAACGCCAACCAATAACCTAACAGGAGGAAACATACATGAAAAAAGGTATTATCGGCAAGAAAATCGGTATGACGCAGATTTTCGATGAATCAGGAAAAGTTATTCCTGTAACAGTTATCGAAGCCGGTCCATGCGTTGTTGTTCAGAAGAAAACTGCTGAAAATGACGGTTATGAAGCTGTTCAGTTGGGATTCGGCGATGTCAAGGTTACAAGAGTGAACAAGCCGATGAAGGGTCATTTCGACAAGGCAGATGTTGCCTGCAAGAAAGAACTCAAGGAATTCAGACTGGAAGACTGTGCATCAGTTAATGTGGGAGATATCCTCAAGGCTGATACATTTGCAGTTGGCGACTCAGTTGACGTCAGCGGTACAAGCAAGGGTAAGGGATTCCAGGGTACTGTTAAGCGTCACAACAATTCAAGACTGAAGGAAACACACGGTACAGGTCCTGTACACAGACATGCAGGTTCAATGGGCGCATGTTCATCAC
>JBJEQV010000106.1:2064-7598 GCA_051881915.1 Porcipelethomonas sp. | reverse complement strand
AAGAGCCTTGATTTCTGAATATGAAAGTGCCTGCTGGTCCACATCTTCACACTTTGGTGATGCTCCATAAAGAAGTGTCTCTGAATCGAGACAAATATTCAGGCTATGAAAAGAGCTTTACACTCCAATCAACGTAGAGTAAAGCTCTTATTGCTTTAAGAACTAAAACATAAACACTACGAAAAAATACAGCAATCAACGTACGATTTTACTACAATAAAACAAATGTATCAACAGAATTTCAAATCAACGGCTATCGGCAAAACAATTGCAGATTTTATGCATAAGTAAAGCAGTACATCCATTTACAACTACAAAAAAATAGTGTATAATGAATGAAATAAATAAATGCACAGCGATGAATAATACAATGCAGGAAAATAGAAGTATAACCATAATCTTAAAACGGAAGTGCATCAAAGTCTTCATAGATAATCTAATAAAAAGGCAGAATACCGAGATATACGTTTATAGCAATAAGATAGAAGATCTTATTTAGAACATTCGGTTAAGCTATCCCCTTTCATTATAGAATAACAATTTTTAGTGTGTGCAGCATTGCAAAAAATCCGCTTGAATATACGGCATTTGAAGTATTAATGATTGCTGGGAAAAATAAGTATGAAATATGAAATTCACAAAACTGTTATATAAATAAAAATAAAAGGAGCGGTGGAATATTCCACATTTCAATATATGAAAAAAGAAAAACATTTACTTCCGATGGCAGCTATACTTCTGCCTTTAGGTGTTGCGTACATATTCCGTATATTAGGATTTATGAATATTGATATCGCAATCACTCAGTTTATCCGCAGTGCTATACATATAATATTATTTTCTGCATGGTGCATTTCTCTTCAACGCAGAATTATTCAGCAGCAGACAAAAAAGTACCTTATGTGCATATCCTGTCTGATGATTTTCTGGGTAATTATTAAAACGCTGAAATACTATATTATCACTGATGCTGCCATAGACCGTTATATCTGGTATATGTACTATGCGCCGCTTCTGTTTATCCCGCTTTTCGGTCTTTTAATTGCTTTTTCTGTCGGAAAACCTGTAGACTTCAAACTGCCGGAATGGACATATTTGTTTTATATACCAACTACCTTGTTTTTCGTTCTTGTAATGACCAATGATTTGCACCAGCTGGTATTCCGGTTTCCCGAAAATGAAGCTGTAATGTCAGATGCCAGCTATAAATACGGATTATTTTACTGGCTGATGATGGGATGGGAAATTCTTTGCACCCTGATAATGCTTGTGACTCTGTTTATAAAATGCCGTGTTCCCGGAAAAACAAAATTTTTCATTCTGCCTCTGATACCCATAGGTGCAATGCTTATGTATCAGCTGCTGTATGTACTGGAAATACCCGTACTCAGATTGATAGCCGGAGATATGAGCATAACCTGCTCTCTTTTATACATAGCAATACTGGAAAGTTTTATTAAATGCAGACTGATACCGACCAATTCACAATATGATGAGTTGTTCGGTGCTCTGGTAAATATAAGTGCAAAAATTGTCGATGAGAACTATAAAGTCCGTTATTCATCCGATCATTCTGATCCGATTCCGGAAGAACAGATGAGAAAGGCTGTAACTGAACCTGTCACGCTGTCAGAAGGCAAACAGCTTCATAATATGTCAATAACAGGCGGACACGTTATCTGGACGGAGGATATTTCCGAGCTGCTGTTTCTGCGCTCTGAACTGAAAGAACTGCAGGAAGAGCTAAAAGACCGCAATGCGCTTCTGAAACTGGAATATGAGCATGAAAAGGAACGTCAGGTAATTGAAGAACAAAATCGTATGTATGACATTCTCGTAAAAACAACACAAAAGCAGATCGACAGAATTTCAATACTGGTAAAGAAATATGAAGAAACCGGAAAAGACACTTATACTTCCAATATTATCCTTGCTGAAATTGCCGTTATGAGCAGTTTTGTGAAACGACGCAAGCATCTGGCATTGTCCGAATACAGCGATTATCAGATACCGGAGGAAGAGCTTATCTGCGCTTTTCGTGAATCCGTAAACGCTCTGAAGCTTATGAATGTTACGAGCAATATGTTTATTGATACGGAAAGAAAATACCTTTCCGGCAAAACCGCAACGCTGGCATATGATTTTTTCGAGGATTCGATTGAACTGGCAATGGACAGCCTGCGCTCAGTTATGGTGAGCATTGGCGTAATAAATGACAAGCTCCGCATAAGAGTTACTGCTGACTGTGACAATGATATGAAACCCCTGAAAGGATCCTATCCCTATGCGCAGATCACTTATGAAGATGAATGGGTACTTGTCCTGGAGCTGGAGGGAGATGTTGCAATATGACGGCTTTCTGTACACTTTCTCACGCTATGCAAATGGCTTTGATACTGCTTGTATTTTTATCTGATTTGTGCAGTATCGCTTTATTTGTATACAAGATGTTTCACCGCCGTGGTGTGATACATGTTTTGCTGGATTCCGTCATAATCCTGATTCATCTTATTTTGCTTACTTGCCTTGTCAAGTGCAATCAGAATGTATCGGTTAATATCCATCTGCCCGCCGCTGTGATCGCTGTAACAGTACTGCTTGCGCTGATAAGGTCAGGAGCCGGAATATTCAACGAGTGCAAACGGGATAAAAAACAGCTTTCACCTTTTTCAATAAAGCAGGCGGTAGACGACCTGCCCATGGGACTTTGCTTTTCGGATTCGTTCGGACGCATTATTTTATGTAACTGTAAAATGAGCGATATCGGAATTATGCTGCTTGGCAGTCACCCTCAGACACTGAATGAACTGGAATCAGCCTTGCTGAATCCTCCGGAAACAAGCGGTGTAGAAATTCTGAAAGGCAGTGATAATCTTTTCCGGTTTCCTGACGGCAGAATACGACGCTTTCATAAATATATGCTGACCGCTCCGGAAATCAAATGCTATACGCAGCTTTCTGCACAGGATGTAACTGATGTATATAACGAAAATATCAGTCTGGAGCGTGAAAATCAGAAACTCAGAGATGTAAATAAAAAGCTGAATAAAATGTATGAGTGCATGGAAGATACCGTCCGTGAAAAGGAAAGCCTTGATTTGAAAGTTTATATACATGATACTCTTGGACGCAGCCTTATTACCATACAGGATATTATCAGCAGTTCTTCGGACAGTGTGGAAACAAAACTGGAAACTTTAAAAGAGGCTGTAAGCTATCTTTCAAGCAATCGCTCTGCGTTTCGGAATACTTTTGAAGAGGTACAGCAAAAAGCTGCTGAAATGGGAGTAAAGGTTACACTTGACGGGTATATCCCCACAGATACTCCGGCAGAAAATCTGATTGTCGCTGCAGTAAGGGAGTGTGTTACCAATTGTATTCGCCATGCAAAAGGTGATCTGGTAAAGGTCAGCATTCATGAGATTTCTGATATCATAAGAGTTGTGATCACAAATAACGGAGAGACGCCTCATGAGAAACCTGAGGAAGGCAGCGGACTTTCTTCACTGCGCAGAAGCGTTGAAGCGTCCGGCGGAGAAATGCACATTTCCCATATACCTGCTTTTGCACTGATTCTTAATATCCCGGGAAAGGAACTTTATGAATTATGATAAATACTATTATCGTAGAGGATAACAAATACATACAAAAGCACTTTGCCGACCTTATTGCTTCTGATGAAAGATTTCATCTGACGGACGTAGTTGCCGACGCATTTGAAGCAGAAAAATTATGTTACAAAGGAATTGACCTGGTTTTAATGGACGTACTTACACTTCACAGACATTCGGGACTGACTGCCGGCAGACGTATCAAAGAGAATTGGCCAAAAACGAAAGTTGTTATAATCACTTCCCTTATTGATCCGGATATACTTGCAAAAGCAAAAGCAGGCTGTGCTGACAGTCTTTGGTATAAGGACCACAGCAGCAAAGAGCTTCTGGAGGTAATTGAACGGACGCTGTCAGGCGAAAGAGTTTTTCCTGACTGCTCCCCGGTAATAGAAATGGAGAATATGTTTTCAGATGAAATATCTCCTGCACAGCTTGAGATACTTCGCTGTTATATCCGTGGAATGACCTATGCGGAAATCGGAGTAAAGTTCGGGATTTCAAGTGACGGTGTAAGATACCATATCCGTGAAATGGTGAAAAAGGGAGGCTTTAAAAACAAGGAAGAACTTATTGCAACTGCCATTGACAGCAAGCTTATTGTTACAACGCTTAAAGATGAATAATTTTTTGTCACCCGTTCTGATGAGCGGGTGATTTTTTGTGCATTGTTTGTAAAACTCCGAATGTGGTAGTTACAGCTGATAACATACATGATAAAATATAAATAAGAAATAAAAGCAAAAGGAAGGTGTGAATATGCGAAAGATTATGCTGGATATGCAGAGCGGTATTTTTGCACAGGCACTTCAGAGGATTTTAGCACAGGAACTGGATAATTATCAGATTATCATATCAGAAAATCCGGATAAAACCGTAGAAAGATGCAAAACTTTCAGACCGTATGCACTATTGATGGAGGTTACCGGATATGCCCCATGGATGCTGGAAGAACGGCTGGTAATTCGTGATAAGATCAGGAAGAACGATCCCGAATGCAAGATTGCAATTCTTGTAGATGATGTGGCGAACAACATATTGGCGGAAAAGGTAAAACAGGCAAAACGAGACAGGAAAATTGATGCTTTTCTGTTCAGCAGTGTAACAGACAAATATCTGGCAGCTGTTATGGACAGCCTGTAAAATAAAGCAGTATTTGTGAGTGAAAAACTCCGCTTTCGGTAGTGACAGGTAAGAAGATAATATGATAATATATATAAAACTAATTAGTTAAAATAAGTAACTGACATCAGAGTAACTTATTATTGAAATGGAGGAAATTATTATGAAAGCAAAAAAAGTATTGGCTGCCGTTATGTGCCTGAACTTATGTCTGACAGCGGCTGCCTGCGGAAACAAGGAAGAAAACAGCAGTAAAAAGGAATCTTCTTCAGCGGCGGAAACAACGGTTTCGGAAACAGACGAATCAGTTAAAGAAACATCTGAAGCAAAAAGCGATACTGATTACAATGTTGTAAAAACATTCTGGAAAGCAAATATTCCTGATACACTGAAAGAAGATGAAGAATATGCATCAGAAAACAGTGAGTATTCAGATAATATTTTCAAAGCTCTGAATAGTAATGATGAGGTCGAAAGATCTGTCGAGATTGAGATTTGCACTGAAGACACTATGGCTTATCGCAGGGATATTATCGGATATGATATTGACCTGAAGGAATATGCTGAGGGCAAAATTGATACAACGGCTTTAGGCGGTATGGATTTTGTGAAAACTGAAACTGAATACTGGGGAGAAACATATACAATTTTTATGACACGTGATGAGACTTCACAGATATCTGTAACTATTAAAATAACAGGTGATGTTGAAAGTGAGGATATTCAGAGTGTGTTAAACACAATTGAATTTACTCTTCCGGAGGGGACTGAAACTGACGCTCCTTATCCATGGGACGGAGA
>JBJEQV010000106.1:0-1964 GCA_051881915.1 Porcipelethomonas sp. | reverse complement strand
AATTTACTCTTCCGGAGGGGACTGAAACTGACGCTCCTTATCCATGGGACGGAGAACCCCTTATAACCGAAACAGGTACAGCCGACATAGGCAGCTACAGTCTGACTGCAAAGCAGATAATTGCTTCTGAAAGCATTCTTCCGAATGATATTTTTGATAACAGAGTAGCGGTTGTGGGCGATACAATGTATGCTTTAAGTGATTATCATCTGTACATATTCAAGGTTAACGGTACAGAGGCCCAGTTACAGGAAACTGTGGAATTGGAAGAGGATTACAGCCATATGTCATCTGATGAAAACGGCAATGTATATATTTCCGGATTTATGGGGCCTTTACTTGTTTACCGTGACGGAAAGCAGACTGATGCGCCTGATGTTGAGGATCAGTTTGCTGTAAGCCGTGACGGAAGCTTTGGGGTTGAATATTTTACCAGTCCTGACGAAGTAAGCAAGGTGACAATCAATGCAGACGGAACTGTATCAAGAGATACTCTGCCGATAGATACAGACATTATTTCCATGGTGAGTGATGTTTTTATAACAAAGGATTACATTCTGATAAGCGGAAGTGCAGCAGATGAAAGCGGACATAAACTTTTTGTATTTGACCACAGCGGAAAACATCTGAAAACTCTTGCCGATGAGGAGGACGGTTCTTTAGGCTCAATTACCGGTGCTGTTCAGACTGATAACGGAATACTGGCTGTTGACGGAAACATGAGAAGTGTTATACTCTGGGATAATGACGGAAAGTTTATTGGCGAGGCAGATGACGGTGACCTGTTCGGTACGGATTATCCATGGATCAGCGGTCTGAATCAGACCAAAAACGGAAAAATTTACGTTTCAATGGTTGAGGAACGTGCAGATAATTCATGGGACGAAATGATAATGTTCCAGCTGGACAGTAATTTTTAGAAAAAACATATTATAGTTATTTGCATTATTATATAATGTAAAAATATAAGAACCCGTCTTCGTAAGCGTATGCAAAAGTCTTATGAAGACAGGTTATAAAAATCACAGGAGGAATCCAATATGAAAAAATTCAAACTCTTATCAGCTGTATGCACAATGGCAATTGCTGCATCTCTCACACTCACAGGCTGCGGAAAAAACGACTCAGGCCGTTATGATCTCTATTCCATGACAACTGACGGCGAAACCATGACTATGAAGGACATGGAGGAAATGTACAAGGAAATGGGCATGGAAGCCCCTGAAATGTATCTTGAGCTGAATGAAGACGGAACAGGAAAACTTGTCATGGGAGAAGAAGATACTCAGGAAGTTGAATGGAAAGACGGCGTTATCACTGCTGATGGTGAAGATGTTAAATATACCGTTGAAGACGGCAAGCTTACCATGGAAGAAGACGGCGCAAAAATGGTATTTGAAAAAGCAGAATAACAGCGTTTCAGAAATGAAGATAAAATCAATACCGTACTCAAGAAATTGGTACGGTATTAATTTCATGAATGATTTTTAAAAAACAGGCTTTTATCGAAACAACTGGCAGCAATGAAAAGATCTTGCTGCTTGCAGAGAGTAAAAGAGGTATTAATATGAACAGAAAAATATGTAACAGACTTGTCTGCTTTTTAATGTCAGCGGCAATGCTCATGGGCATATCACTTACCGATAAAACCGAAGTAACAGCGGCAGGAAATTTTGATGCAACTTTGACAATAACTGCCCCAAGACCGGGAGAAACTCCTCAGCAGCCTGCTCTCAGCGGTTCTTCTCTGGAATATGAATTGCTGGGGTATATGTGGGAGGACGAATGCTATAACTGCGGCAGCTACAGTACTTATACATCGGATACGGAGTTTATGAACTGGTATAGCGATGTATCCTCATTAATGGGATACAGCAACGATAGTGATGTCCTGAAAACATTTGAAGACGGACACAGGTACAGGTTAACAGCAGTTGCAAAAGCAAGCGATTTTTCTGCACCTT
>JBJEQV010000105.1:0-35994 GCA_051881915.1 Porcipelethomonas sp. | reverse complement strand
ATCTTGATTTTCTTAGAAATCTTCTGAAGAATCAAAGCTATGTTGCACTTGCCTACATGACCGGTATTTTACCTATCAAAAAGTATGGCGAACATTCTGCGATTAATATGTTTACAGAAATATCCATGACAAATGCAAGGGAACTTGCTGAATTTACGGGCTTTACTGAATCAGAAGTAAAAGAACTGTGCACACAGTATAACATGTCCTTTGATGAAACCAAACGCTGGTACGACGGATATAATTTAAAAGGTATTTCGATATATAATCCCCGTTCTGTTGTCATGTCCATGACTGGTCATGATTTTGACAATTACTGGACTTCTACTGAAACCTACGAGGCATTGAAAGTTTATATCCAGATGAATTTTGACGGCTTGCGTGATACTGTGGTACAGCTTCTTGCCGGTGAAAAGAAGACTATTGATACCACAACTTTTACCAACGACATGGTAACATTCAATACAAAAGATGATGTACTGACACTACTTGTTCATCTTGGATACCTGACATATTATTTTGACACTAAGGAAATTTCAATTCCGAACTATGAGATATCAGAGCAATTTGCAAGTACAATCAAGCTTATGGGCTGGTCTGAGGTTGCAGACTCACTTAAAATTTCAGACGAATTATTGAAAGCAACTCTTGATTGTAACGAAGAAAAAGTTGCTGAACTGATTGAGCAGGTACATCAGGACAACACATCAATTTTAAAATACAATGATGAAAATTCCCTTGCATGTGTTATTTCTCTCGCTTACTACTCTGCAAGAAAAAGCTATACAGTTGAACGTGAGTTACCAGCCGGAAAAGGCTTTGCAGATTTAGTGTTTAAACCAAGAAAAAACTGTCACTCTCCTGCACTTATTATTGAACTTAAATATGATATGTCTGCCGAGGGTGCTATCGAACAAATAAAGAACAAACAGTATGCGGATTGTCTTAAAGATTATTCCGGTGAGATTCTGCTTGTTGGTGTTAATTATGATAAGCATTCAAAAAAACATTCATGCAGGATTGAAAGCATTATACAAAACTGATAATTCATGGTACAACATTGTAAATGGAATATACTAAAAATGTGTGTTTAAAATGACTATCCGGGATAAATCTTGTTTAGTGCCAACTGAAAATGCCAACTCAGTTTAATAAACGCCTGTATACCGTGGATTTAAGGCGAAATCACACAGGTTCAAGTCCTGTCACCCGTACCAATACAAAACGGATTCCATTTTGTGGAATCCGTTTTTTCTATGGTTTCTCATCTTTCAGGCAATTAAATTCTGATTTTTCAAATGATCTGCTGCAATTTTATTGTAAAAATCACGCAATTATCCAGATATTTCGCGGTTATTGTTCCTTTATGTATATTTACTATTTCACCTGCTATGGCAAGACCAAGTCCGAAACCTTCCCGCATTTCGGAATGAGCTTTGTCCCCTCTGTAAAAACGTTCAAATATATGAGGTATATTTTTTTCATCAAATCCATGACACTTATTTTTACAGCATAACACAATTATTTCTTTATCTGAATGAAGCTCCAGTTCTATCACTGATCCGTCATCGGAATATTTTAATGCGTTATCAAGCAGTATTCCTACAAGTTCGTCTATTTTGTTTTCAATCCCGTTAAACATGATATCTTCCTGAATGTCGGTCTTGATTTTTTTGCCTTCCTCAAAGGCTCTGCCTTCAAAATAAAGTGCATTTTTTGTAACGGTTTTACTGAGGTCAAATTGCTTGAACTCGTTTAATTGTCTTCCGGAGTCTGTGATTCTTGTAAGTGTCAGCATTTCATTAACAAGTCTGCCCATCTTTTCCGACTGTGCCTGTATGCAGCCCAGAAGAGTGTCTGCACCAAATTTCTTTTTCATAAGCTGGGTAGTAGCTGAAATGACCGTTATAGGTGTCTTGAGTTCATGGCTTGCATTTGAAATAAACTGATTCTGTTTTTCATAACCATCCCTTATGGGCTTTACCGCTTTGCCCGAAACGAAATAAATCAGAATAAAAACAACCAGCAGGACAAAGCCTCCCGACAATACAGAAATTATAGCCAGAATACTTCCGCTCTGATTTGCAAGTGTATTGTGTATAAAGATGTGTATGTTAAATTCGTCTGTTTCAGCAGAAAAATATTTATATTTAAGATCACCTATTTCTATATCGTGATAAGAGTTGTCCTCTGCTATATCCGATATATCATGTTTTGCATTACTGAATTCTGTATTTCCGCTGTTCAGTTCAACAATATTTCCCTGTTTGTCTTCTGTAATGTAGAAGAATAAAAAGCTGTTGAGAGTATATGGTATGCCCGAAGGATAAATGGTTACGATATCGCTTTTTTGCGGCTTGTAATTTTTATTCTGTACAGCAGAAGAATTTTCGCGATACTGTATATCTATACTGCTTATATCAAGAATAACATCATCATTGTGATTGTCGTAGGAAGTGCTTGCCATTGACCACCATACAGGAGAAATATAAAAGCATTCTTCAGATACATTCATAATATCCGCGCTGAATGGTTTTTCCTCATATATAAATGATGTATTATCTGTGAAATCCACTTCTATCTTAGTATTGCCCTGGTTGAATTTGTATTCTTTATGTATGAGTTTTCTGTCTTTCTCTTTATCAGAAAGATATTCGAAATATACACCGCCGCCTGCACAGTACCATTCAGCCTTATCATTACTGCACCTTATTTCACCATTTACAGTAATGCTTTTAATAGTTTTAGGGTTACGCTCTATAATATAATTTCCGTTTTCATCAGCAGACGTTTCACTTAATACAATAGTTTCCGAAGCAACATCCGGAACACTTGCTATCGCAGTCTGACTCAGAATATCAGCTGCAGCTTCAAGCTCGCTTCCGAATGCAATATTCATAAGCAGATTTAAAATGAAAAGCATTATGAATATGACCGCAAAGGAAATGGATGCCGACAAAATACAGAATTTTTTTCGCAGATGCTTTATTTCATTATGCATTCTGTTTCTCCTTTATTGTATATCCCTTGTTACGGATAGTATCAATATATACAGATGATTCCAGCAGATTCAGTTTTTTTCTCAGAAATGAAACATATACCTCCACAGAATTAAATTCCACTTCTGCATCATAACCCCATATTTTAGTAATTAATTTTTCTTTCGGAACAGCCTTGCCTTTATTAAGTATCAGAAGCTCCATGATATCATATTCCTTTTTGGTAAGCTTTATACGCTGTTCTTCTCTGCAAAGCTCATATGTTTCCTTATCAAGAAAAATATTTCCGTATTTCATGCGTTCATCAACAATTACCTTTTCCCTGCGTCTTGAAAGAGCACGTATCCTTGCCATAAGCTCGGTCATATCAAACGGTTTTGTAAGATAATCATCAGCACCTTTATCAAGTCCCTTGACTCTGTCCTCTATGGTGGATTTAGCCGTAAGCATTATTACAGGCGTATCTATGTTGTTTTTGCGTATTTCTGACAACACCTGTATTCCGTCCATTTCGGGCAGCATTATATCAAGAATTATCAGGTCATATATCCCCGAAAGAGCATTATACAGACCATCTGTGCCATTATATGCAGCATCTGCGTAATACCCCTCCATTTTAACTGCTTCACATAAAATCATAGTCAGATCTTTTTCGTCTTCCACGATAAGTATACGCATAAATATCAACTCCTCTGAAAATAATTATATCATATTTTTTTATGTTATTCAATTTTTACAGGATACAGAAACCGGTTTTAATAAAATGCACACCTTGTTCAAGGCGTGCATTTTAAAAATATATGGGAGGATGTGGGCTGAAATATTATTAAAGAAAGTATTTTTATCAGGCAGCAGGGGATGTGATATGTGCTGATCTTACAGTCAGATATTTTGTAAGATCTGTACCATCAGGATAATTGTTTCCCCAGCTCTGAGCTGCCCACCAGTAATAAAGATCAGCTTCCTTTTCCTGCATACATAATTCACCAAGCTTTTTATAAAGCTCTGCATTCTGGCTTTTCTCTGCCTTTATATCATTTAAGGTAACCTGGTCCGGAGTTGTCATATCAATCTTAACTACACCTGTATCATTCGTCTGCCATTCATAAGCAACCCAGTATTCATTATCATCAACAGTTTCGATGAATGAAATGCATCCTCCGCCTCCTACACAGTCTTTATGTTCTACTTCAAGAATCATTTCACTTCCTATTGCGTGCTGAAATGTGATTTTGTTATCCTGAACCGAAATCCGACCTTCTTCACCTTCGATAACAGGTCTTCCCTCGTTCTGCTTCTTTATATACTGACGTTTCATGATGCAAAGATCAAATACATTTAATACACCGTCATTGTTAAGGTCATAATTTTTTTCGTTTGAATCCAATGCTTTTTTATTTACAAGGAAGGACTGGAAATCAGAAATGTCGTCAACAGTATATTCATCTGATGATGTCTGGTTCCATGGACCGTGCCCCATATTCGTGTCAAGTTCAAGATTCATTGGTCTGACATTTATTACAGCAATACATTCTTTAGCTGCTGCCGCTTTGAGTTCTGAAACCTCAGATTCCGATTTTCCGGCTGTAACCGATGAATCAGGTCTGTCGCCCCAGTTCAGATTAAGCGACCACCATAGCTGGACTTCTGCATTTGTACTTTCCCGGCAGATTTTTGAAAGCTTTTCAAGCTCGGTATAATCGGTAACCTGTCTGTTTTCAGACCAGCATACAGCGTTCATTTCTGAAAGCGCCGTCAGATCAACTGTACATGGAACCGGCATGTTCTGGTTCAGGGATGAATCCCACTCGACGCCGGCTCTGAACGGATAGCCGATCCAGTATCCCTTTCCGTCTACATTTAAATTGAAGCAAAGCGCACCGCCGCCGCAAAGAGATTTTGTTGTGTCGATATCAAAATAAATCTCTGCTTTGTCTCCTACCGCTGAAGGAAACATGACTTTTCCGTCAGGATATAGCGTACAGTTACGATTCACTACAACACCATCTACGCCACCGCCTGAAAAGCTGCTTCTTGGTGCACCGTATTTTTCAGCAGCCTCTGCAATTGAATCGTAAATAAATTTCTTGTTTGTTCTGTCAAGGAAACGATAAGCTTCGTTGTCTCCCTCGGCATTGGAATTATCCCACATGCAGCAGGTTATGCCTCTTGCCCTTGCGGCGGCATAATAGTATGCTGTATGATCCGTTCTTGCCTGTGTATTATTTCTGTTTGTGGCACCGAATTCGCCGATCACAACAGGTATATTCTGCTGAACAAACGCAACATAAAGAGTGTCAAACATATCGTCAAGTGACTTTTTCATTGTATCATTGAATTCTGTCGGTGCACCCTCACTTGTTTTGCCCATAGAGAAGTCAAATGGTTCATATGCATGAACTGAGAGTATAAGTCTGTCTTTTGCAGTGTCATCCGGCATCCGGAAGTACTTGCTCTGCATTGCTGCCTCAGCTTTGGCAGATGTTGCAGGAACCATTATATAACGATCGCTGTTGTTTCCTCCGGTTTTTCTTATGGCATCAACAGCCGCCTGATTTATCTGTGTGATGCATTCAAGTGATTCGTGACAGCACTCATCATCAGCATACCACCACTCATGGATATTACCTACCTGACGCGGTTCATTCATAGTTTCAAAAACAAGGTGTTTGTCGCAGTTTTTAAAGTTTTCACCCAGCTGCTCCCATATTTTTGTGACATAATTTATGGATGATTCAAGATGTTCCTTATCCGGATATATGTAGCAGTCCTTGTTTCCTGATGCCCATGCAGGATCATAGTCAGGATTTGTAAAGCCCGAAGATTTTTCACAGTCATGATGTATATTAAGAATAACATACATGTCCTGTGAAAGGGCATAGTTTACAATATCACTTACCTTGCTGAGCCATTTTTCATTAATATTAAAATCGGAATCAAGATGATTGTGCCACGAAACCGGGATTCGAACAGTTGTGAAACCGGCATTTTTTATGGCGTCTATTGTTTCATGTGTAGTGACGCCTGCATCACCGTCGCTGAGCCAGCAGGTTTCAATATACATATTGGCGTCCCCTTCTGCTGCTCCGGTGTTATCAATAGCGTCAAAAGTATTTCCGAGATTGAAGCCAGCGCCCATAGAGTTGACAAAGCGAAAACTCTCTGTATCGGGTACTTTTTTGCCTGCTATGTTCAGGTCTGGCACGGAGTATTCTTCTGACGCATAAACGGTCATGGGAGCATTGTTACCGACATTTGATGTAATAGCCGGAACAGATGCGATTGCAATAGCGGCAGCTGAAATAATGCCTGCAATTTTTTTCTTTATCATAATATTGTTGCTGTCCTGATGCATTTTAAATATGCATTTCAGGGAAGCTTCCTCCTTTGATCATATTTTATATACAGTTTCTTATTGTTCTTAATGTATATATTTTTGCAGCAAGAGCAAGTTTACTGCAAAAATACATTGAGTTTTATGTTTTGTAAAGAAATTTCTCCTCCCTTCCGAAAGACAAACGTATTACGGTAAAAATAAATAAATCCTTAAATTATTTTCAGCAGGTGCAATAGTAATATCCGGATAAAAACTTATAATTGTCTGTCCTTTCTTCTTATGCTTTAATTATACCACTTCAACCTTAAAGGTTTCTTATTTTTGGATAAGTTCAATATATTTTTTTCAAAAAATAAATATAATGTGTTTATTTGTCTTTAATAAATACATGCAAGGGCAAGTTGTGCCGCCTGTATCAGATTACTGCAAAAAATCCCTTCCTTTAGAGCCTGCGGCTGAGGAAGGATAATTGACATTTATGGATATTTGTGGTAAGCTGTAAAAAAGGAGAGTGAAATTATGTCCGGATTTATTGAACCAACTGATATTGAAAAAGAAAAATGATTTTTATTGAGCTGCCGTTTCAGTCAGCTCTTTTTGCGTATATATCTGCATAAAAGTCCGGAAAAGGCAGACTTATGACCTCCGGGCGATACTGCCGCATTTGGGTCAGGCTGTTTGGATTGTCCGGAAGCGGGTTTGACAAAAAATGCTTTTTAAAGTATAATATTACATAATGCATATCGGTACAATAGGACTGAAATTAAGCCGTTATATATCTGAGACTCATTGAATATGAAGTAACTTTTGGATAAGGAGGACTTGCTTTGATTAATGTTACAGAACTTGCAAAAGAAATAATAGGCGGAAGAAGGCTGAAAAGAGGAGAAGACATGAGCTTTTTTCTTGCAGCAGATCCGGAAAAGCTGTGTAAAGGGGCAGATGAAATAAGAACTGCACTCTGCGGGAACAGGGTTGACCTTTGCAGCATAATAAACGGAAGGAGCGGAAAATGTTCTGAAAACTGCAAATTTTGCGCTCAGTCAGCTCATCACTGTACGGGGGTTGATGAATACAGCTTTCTGGATGAAGATAAAATTATTGATGAGTGCCGTTACAATGAAGAAAAGGGCGTCCACAGATTTTCTGTTGTAACAGCAGGAAAGTGCCTTGACGGAGAGGATTTTGAAAAGACACTTTCCGCATACCGCCGTATGAATAAAGAATGCAGCATTGGCTTGTGTGCGTCTCACGGGCTTCTTACTGAGGAACAGTTCAGGCGTCTTTGGGACAGCGGAGTAAGAATGTATCATGCCAACATAGAAACCTCCGAGAGGAATTTTCCCAATATATGCACAACTCATACTTACAACGATAAGATAACCTGTATCAGGCGGGCACGGAAAGCAGGCTTCAGGATCTGCTCAGGAGGGATAATCGGTATGGGAGAAAGCTGGGAAGACAGGATAGATATGGCGATAAGTCTTTCGGAGCTTGAAGTTGATTCTATTCCGATCAATGCACTTATGCCGATCAAAGGTACACCCCTTGAAAACGAAAAAAGAATATCTGCTGAAGATATTCTGAGGACTGTTGCCATATTCCGTTACATTAATCCTGCGGCGGATATCAGACTTGCAGCAGGAAGAAGTCTTATGGAGAATTCAGGTGAGGCAGCATTCCGTTCCGGTGCAAATGCAACAATCACAGGAGATATGCTGACAACCTCAGGCAGCAGCATCCAGTCTGATATTGAGATGCTGTCAGAAATGGGATTTGACATATCCTGAAACATGTCAGATTTATTTTCATGTAATATTCCGTTCGGGATCCGGTCAGATTCAGTTTTGCCCGGAAAATGTGTATTGCAAAGCGGATTCAATATTATTTCAGTAAAATAAAAAAGCCGGCAGGCAAATTCTTGCTTGTCGGCTGATGCTGGCGGAGATGGTGGGATTCGAACCCACGTGGCGCTCATCACGCCAAAACGATTTCGAGTCGTTCTCGTTATGACCACTTCGATACATCTCCGTATGGTGCTCTACCATTATATCACATACTGAAAAAAAAATCAAGTCCTTTTTACAGGGGCGAAAAAGAGAGGTGCTGACCTGAATGCTTGATCCTGATATAAGAGAAGCGCTTTTTATGTATCTGGATGAGAATTATGAAAAGCACAGAACCTTTGAAGAAGTCCCCATACATACTTCGAGAGCTGATATTTACGCAGTTACTGAGCATGGACTTGTAGGCTTTGAAATAAAGAGCGATGCGGATTCCTATTCAAGACTTTCCATGCAGATAAAAAATTATGATGCTTATTTTGATCATAATTATGTTGTCGTGGGAAGAAGTCACAGAAAAGGCGTTGAAAAGCATATTCCGGAATACTGGGGGATTTTCTGTGTTTATGAGGATGCGGAAAAGGTATGTGTTGAGCTTGTAAGACCACATGGGGATAATCCGAAATGCAGACTTAAAAAGCAGATGGAGCTTTTATGGAAGCGTGAGCTGTGTCATATCCTGAAGTTGAATTTTATGCCGAAATATGCTCAGAAAAGCAAGAAATTTATCCGTACAAAACTGATTGAACAGGTACCGGAAGATTTTTTGAAAGCACAGCTTTACGATGAGCTTTTTGAACGTGACTATACTTTACTTTAATTATGTACTTGTTTAATGAAAACAGTTAAAAGTATTGCGAAAAAATATTGAATATGCTATAATAAATGCACAGCATCTATTATAATTTTTTTGATGTCCTTGCAGATACGCAAATCAAAGATTTGCCCCCTGCATATCGGACAGATTACAGCATAATCTGAAAAATATGCTGTAATGAAAGAAATAAAAATTTCGGGAGGGAATCAGATGAAAAAAATTAAACGTTTCCGTGCTTTTCTGACGGGCGTGTGCGTAACGGCTTCGGCAATTGCTTCTCCTGCTTTGCCTTTTGTTTCGCAGAAAGTAAGTGCGGCAGAGGATTACGGAAATTTCGCAAAGGCTTTGCAGTATTCCATGTATTTCTATGATGCAAATATGTGCGGGACCGATGTGGGGGAAAACACAAGGTATACATGGCGCGGAGACTGCCATACCTATGATGCGGAGCTTGTGCTTGACACGGAGAATACAAACCTGTCCGCGGATTTTATCAGTAATTATAAATCAGTGCTTGATCCGGACGGAGACGGGTGCGCCGATGTTTCAGGCGGATATCATGATGCGGGCGACCATGTTAAATTCGGTCTTCCGGAAGCCTATACCGCTTCAACTCTCGGCTGGGGATATTATGAATTCAGGGATTCATATGTGAAAACAGGGCAGGACGACCATATCGAAACGATCCTCAGATATGTAAACGATTATTTCATGCGATGCACATTCCGCGACGAAAATGGTGATGTAGTCGCTTTCTGTTATCAGGTTGGCGACGGTGATATCGACCACTCCTTCTGGAATGCTCCGGAGATAGATTCCATGGACAGAAAGGGCTGGTTTGCGACTGCTTCAAATCCTTCCACAGACTGCGTAGCAAATACCGCAGGTTCACTTGCGGCAAATTATCTGAATTTCAGGGATACCGATCCTTCCTATGCTGCGGAATGTCTTGATTATTCAAAGGCGCTTTTCAGATTCGCCGAGACAAATTCAAAGGAAGTATGTCCGGCAGAGGAAGGACCGAAGGGATACTATACTTCATCTAAATATGAAGACGATTACTGCTGGGGCGCAATGTGGCTTTATATGGCAACAGGGGAGGATCATTATCTTGAAGAAGCGCTGGGTCTTCTCGGAAACGACTATTATGCTCCACCGACATATGTTCACTGCTGGAATGATGTATGGACCGGTACGCTTTGTCTTATAGCTGCCTGCAACGATCAGGAGAACGGCAGACTGCTTGATATGTACAGAACTCTCAGCGGAAAAAATGAATATGAAATAACAGATTTCTGGAGTACTATTGAAAAGCAGGTTCAGAATGCTATGTCCGGAAGTCTTGGTTTGCTGACTCCGCAGGGATACCTTTTTATAAATGAGTGGGGTTCAGCAAGATATAATACTGCTGCACAGCTGGCTGCTCTTGTGTATGACAAATACAACGGCGGAAAGCCTACAAAGTACAGTGACTGGGCTAAGGGACAAATGGAATATCTCCTGGGAAAAAATAACGACAGCAAGGCTTATGTTGTGGGCTATAATGAAAATGCTGTAAAATATCCGCATCACAGAGCTGCTTCCGGACTTTCAAAATGTGAGGATACGGGAGAGCATAAGCATGTTCTTTACGGAGCTCTGGTCGGCGGTCCCGGAGAAAATGATGAGCATATCGACAAAACCTCCGACTACACTTACAATGAAGTTACCATCGACTACAATGCTGCATTTGTTGGCGCATGCGCAGGTCTTTACAGCTTTTACGGAGATGATACAATGACTGTTACTCCTGATTTCCCGCCTCCTGACAAGAATTCCGGCGGTGAGGACGGAGGAAATAATTACTGGGTCGAAGGTTTTTATACCGATAATCTTCAGAGTGACGGAAAGGGAAGCATAAACCTTACTTTCTTTGTCGGTACTGATTCTGTACAGGCGTGTAAAGACATTTCTATAAGATTCTATTTCAGTGCTGCAGGAATGTCCGATATTCCGGGCATGAAGGTAATGGAGATCTATGATCAGACGGAAACTGAAACTGACTTTGACGGTGTTCTGACAGGTCCGACACTGTATAAGGATGATATTTACTATATAGAAGTGAAATGGGACGGTTATCCTATTGCAAATTCAAATAAAAAGTATCAGATTCTTATCGGCTCTTGGAGTGATAAGTGGGATATAACGGATGACTGGAGCATGCAGGGAATTATGAAATCAGATTCTGATCTTTATGCCGGAACTCTGGAAAAATGCCCTAATGTGTGCGTTTATTCGGACGGCGTTCTTGTAGGCGGTACTGAGCCTGACGGAACAACTCCTGGGAACACCGGGATAAAAGGCGATATAAACGGTGACGGAAAGGTCAGTGTTCCTGATATTGTTATGCTTAACAAGTATCTGACTCATGCAGCTCAAAAGGTTACAAACAGCAGCGCGGCAGATGTTAACGAAGACGGAAGTGTTAATGCTTTTGATGCTGTTTCTCTGAAAAGGATACTTCTTTCGTAAAACTGAAATATATAAACAATAAACCCCTGATTGTTGCCAATCAGGGGTGAATTTTTTAAACCGCCTTGCCGTCATATAGCGAATAAAACCAAGCATAAAGCCAGGTGGGTGTCCTCCTGACAGCCTCACGCTCCCTTCATCTGCAAAAAGCAGGAGGTCTGCAATCTTCAGTCAGAGCCGGATTCCCTTTAAATAAGTGTTGGATTATAAAAACCATATTTACTCGAACAAGGCAGAATATTTTCTCTGATAATATTATAACATTATGTTTCAGAAAAATCAATAGTAAATTTTATCTGTTTATTATTCTTCATCGAGGATCTCAAGATCTTCCTCATCAAGACCATCAAACATTTCTTCGATCCGCTTCATAAAGATATCGCCTATTCTGTCAAGCTCATCCTCATCATCAATGGAAACCAGCATTTCATCTTCTGAATTCTCATCTCTTTTCAGGATAACAAACAGTCCGTCATCTTCTTCAAGAAGAGCTTCCGGATCCTGCTGATACGGAATAAGAGCATAGTAGATGATCTCGTTTTCCTGATAAACGTCAATAAGCTCAAATGTTTCCTCTTTGCCATCTTCATCCTCAAGGGTGAACAGGTCTGGCGTATATTCATTCATATCGGGCATTTTATTTTCTCCAATCTGTTTTAACTTTTTTGAACACTCAATAAAATTAATTATACTGCAAAATTGATATAAAGTCAATAGGCATTATGTTTAAACAATTTTAATAATATTGTGCATGTTTTTGAAAAAAATATGTTGACATTATCTAAAACATGTGGTATTATATAAACAAGGAAAAACAAAGATCAGAAACGAAGAAATATGATACACAAGGAGTTGCTGAATTAAGACACAGTGAAGATTCGAGTTTTTCAAGATGAGTTTCCGGCAAGGCTGTTAAGAAATCGGAATTTCTTTTGCGGAAACAAATTTATATCGGGATGGAGGGCTGGTTGCCGATGGAAACAATTGAAGAGCAGAGTTCCGAAGCTGTTATTGGTGGCTCAGGTCCTGCGATATTTTAACTGAAGATTTAAGAGGGAATTAATGAACTCAGGGTTCTTATTCCGATAAATGATATAAATGATTCGTTAAGATAGTCCAAGGGATTCAGAGCTGTAAGATTTACTAAGATGTTAATGCTTCAGTAGTAGCTTCATAATTTCTACAGGGGTTTATCCCCGGATTATGACTGAATGTCTTTAAATAAAAAGAAAAGTTGGTGACAGTGCACTGAATTAACGAATGTAATTGATCACGGACGTATAAAAAATTATATGGGGTGATTGTAAATGAAAATGTTTTTTAGGCGAATCAGAATTACATAATTGAAAGGGAGTGGTTCCCCCAGAGCCATAGGTTTATCTGAAGAATTTATTATAAGGGTGGTACCGATGCATTAAACGGTGATTATTTTATAAATTTAACCTCCAACAGTGATTAAAATCAATATAACAAATAAAGAGGCTTTTTAAAAGCCTCTTTTTTATTTTATGTACCAAGTCAGAGACTTTAATCAAGAAAGTCTTTGACTTTTTTGCTTCTGCTTGGGTGTCTGAGTTTTCTGAGTGCTTTTGCTTCAATCTGTCTGATACGCTCACGGGTCACATCAAATTCCTTGCCAACTTCCTCAAGAGTCCTTGAACGTCCGTCTTCAAGACCAAATCTGAGCTTCAGAACCTTTGCTTCACGTTCGGTAAGAGTGGAAAGAACGTCATTAAGCTGTTCCTTGAGAAGTATTAGGGATGCTGCTTCTGCCGGAGCCGGTGCATCATCATCGGGAATAAAGTCGCCCAGATGGCTGTCCTCTTCCTCACCGATAGGTGTTTCAAGAGAAACCGGATCCTGAGCAATACGCATTATTTCTCTGACACGTTCAACGGGCATATCAAGCTTTTCTGCAATTTCATCCGCTGTCGGATCATGTCCGTTTTCGTGGAGAAGCTGGCTGGAAACTTTCTTTACTTTTGTAATAGTTTCGACCATATGAACAGGAATACGGATAGTTCTTGCCTGGTCAGCAATTGCCCTTGTAATAGCCTGACGGATCCACCATGTTGCATATGTGGAGAATTTGAAGCCCTTTGTGTAGTCAAATTTCTCCACCGCCTTGATAAGACCGAGATTTCCTTCCTGAATAAGGTCAAGGAACTGCATTCCTCTTCCGACATACTTTTTAGCAATACTTACAACAAGTCTGAGGTTTGCTTCGGAAAGACGCTTTTTGGCATATGAATCTCCCTGAGTCATTCTCTGGGCAAGTTCAATCTCTTCTTCCGCGGAAAGAAGCGGAACCCGTCCGATCTCCTTAAGGTAGATTTTTACGGGATCGTCAATAGCGATTCCCTCAGTTGAAAGAGCCATTTCCAGATCATCGCTGAGACCTGAATCAAGACCGATCTTCAGATCTGTATCCATGGAGTAGTCATCAACGATCTCAATATTCAGACTTGCGCAGTTATCATAAAAAGTATCCATCTGATCAACATCGAAGTCAAGTTCTTCCAGCGCATCGGTGATTTCCTTGGTTGTAAGCTTGCCGGTAGCTTTTCCTCTTTCGATCAGATTTTCAATAGTTGTTTTTTTGTCCATTGACATAATTTACTCCATTTCTCAGCCTTTAAGGATTAGGATACGATATTTCATGGCTGGCAAAATATCATATCTCTTTTCTGCCTTTTTTTCTCATAACAATATTCAGCAGATCATTATCAGAAAAGCTGTCTTTATTTTTAATCGGATCAGTTTTATAATCCTGAAGTATTTTTATATAATCATTGAGATTTTGCTCTGTTATTAAAATTTCCTTGTTTTTTGCTTCTATTCCTGCTATTCTGCCCATTTCCGCATCATTAAATTCGTCGGAAAACAGAGAAAGGCTCAATGAGTCGCAGTTTTGTATTTTTTCGCATAAGGTTTTGTAAACGCGACGGTAAAAATCAGTTATGAAACAGTCATCCGTCATTCTGGACATTACCGTTTCAATTTTATCCGGACATCGGAACAGATATGCAAGGATTCCTTCTTCCGCTTTAACCTCCTTCATAGCCTTGGAAGCTTCGGGGACAAGCGGATCTGAATAATAAGGCTTTGCTTTAATAGCTGTCCATTCATTTTTTTTCTCTGAATTTCGTCTTTTCCTGATTTCTCCATCGGTCTGTGCCCTGAGAACGTCTATGCTCACTTCTGTTTCACGGGCGATCTTGGAGATATAAACATCCCGTTCAAGTCTGTTTTGTATCATCGAAAGGACCTTTACCGTGCGTTTAAGAAATTCAACCTTGCCGGTTTCCGTATCGGTATCAAGTCCCTCACGGCATTTTTCCAGTTCAAAGTTTATTGCTCCGTCGGAATTGTCAAGGAGCATTTTAAATCTCTGAGAACCGAATTTCTTTATATACTCGTCGGGGTCTTTAGCGCCCTCCATTTTTATGATACGGGTGCTGATACCTGCTTCGCCCAGAAGATTAATGGCTCTTCGGGTAGCATTCTGACCTGCATTATCACTGTCATAGGCAATTATGACCTCATCTGCATAGGATTTCAGTATCCTTGACTGTTCTCCCGTGAGTGAGGTGCCGAGCGTTGCCACTACATTTTCAAAGCCGGCCTGGTTTATGGCAATCACATCCATATAGCCTTCTGCAAGGATCATTCGCTTAAGCGGTGAATTTTTAGCAAAATTAAGCGAAAAAAGAGTACGGCTTTTCTTGAATACAGGCGTGTCACCCGAATTCAGATATTTAGGTACGCCGTCACCCAGTATCCTTCCGCCGAAAGCGATTATGTTTCCTCTCAGATCAATGATCGGGAATATTACCCTTTCACGGAATGTATCATAGATGCTTTTGCCGTCTTTACCGAGCCTTACAACATCAGCCGCAAGCATTTCCCGGCTCGTGAATCCAAGAGAATGCAGATGGCTGCTGAGCGTGTTCCAGCCAGACGGTGCATAGCCAAGACCGTATTTTTTTATTGTTTCCGGCTTCAGCTTCCTTTTGGCAAAATACATAAGTCCGCGCTTGTCCGCGCCGGAAACAAGCTGACGGTAATAGAAATTGGCTGTTTCACGGTTCAGCTCGTAAATGCGTTTTTTCAGCATTGCCGTTTTATCGTCCCGTGAATCCTCAGGCATATCCAGTCCGCCTCGCTGTGCCAGCATGCGGACAGCCTCGATGTAATCAAGATTTTCTATTCTTTTCGTGAATGTGATCACATCTCCCCCTGCACCGCATCCGAAGCAGTAAAAGCTCTGCGTATCGGTGTAGACGTGGAAAGAAGGTGTCTTTTCGGAATGAAACGGACAAAGCCCCACAAAATCGTGTCCTGTCCGTCTGAGATTTACATAGCTTCCGATGACTGAATCAACAGGATTGGCGAGCTTGAGCTGATATAGAAATTCATCGGGCAGTGGCATAAAAACCTCTTTTTCTTTTCATTTATGTGTATTTCATCTGAATTTATTCCCATGACCTGGGTACAAAAAGCGAATTGTAAATATCGACCGCGTAGCCGTCACTCATTCCCGAAATATAATCACAGACAGCGCGGTCGCAGTCATACTCCCTGCATATTCTGATATATTCCTCAGGCATTTTTTCGGGGTGTTTTTTGAAATATCCGTAAAGCTGTTCGATCAGGTGTTTGGCTTTCTTTTCTTCGGTTTTTGCAACAGGATTTGTGTAAACCGATTCAAACATAAATGACCGAAGTTCATCGTGGGCGGCTTTTATACTTTTTGTCATGCGTATTTCTTCCGGACCGTTTTCTATTATAGAGCTTATGAGAGAGGTTATCCGCTGTGATTTGGTTCTTCCGAGAACCTTTACCGCATTGTACGGCAGATCTTCATTTCTGAGGATACCTGCTCTTAAAGCGTCTTCAATGTCATGGTTGATATAGGCGATTTTGTCACAAAGCCTTACCACATTTCCTTCCGCAGTAGCTGCAACAGCATTTGTATGACAGGCGATGCCGTTCTTGACCTCATATGTGAGATTAAGCCCTTCGCCCTTTTTTTCAATATAGTGAACGACTCTTACGCTTTGCAGATAATGCTTGTAGCCATGAGGACAGATCTCATCAAGAATAGCCTCGCCTGAATGTCCGAAAGGGGAGTGCCCCAGATCGTGTCCCAGAGCGATAGCTTCTGTCAGATCCTCATTAAGTTTCAGCGCGCGGGCAACTGTTCTTGCGATCTGTGAAACCTCAAGGGTATGTGTGAGCCTTGTACGGTAATGATCACCGACGGGTGAAAGAAAGACCTGGGTCTTTCTCTTGAGCCTTCTGAAAGAATTGCAGTGAAGAATTCTGTCACGGTCTCTCTGAAACTCTGTTCTCAGCGGACATTTTTCCTCATACCGTATGCGTTTTCCGTTTCCGGCAGATGTGCAGGCAAACCTGCTGAGTGTACTGAGCTCCAGAATTTCTGTCTGTTCTCTTACTGTCATAAATCTGCTATAATCCTCCGTAACCGTAAAAAACATTTCGGAAATCTATACATTATTTATTATACCAAATATTATTATAAATTTCAATAGGAAACTTAAAAAAACAGCAGAATTATAAAATAAAACGGCATAAAATATTAATGGACAGATTAAAATAAATGCAGTTTATTGACACCCATAGCAAAATGATGTATAATATCATTGATTTAGAATAAGATAAACATAATTTATGGGTGGAGATGTAATGTCGATCAAGTCAAAAAATTTCTGGAGCTATCCTAAAATAGTTGCTCTGGGTTTTTTTATTTTCATAGCGCTCGGAACGATTCTTCTGATGCTTCCTTTTGCCAGCCGTGACGGTAATTCAACGTCTTTTCTGGAGTCTCTTTTTACCGCAACGTCTGCCACATGTGTTACAGGACTGGTCGTTGTCGATACGTTTACTCACTGGACGCTTTTCGGACAGATCGTTATCCTCTGTCTTATACAGGTGGGCGGACTTGGATTTCTTACGATCCTCGCAATGTTTTCCATGCTTTTCAGAAGGAAGATTGGCCTGAAGGAACGAAGCCTTCTTCAGGAAAGCGTCAATACGATGTATATCGGCGGAATCGTCAGACTCATGAGGAAAATAATATTCGGCACGGTTATAATAGAGCTTACAGGCGGTGCGCTGCTTTCAATAAGATTTATTCCCATGCTGGGGATACCGAGAGGTATCTATACCAGTATTTTCACGTCAGTTTCTGCTTTCTGCAACGCGGGCTTTGATCTTATGGGGAGATTTGAACAGTATTCGTCACTTGTAATACTGCGTGATGATTTTCTTGTCAATGCTGTTGTGTCAGCGCTGATACTTATAGGCGGAATAGGATTTTTTGTGTGGGACGATATTTCGGTACATAAGCATCATGTGGGGCAGTATCAGCTTCATACAAAGCTTGTACTTGCAGCGACGGCAGTACTCACAATAGGCGGAACGGCAATATTTCTTGGTCTTGAATATAACAATGAGCTTGCAGGGCTCACTGTTCCAGAGAAAATCAATGCTTCGTTTTTCATGTCTGTTACACCGAGAACGGCAGGATTCAATACAGTTGACCTTGGAAATATGACCACAGGGGGAAAATTCCTGACCATTGTTTACATGTTCATAGGAGGAAATCCCGGTTCAACTGCCGGCGGTGCAAAGACCATAACTATTATTGTTATGATCCTTTCCACCTGGTCGGGACTGAGGAATCATGATACTGTGGACGTTATGAAAAGAAGACTCGAGCCGGATGCGCTGAAAAGAGCGGCAAGCGTTGTAACGATAAACATGTCCCTTATAATTCTGAGCATAATGATAATAACGGCAGCGCAGAATTCACTTGATCTGACAGATGTTATGATCGAGGTGTTCTCGGCTATTGATACAGTCGGAATGTCTGCGGGAATAACCCGTGATCTGAACATGATATCGAGAGTGGTAATAATATTTCTGATGTTTCTGGGGAGAGTGGGAAGTCTTTCCTTTGCCCTGCTGTTTACAGAACGGAAAATGCCGCAGTCGGTCATGAATCCGGTTGAAAAGATAAATATAGGATAAAAGTATGCTTGCCGCTTTTTGCGGCAGAAGGAGTATGGATATGAAATCAATACTTGTAATAGGTCTCGGAAGATTCGGAAGTCATCTTCTGCATAAATTTTATAATCTGGGCGATGAAGTCATGGCAGTTGATGTCGATGAATCCAAGATCCAGGCGGCAATGCCTTATGCCACAAGTGCGAAAATAGGGGACTGCACAAAAATGGAGACGCTTAAAAGTCTGGGTGTCAAAAACTTTGATATTTGCTTTGTATGCATGGGGAATAATTTTCAGAACAGTCTGGAAATAACAAGTCTGCTTCACGAAATGGGAGCAAACAAGGTTGTCAGCAAGGCGAATACTGAAATCCATGCAAAATTTCTGCTGAGAAACGGAGCAGACGAAGTTACATATCCCGAAAGAGACAGTGCAGAAAAGCTTGCCACACGTTACAGTGCAGATAACATTTTTGATTTTATTGAGCTGACAAAGGACACGGCAATTTATGAGATCCCGATTCTTGAAAGCTGGCCCGGCAAGAGTATTATGAAGGTGGATGCAAGAAAAAAATACCGCATCAACATCCTTGCTGTTAAAAACGGTACCGAGATCCATGCACTTCCGGGCGCTGAATATGTATTCAATCCTGAGGATCATATTATCGTGCTTGGTCAGCACGGTGATGTTGAAAAGCTTTTGAAAAAAATGGACTGATTTTAGCGGACACTTTTAAAGTGTCCGTTTTTGATAAAAGATAAGGAGAATACAATATGCCTGTTGTTATTTCACAGATACGCGGAGAGCTTGACGAAGCGCATGAAAGCATAATAAAAAAGGCACTGAAAAAATCAGGAATTCCGGCAAATGAAGTGCTGAAAAAGGATATATATAAAACCTCTCTTGACGCAAGAAAGCAAAGTGATATACATCTCGTTTATTCGGTCTTTATACAGATGAAAGACAAGGAAAAGGAGAAGCGCATTGCAGAAAAAAACGGATGCAGATATATTGAGGACAGTGTTTTTTCGCCGGTAATATCAGATGTAAAGAAAGAAGGTCGTGTTGTTATTGCCGGATTTGGTCCGGCAGGAATGTTCTGCGGACTTGTTCTTGCGGAAAACGGATACAAGCCTCTTATTATTGAAAGAGGAGAATCTGTTGACAGGCGCATTGAAAGCGTCAGGAACTACTGGAACAGGGGACGTCTTAATTGTGAATCCAACGTTCAGTTCGGGGAGGGCGGCGCCGGAACTTTTTCAGACGGCAAGCTTACAACGAGGATCAATGATCCGCTCTGTCGCTTTGTACTGGAACGTTTTGTCGAAGCGGGGGCTCCTGAGGAGATAATGACCAAGGCAAAGCCGCATATCGGAACGGACAACCTGAGAAATATCGTTAAAAATATACGCAAAAGAATAACGGAGCTTGGGGGAGAGGTCAGATTTGAAACAAGGCTTTGCGATATAAATATGAAAAACGGCGAAGTTATTTCTGTAAAAGCAGGAGATGCTGACGAAAAAACCTCAGCTCTTGTTGCGGCAGTCGGACATTCTGCAAGGGACACGTTTGAAATGTTCCTTGAAAAAGGCATATTTATTGAGCCCAAACCGTTTTCAGCAGGGGTAAGAATAGAGCATAGTCAAAGGGATGTTGACGAAAGCCTTTATGGAAAACATGCAGGAAATCCGCTTCTTCCGCCGGGGGAATATCAGCTTTCGCACCGAAGACCTGACGGACGATGTGTCTACACATTCTGCATGTGTCCGGGAGGTGTGGTCGTTCCGTCCGCAAGCGAAAGAGAAACGATCGTCACGAACGGTATGAGTGAATTTGCAAGAAACGGTGAAAATGCCAATGCCGCTGTTGTGGTGTCTGTTTCAAAGGATGATTTCGGAAGCGGAGTCCTGGACGGTGTTGAGTTTGCAAGGAGCCTTGAAAGAAAGGCTTATATTCTCGGCAGCGGCAGAGCGCCTGCAACCACAGTCAGAGGGTTTCTTTCAGGAAAACCGGATCTTGCATCAAATGTAGTTCCGTCCTATGCTTCCGGAGTAGAACCGGCAGAAATGAGAGAGCTTTTTCCGTCATTTATTACGGACATGCTTGAAGAGGGACTTGGAAAGTTCTCCAGGAAAATGAAATGCTTCGGAAATCCGGATGCGGTCATGACTGCTCCGGAAACAAGAACATCTTCTCCCGTAAGGATAACAAGAACTCCGGACATGAATTCTCTTTCATGCAGTAATCTTTATCCCTGCGGAGAGGGGGCAGGGTATGCAGGCGGGATAATGTCGGCGGCAGTTGACGGAGTGAAAACCGCACTTCAGATCATGAAAAAAATTGCGCCTTAATATTCAATTCCGCGCCGTGCAGATATACCTTTTTCGTAAGGGTGCCTGACAGCTTTTATTTCGCTGACATAATCAGCGTGTTCAATGAAAAAATCCGCAGGGTCGTGTCCTGTCAGTACAAGCTCTGCTTTGCGGCCGGGAATTTTCAAAAGCTTTTCTGCAAGCGATTTGTCAGCAAGTCCGCAGTTACAGGCTGAGAAAATTTCATCAAGAATTATCATGTCTTCAGTCTCTGCAAGTTTTGCAGCCAGTTCAAGAAAGCTGTTGTGTTCAGCGGTAATGCTTTTTCTGTCCTCATGGGTCATATTGAATGAGAAACCGTAGCTTTTGCTGCACCGTAGAACAGTTATTCCGCTTATTTTCTCCAAAATATTTATTTCTCCGCTTTCTCCGCCTTTCATAAACTGTATGAAATGAACCTTCATATTATGTCCTGCAGCTCTTAATGCAAGTCCTGCGGCGGCAGTTGTTTTACCCTTGCCGTCTCCGAAGTAAATATGGATAAGTCCTATTTTAATCAGTCCTTTCATAAAAATCAAGCTCCTGCGTTTTGCAGGAGCTTTTAGTATCAGTGTTCAAGAAGAATGCGTTCATCGCAGTATTCGCATACGAGTGTATCGCCGTTTCCTGTAAATGATTTTGGAAGATAGTGCTCAGCATTTGTTATACAGCCCGGATTCGGACAGAGACAGCCGTGTTCTGTGGTGCCTCTGAGGAGCTGAGTCGGCTTTTCACGTTCGAGCATTGTCATGATAAGCGCCATTCTTACATACATTCCGTACTTTGCCTGTTTGAAGTAAACCGCTCTGCTGTCATTATCAATATCAACTGCGATCTCGTCAACAATAGGCATAGGGTGCATAACGATCATATCCTTACGTGCTTTGCTCATTTTTTTAGTATCAAGAACATATGTATCTTTTTCGGCAAGATATTCAGCCTCACTTGCAAAACGCTCACGCTGAATACGCGTCATGTACAGCATATCAAGGTCATTTATTACCTCGTCGAGGGATGAGACCTCTGTATATTTGCTTCCGTTGGCTGTAATTATATCCTTGACATAGGAGGGAAGCCTCAGCTGCGGAGTTGAGATAAGCACAAATGTGTTTCCAGAATAGGTTGACAGAGCCTTGCAGAGGGAGTGAACTGTTCTTCCGTTTACAAGATCACCGCAGAGTCCTATGTTCAGATTATCAAGTCTGCCTTTTTCTTCATGAAGAGTGAGCAGGTCGGTAAGAGTCTGTGTGGGGTGGAGATGTCCGCCGTCACCAGCGTTTATAACAGGACAGTCGGCAGTAAGAGCAGCAGCCTTTGCAGCGCCGGGCTGAGGGTGACGGACAATGAGAATATCTGCATAATTGCTGACGATCTTTGTGGTATCCTTGAGACTCTCTCCCTTTGAAACAGAAGAAGTTGCAGGGTTGTCAAAGCCGATGATGCTTCCGCCCAGACGGATCATGGCCGACTGGAACGACATCTGTGTTCTTGTAGACGGCTCATAGAAAAGCGTTGCCATTATTTTTCCGTCGCAGGCATGAGTGTATCTCTGCGGATGAGTTTTGATGTCATGTCCCAGCTCAATAATTTTGTTCCACCATGAAACCGGGTAATCGCTCAGATCAATGAGATGTGAATATCTTGAAATCATTTTATCCTCCTGAATTTTTGTTTTATCCTTTTTATAGAAGCGGCGAACCGTTTACGATCATTGTGAATTTTACTCCGAGATATGCACTTGCACGTTTGCAAAGAAGCATTCGGTTGAGAAAGATCTCGAAATATTCAATAACAGGGGCTATTTTTGTATCAATGGTAAGGTCAAGGATGATTTCCTTTTTGTCCTCACTGAAACGCAGGGAGGATTTTTCAACGGCATAGTTTACGCGGTCATGAATATCAAATGTCAGAAAATCATTGTTTCTTACCCTGCTTCGTCTTACATCGGTTTTGTCTGCAATTATAAGCGCAGCGGATATAGCGTCCACAGGCTGAGCTGTGGATTCATCATGGTTTCCGATTGCCGAAATGATCGAGCAGATCTCATTTGCCGGCATGCTCAGATTGTCCAGAAGCCTGAATGCCATAACAGCGCCGCTCTGGGCATGGTCTATACGGTTTATGACATTTCCGATGTCGTGCATCATTCCGGCAACTCTTGCAAGTTCTGCCTGTCTTTCATCATAGCCCAGCTCTGTCAGGATCATACCCGCATTCTGGGCTACGATCTCAACATGAGCAAAGGAATGTTCGGTATATCCCTGTGCTTCAAGTGATTTGTCGGCCCTCCTGATATATTCCATTATATCAGGATTCTGTTTTATATATTTATACGTTACGATACTTGACATTTTTTAGCCTTTCGGGTTTTATCTTACAAATTCGCTGTCCTCAAAGTATACTCCGTACCACACAAGGAATGAGTAAACAGTCCAGATTTTACGGCTGTTGTCCGCTTTGGAATTTCTGTGGTCGTCAAGAAGCTTTATAAGAAGATCGCAGTTGAAGAATTTTTCAGCTGCCGGAGAGGTAAAGCGGTCTTTTACGATATTGTAGTATTTGTCCTCTTTGAGCCATACTCTTATCGGCACCGGGAATCCCAGCTTCTTTTTGGCAGCGGTCTTTGCGGTCTGCGGAGGAGTATCCTTTTTAGCAGCAAGACGCATTGCATACTTTGTTATATATTTAGTATTTGCATCTGTTGTCTCTTTATGTGTGACCCTGTATTTTACAGGGATTTTTTCTGCAACAGCCATGATCTCCTTGTCAAGGAACGGGACGCGGAGCTCAAGGGAATTTGCCATGCTCATTTTGTCGGCCTTGAGAAGAATGTCGCCGGTCATCCACATGTGAAGATCGAGATACTGCATTTTTGTAACGTCCTCGGCGTCTTTTACCTTATCATAGAAGGGCTTTGTGATTTCCGTAGGATCGGGGGCATTTGTCTTTATTTTAAGAAGCTTCTTTCTTTCTTCAGGCGTGAACATATACGCATTTCCGATAAAGCGTTCTTCAAGATCCCTGCCCTTTCTGATAAAGAAGTTTACGCCTCTTTTTGCAGGCAGCTTTGATGCTGCAGAGCCCACAGCTCTTTTGAAGCCTCTGGGGAGCTTGTCGTAGAATGTGGCGCCGGGTTCGCTGTAAACATTATAGCCGCCGAATATCTCATCAGCGCCTTCGCCGGAAAGTACTACCTTCAGCTTCTGTGATGCAAGATTGCAAACAAAGTAGAGAGCGACAGCAGAAGGGTCAGCAAGAGGTTCATCCATATGATACTGTATTTTCGGGAATGTTCCCCAGTATTCTTCGGGGGAGATCACCTTGTTTGTGTTTTCCTTGCCGATAGCAGCTGAGAATTCCTTTGCCCAGCCGATCTCATTGTATCTTTCCTCGTTTCCGAAGCCGACAGTAAAGGTCTTGTCAACATCCGCAACAGCGGCAACATAGCTTGAATCAACACCGCTGGAGAGGAAGCTTCCCACTTCAACGTCTGCGATTTTGTGAGCTTCAACGGAATTGTGGAAGATGTCGGAAATCCTGTTTACCCATTCGTCAAGAGAAGGCTTTTCATCAGCTTCAAATTTTATCTCCCAGTAGCGCTCAACATCAAGTTTTCCGTCCTTATAAGTGAAACAGTGTGCTGCGGGAAGCTTGAAAACATTTTTAAAGAATGTTTCGCTCTGGGCGGAGTACTGGAATGTAAGATAGCTTTCAAGGGCATCATTGTTCATTTCCTTTTTGAAATGGGGATGCGGAAGAAAGCTTTTTATTTCAGAACCGAATAAAAAGCTCTCTCCTGAGAGAGAATAGTAAAGCGGTTTTATGCCGAAGAAATCCCTTGCTCCGAAAAGCTCTTTCTTGTTTTTGTCCCAGATAACGAAAGCAAACATACCTCTTAGCATATTGAGAAGATCCTTGCCGTATTCCTCATAACCATGGAGCAGAACTTCGGAATCTGTTTTGGTTTTGAAGGTGTGTCCGGCAGCAACAAGCTTTTCACGGATGCTCTGGAAGTTATAGATCTCACCGTTGAACAGCAGAATCTTTGAGCCGTCTTCGTTGAGGATAGGCTGATCGCCCTGCTCAAGGTCGATAATACTAAGGCGTCTGAATCCGAGAGCGATCCCCTCGTCAATATATGTTCCGCCGGAATCAGGTCCGCGGTGAATAATTTTGTTCATCATGGCTTCAAGGACAATGTTTGAATTGTCAATGCAATTGGTAAAGCCCACAAATCCGCACATATTTATTACCCTCCGTTAAATTCTGTATTTCATATTATATTATACTATATGTTTGAAAACATTGCAATAATAATAAAGATGAAATTGACAAAAAGCCTTGAAAAATTTTCTGCTGTGCGTTATAATATTTTATAGTTAATTTGTCGAAAAGGACGAATGTTGGGAGGCATAAAGCTTTTATGGCGTCAAAAAGTTCAAGAACTTACAGATATGTGGACAGAAGCAGTGAGCCTGTTATACGGTTCAGAATAAGGATCGTTTTTATGATCTTTATTCTTTCTTTTGCCGCATGTTTTGTTATATACATGATGAGTGTGAATGCCGGGATTGCTGATACGGCGCAGGAAAATGTCATGTCAGCCGATACTGAAAGCAGTCAGCAGGCAACGGACAACGGAGAGAAAAAGGACGAGATCATTAATCCGGTTCCGGTATCGGATGCAGTTTCACAGACATACCTTAATAACTGCGCTTTTGTGGGTGATTCCATTACGGTGGGGCTTTCTGACTATCAGTATGTTTCTTCAAGAAATGTTATTGCGCAGGTGGGACTGAATATCGACAAGATAAATACTGAACCTATAAATACTGGCTCAGGGGAAAAAACTGCACTTGAATCCCTGAAGGATTTAAAGCCTGAAAATATATATATCATGCTGGGAAGCAACGGTATTGAGTGGCTTTCTGTCAACGAAATGATCGGATTTTATTCCGAATTTGTGGATTCGGTCAAAAGTGAGCTTCCTGATTCTGATATTTATGTCCTGTCCATCCCTCCGGTGACGGCGGAAAGAGAAACAGATGAAGATAAGCCTGTGCTAAACTCCGACATAGATAAGTTCAATTCATCGCTACTTGATATGTCAAATAAAAAAGAGCTTTACTATGTTGATATAAATACCGCTTTAAAGGGAAATGACGGAAAGTTTCCTGAGGAATATGCCGCAGATGACGGAATGCATTTCAATAAGGAAACTTATCAGATAATGATAGATTATATTTTGTCGCATACAGTAGAGTAATGCTTATATATATAAAAAAGGGGCAATGAAAATGAGAACAAAGAGAATTTTAAGTGCACTTCTGCTTGCTGCCGCTGCATCTTCAGTACTTGCAGGATGCGGTGATTCAGACGCAAGGACGGATGAACCGCTGAGCGATATTGCACAGGCGGTTATGGACTGCGGAACAGAATTTCCGGAAATGGTTGAGGTCAATGAGGATAATTTTATTTATGAATATGGCCTTGAAGCAGGAGATTATGAAGAATATTCCGTTTACTGGGCAGGTTCAGGCGGTGATGCTGATGAGATCTGTATCATAAAAGCCAATGATACGGGAAAGGTCAAAAAGGCGGTTAAGGAAAGGCTTGACAGGCGCAAGGATGATTTTGAGGACTATGTCGAGGAGGAATATGAAAAGCTCTGCGATTCAAAGGTAAAGACAAAGGGCAGTTATATTTACTGGCTTTGTACAAATGATAATTCCAGATCCGAAAAAGAGCTTCTTTCGCATTTCAGCGAATGATTTACATATGCCGGGCAAAAATGTCCGGCATATTTTTATTAAAAAATTTTTATATCTATTGATATGAAGAATTAAAAATGATATAATTATTTTATATAGAGATTTATGAAATTTCATGAAAAACAAAGAACAAATAAAGGAATAACAAAGGAGGATAACATTGCGGAAATTTATTTCTGTTGCATTAGCTTCGGCTCTTATAGCCGGAACTCTTACCGCATGCGGCGGCAGCACTTCGGACGGGGCCAATTATTCATTTGACTGCGCTCTTCCGGGAAATCCCGAAAGCCTTGACCCTCAGTTTGCTTCAGACAGTAATTCGATGACTGTGATCGCAAATCTTTTTACGGGGCTTGTAACAATGAATGATCTGGGTGAAATTTCAAATGCAGCTGCTGAAAATTATACTGTTTCAGATGACGGTCTGATCTATACCTTTACGATCCGTGACGATTGTTACTGGTATTTTGACGAAAATGAGGATGAAATAACCGATGACAATGAGGTTACCCCGCTTACGGCTCATGATTTCGTTTTTGCTTTCCGGAGAATATTCAATCCTGAAACTCATTCGGTTCATACCGAAAAATTCAAATGCATAAAAAATGCTGAAAAAATCATTAACGGACAGGCAGAATATACCGAAATCGGTGTTCGTGCCAACGGCGACCGGGAACTTGTATTTGAACTGGAATATCCCAGTGCAGGATTTTTAAGTTCTTTGTGCACAACAGCGGCTATGCCCTGCAATGAGGAATTCTTTAACAGCACAAAGGGGAGATACGGACTGGATGACAGATCAGTTATTTCAAATGGTGCGTTTTTTGTAAGACAGTGGTTTTATGATCCGTATGGTCATGATAACTTTATATATATGGGCAGAAATGACAAGAACAGTGATTATGATAAAATTTATCCTTCGTTCCTTAATTTCTATATAAAACGTTCACGCAGCGAGGCGGCGGAAAGTTTTAGCGGAAGCGAATCTGACGTTATGCTTACTTTTGAGTTTGATACTGAGAAAAACCGGGATTATACTGTAAAAGAATATCAAAATTATACTTTGGGTATAATAACAAATCCTGAAAGTGATTCTTACAGCAACCCCAACATAAAGAAAGCTCTTGCATTCGGTATCAACAAGGAAAGCTTTGACGGACAGCTTCCCTCCGATCTTAAGCCCGCGTATTCAATAATACCGCCAGGAATCTCGTTTCTCAACAGGAGCTACCGTGAGCTTACATCCGAAAAAGTGGTGGCTGTTACTGAATCTGACGGAGAACCGATTAAATACAATCCTGATCTGGCACTTTACTATTTTGAAACGGGCATGAATCAGATGGGTCTGAAGTCCCTTGAGAATATAAAGCTACTGATTCCGGAGGATCTGATGAACACTGAATATCTGCATCTTGTAACTCAGGAGTGGCAGACGTTATTCGGTTTGTATATAGGTATTGAAGAAGTGCCCGAGGATGAATATTACAGCCGTATCCAGAGCGGAGATTATACAATGGCGGTTTATCCTCTTACAGGTGATTATAACAATCCGCTTGCTGTACTTGAAGAATTTGAAACCGGTTATAATGAATGGGGATTTTCTGATCCTAAGGTAGACAGTATTATTAATGATGTACGCATGCTTGGCAGCTATAATAACGGACTTGAGATTATCGGTAAGGGAGAAAAGGCTGTACTGAATAATTTTGATTTCATACCCGTTTTTTATAAAACGGAATATGAAGTCATGGGACAGGGGAATGATGATATTCTTTATGATCCGTTTACAAAGCAGCTGTTTTTCCGTCACGCAAAGTATTTTGAATAATTATTGCGTAACGGGTCGGTTTATTTCTTTTTTTGTCATAAAAATGTTGTATTCAGGCTGATATTTGACACTGTTTGTATGCAGTGATATAATATTCATAATGCAGCCGGTGAGTATGCACTTTATTTTCAGTGCAGATGTTTATTATTTATCTGAGGAGGAAGAAAAATGAAATGCAGTGACTGCGGAAAAAAAGTTTTTGCCGGGGAAACCTGTGAATGCGGGGTAAAGGCTCCGAATTCTCACGGCTTTGGCGTGGGGATAAGCTCTGTCATATTTTTTATAATTGTGTTATTATCCACACTATGTCTTATTGTTACCTTGTCCCTGAGAACGATAGTCAGCAAGGATATGCTTCACAGTGAGGTCGATGAACTGAATCTTGCGGAAATAATGGTAAATGATCAGAAGCTGGATGAATACATACTTGAAAAATTCATTGATGATGACAGGATAACAGTTGAAAATGTGGATAACGTTCTTGCCGATCCTTTTATCGCCGGATTTGTAAAAGAAAAGCTGGATGCATACACTGATTTTTGTATGGATGAAGGGGAAATCCCTGAAATAACAGCCGATGAAATCATAAAGCTTATAGAGGATAACGAGGATCTGCTTTATAATGAAGCAGGACTGAAATTTCTTGAAGAGGACAAGGAAGAACTCAGAAGCAATCTTGATCCTGCTTTGAGCAAGTATAATGAATTCTGCCGCAGCACAGGAGATTCATGGTATTTTGCAGGAGCTGTGCATACATTCTTTTCGGTCTGGAATGTGATCTCTATTGCGGTTCTGCTTTTTGTGGTCTTTGTAAACTGGCTGATCGTTTATAAGCTTAATTCGAGACGTATTTCAAAAATGCTGAGAAAATACAGTATTGCGGTACTGATTCCGTCATTTATTCTTCTTATAGGATCAGTTTCCGTTCCGTTTATTCTTAAAGGTACAGGAGCTGACTCAGCATATGATATTCTGAAGGGATTTAATTTCAGAAGCGATATTAAAATGCCGTTTATTCTTTATTCTGCATCTGCAGCAGCAGCAGGAGCTATTTTGTTTGTTTTGTCGGTTATTTTCAAGGGTGAAAAGAAAACAGCAGCGCCTTCAGAGGTGTATTACAGTTCTGAAGAAGAATTATCTTCAGCGCAGACAGATGTTCAGAACGGTTTTGCTGAAAACAACACACAGAATAAAGTATACGATGAAAAATCGGCACCTGATGCTTCAGCGGCTATGAACCCTGATGACAATCACACAGCAGTGCTGCCTGAACAGGAATTTCTGCCTGGAAAATGCAGCAATTGCGGACATCAGAACAGAGAAACAGCTGCGTTCTGTTCAAAATGCGGAACAAAGCTTGGATAACAGCAATCAGGAGCACAGCAGAGCCTTACTCTGCTGTGTTTTTTTGAAAGGAGTTCGGATTTAATTGATAATTATAAGGGAAGTAAAAACAGATGATGAGATCGCAGCAACAGCCGCTCTTGCAGAGGAGATATGGCATCAGCACTTTACGCCTATAATAGGCGCAGATCAGGTAAAGTATATGATAAGTAAATTTCAGAGCGCGGAAGCTATAAAAAAACAGATAATGACACAGGGATATACCTATCTTAATGCGTTTGAAGGGGATGAAAGAACAGGCTATACAGGGTTCTGCAGAGACGGAAACCGCATGTTTCTCAGTAAGCTTTATGTCAGAAAAGAACACAGAGGAAAGGGTATTTCAAGACTTATGCTCAATGATATTATAAAACGTTCAGAGGGACTTGAGGGGATTTATCTTACAGTGAACAAGCATAATGACAGAACTATTGAAATATATAAGCATATGGGTTTCAGAATGATTGATAAAGCCGTAACCGATATTGGCTGCGGCTTTGTAATGGATGATTATATTTTTCAGCTTGATATATAAAAAACCGCCTTTAAGGCGGTTTTCTTATAATTCATCCGGATCAAATTTTTCTTCTTCGTTATTTAAAGCACAGGTCAGAATCTTGCTGTAAAATCCCGGAGGGTTCAGCATGATTTTTTTGCCGATCATCTCAGCCTGGCTTAAATCAGGAGCGAAAAGCTTCATGTCAAGCAGATCGTCACCAATATCAAGACAGCGGCAATGGACATAGTAACCCTTTTCAAGCTTTATATACTCAATTTTAACTTCACTTTCATACTTTATTCTTGCAAAATACCTTAGAGCAGCCTGAACTATTTTATCTCTGTATGATTTCTTTACAAATTTTCTCAGGGTTTTTGCACATCCTATGCCTTTATTTGTCAGGGTATATAGAACTGTGCCGGCGTCTTTTTCCTCTGAATCAATGAGGTTGTTGGTAATGAGGTAGTTTATAGAGTCATGATAGAAGAAATAATTTATTATTCCTGTGCCGACGGCTATATCATAGAGCTGTTCGGAATCAACAGGTTTATTGATTCGGTAGAGCAGATAGCATATCAGAATATTAATGGTCTGCTGATCCCTGATCTCCGTTGAGGCAAGCTCTGACATTTTTGTGTAGCTGCTGTTGTCCGTATCCATGTTTTTCGCCTCCGTGTCGTTTTAAGGCTTTTACTCAGGTGAAATTCGGGTAGTCCAGCATATGTGAAAGAATACCGATGTTTACCGCTGCTTCAACGCACGGCACTGCTCTCGGAACTATGCATGGGTCATGTCTGCCCTTAATGCTGAGAACATCGTTTGTCATGTTGCCATAGTCTATGGTGGCCTGTGGTTTTGCAATCGAAGGAGTAGGCTTTATTGCAACATTCATTGTGATCGGCATGCCGGAGGAAATTCCGCCTAAAATACCGCCGTGATTATTTGATTTTGTTTTTACATGTCCGTTGTCATCAACATAGAATTCATCATTATTCTGGCTTCCTACCATTTTTGCAGTCTTGAAGCCGGCACCGAATTCAAGCCCTTTTACAGCCGGAATACCGAAAATAAGCTGAGCCAGAGTATTTTCAAGTCCGTCAAATATAGGCGAACCGATTCCGGCAGGTACATTTACGCATGCGCATTCGATAATGCCGCCCAGAGATTCACATCCCATGCGTGCATTCTGAATGTCCTCGAACATTTTTTCGCCCTGTTCATCGTTGATAACAGGGAATTTTTTATATCTTACTGCAAGAATATCATCCTTGCTGACGTTTGTCCTGTCAAACTCTTCATCTTTTATGCCGTGGATCTCAGCGATATGAGCGCCTGTATAAATTCCGCGTCTCTCAAGGATCTGACCGCAGAGTGCTCCTGCGAAAACGAGCGGAGCAGTAAGCCTGCCTGAAAAATGACCGCCGCCTCTTACATCGTTAAAGCCTCTGTATCGTACAGAACCTGTGTAGTCGGCATGTCCTGGTCTTGCAAGCTTGGAGATATTGGAATAATCCTGTGAACGTGTGTCCGTGTTCTGAATAAAAGCGCAGAGCGGAGTTCCGGTCGTTTTATCATTGATGAGTCCTGACATGATCTGAGGGAGATCCTTTTCACTTCTCATTGTAGTCGTGCCGTCCTTTTTCGGTGCTCTTCTCGAAAGGAAACGACCAAGTTCTTCAATATCTATATATTCCCCCGGCGGAAGATTATCAATTACAACTCCTATTGCCGGACCGTGCGACTCTCCGAAAATAGATATTGAAATGCGGTTATTCCATAGTGATGACATTTGCAGTTCCTCCCAAATTCACATAATCCCTGAAAAAGTCCGGATAGGATTTTTCAACTGAATCAGCATTTTTTATAGTTACGGGTTCTTTGCAGATCGTTGCGGCAACAGCGGCACACATTGCAATTCTGTGATCGCCGCAGCTGTCAGCCGTACCGCCTGTAAGCTCAGCATGTCTGATAATAAGCCCGTCATCGACAGGTGTGACATCACCGCCCAGAGCGTTAAGCGCTGCTGAGGTTGCAGCAAGCCTGTCGCTTTCCTTTATTCTGAGACGCTCCGCACCGGAAATTCTTGAAACCCCATGACAAAATGTTCCAAGAACAGCCAGTATCGGTACAAGATCAGGTATATCCGATGCATTTACGGAAAATCCCATAGGTTCGTTTTTTTCATTATAACATAAATTTTCGGTTATTTCAACAATTTTCTTATCGCCCTGAGAGCAGTCCGGTCTGAGATTGCTCATTTCAACTTTGCTTCCCAGAGCATTTGCAACATAGAAGAATGCAGCCTGTGAGTAATCACCTTCAACGGAAACACTGGCAGCGCAGTATTTCTGCCCTCCCTTAATATAATATCCGTTTTCGGTTTCATTTATTTCTATTCCGAAAAGTCTGAGGCTGTCAATCGTCATATCAGCGTATGGCTTCGACTCAAGGGGAGAGGTAAGAATAATTTCCGAGTCACCGCGAAGCAACGGCAGAGCAAAAAGCAGTCCTGTGATAAACTGGGAAGAAATATTTCCTTCAAGGCTGAATTTTCCCGGAAGAAGCCTGCCCGAGACAGAAAAAGGCATTGTATTATTATAGTCAAAAGATATGCCCTTTTGAGAGAGTTCACGAAGATAGGGGGTAATAGGTCTTTCCGGAAGTCGGCCCTTGCCTCTGTAAACTGAATTTATGCCCAGAGCGGCGGTAACAGGAATCATAAATCTGAGCGTTGAGCCGCTTTCACAGCAGTCAATATCAGCATTTTCAGGAACACGGCCGCTTATCCCACTGACCGTAACTGTGTTTCCTTCAGTCTTTATGTCAGCACCGCAGGCTTTCAGAGCGTCAATTGTTGCATAAATATCCCTGGAAAAGGTGATGTTTGAGATCACTGATTCTCCCTCAGAGAGAGCCGCTCCGATAAGAACACGGTGTGTCATGCTTTTGGACGAGGGTATGTTTACATTCCCTTTAAGCTTGCCCGGAATTATTTTAATGTTCATATAAAATCTCCTTATGCTAAGAGTGATAAAGTAAACAGCGTTCTTTAAATTACAAACTGCTCAAATTCCTCCACAGTGACCTTTCTGATAGCAGCTTTTCCGATCTCCTCGCAGATAATATAGTTTATATTTCCGCTTTCGCGCTTTTTATCGTTGGAACAGAGCTTTACCAGTTCGGAAACAGGTGCGTCTGTGCTGACAGGCAGCTTATAGGCTGTTACGCATTTTTTTAGTTTTTCTGCCATTTCGCCGCTGCATCCTTTTTCTGTTATCATGCACATTCCGGCGGCAACAGCGCTTCCGTGAGTATAGGTCTCATAGTGATAGTAGCTTTCTATTGCGTGTCCGAGGGTGTGACCGAAATTGAGGATCATGCGTTCTCCCGTGTCAAATTCATCATTTTCAACAACGTCTCTCTTGATAGAAATGCTTCTGTAAACAATCTCGTCGATTATTTCGGAAACATTATCAAGACTGTGTGATGCAATAAGACCGAAAAGCTCCTTGTCACGGATCATTCCGTATTTGATCGCCTCAGCCATGCCGTCGGACATAGTTTCGCTTTTAAGGGTCGAGAGAACATCAGAATCGCAGATAACACATGCAGGCTGTTTGAAAGCACCCACGAGATTTTTTCCGCATGGCAGGTCGATAGCAGTTTTGCCTCCCACAGAGGAATCGATCTGGGCGAGAAGCGTTGTAGGGATCTGTATATAATCAAGTCCTCTCAGAAATGTTGCTGCCGCATAGCCGGTTATGTCACCCACAACGCCGCCTCCCAGTGCAATTATGCAGTCGGAACGGGTTATGCTGTTTTCGCACAGAAAGGTGTATATTTCATTGAGCGTATCAGAGCATTTTGATGCCTCACCGTTTTTAAAGACAAACTTCACAGCTTCAAATCCGTTATTTTTCAGTGAATCCATTACTGTTTTTCCATAGAGAGAATCTACAATATCATCTGTAATAACAGCGGTCTTGCGTGTTTTTACCGTATCAGCAATAATTTTTCCGCAGTTTTTCAGCAAACCTCTCTCTATATATATGTTATATGAAGTACTTGCCTTGACAGTTATTGTTTTCATAATGTTCCTCCAGAAATATAACGGAATTTTTTTATCCGCAATCAGTATACTTATTTTATATTATATCATATGTTTATGTGCATTTCAAGACACTAAAGCGTAAAAACGCAGAATTGAAGTTAAAAAACTACAAGTCATTCACTGAAAGGTACAAACACTTACTCCCAGAGTCATTTTCTCTCAGATAAACTGGAAGTTGTCGTTCTGTTAAAAAAATCTGAAATCTCAAAAACACATTCAGATGCACCATTGACTATCGTATCAATAATTTTAACAGAAACCTTTTTCTCAAAGACTTCTGAGAAGAGTTTCATATACCAGCCGGCGGAACATTCGCAATAGTTTTTATTCATACCTTCGATTTTCTTTGGAATGCTGCAATAGCACTTTTTATATTCGGCAATAATTTTATCGCCTGAAGTATGAAGATGCTGTCCTCCGATGTCTGCTTCATTAAGAAATGTCAGGAATTCATCAAGACTATTGGACTTTGCATATAACTTTTTTGCTTTTTTAACTGCATTTGCGGATAAACAACAACCACCGCATTTACGCATTGTATCAATCATGCATATGTTCTTATTTTCAGCAGCATTAAGAAGATTATTGATATATCTTGCTTGTTTAAGCGGGGTCGCATTATCATCAATATTTCCAATCTCGGAAGAAATTTCAAATGCATTTTCCTTTTCCATGTTGTCTATGATTCTTTTTGCTTTATTCATATCGTTTCCCCTATAACTTCGTATTAACTTTAAACTCAAATTCGCTAAAATCCGATTTATTGCGGTGTTAATTATAACATCGTGAATCAGAAATGTCAATGTACAAAGACATGAAAATCCGCTTCTGACACATTACATCAGAAGCGGATTTTTAATATTTCTTTATCGTCTTTTCAGGAAACTTATATTTTACACGTTTGCAAGAGCCTTGAATTTTTCTTTCAGTGCCGGATAGATTTCTGTGTAAAGCTTATAATAATCATCATATTTGGAAATGTTTTCTTCAACTGGATTCTGTGTTTTATCTGTTTTAACGATTTCCCTGCATGCTTCCGGAACAGAACCGTAAAGTCCTGCGCCTACGGCGGCGAGAATGGCTGCGCCCAGAGCTGGTCCTTCCTTTGAAGCTACTGTCTTGACAGGGCATTTGTAAAGGTCAGCGAGCATCTGTCTCCACAGCGGTGATGTACCGCCGCCGCCGCATGCCATCATGTCGTTAATGGAAATTCCCATTTCGCGGCATATCTCGAAGCAGTCACGCAGAGAGTAAACAACCCCCTCCATAACCGCACGGAGCATGTCCTTTTTGGTGTGGATTGCGGAAAGTCCGAAGAAAACTCCTCTTGCGTCCGGATCAAGATGCGGTGTTCTCTCACCCATAAGGTAAGGTAGGTAAAGAAGTCTGTTTGCACCCACAGGAACGCTCTCGGCTTCCTTGTCCATAAGGTAGTACTCGTCAACCCCCATAAGCTTTGCAGTTTCCTTTTCGGCATTGCAGAAGTTATCCCTGAACCATTTCAGAGAAA
>JBJEQV010000104.1:0-7743 GCA_051881915.1 Porcipelethomonas sp. | reverse complement strand
TATGCCGACCATTTTACAGTCATAGGCTTTGCACGGGAAATATCTCCCCATACAACAGGCGGCTTGACACAGCGTGTTCCGTAGGACTGTACCCATGCCTTTTCTGTAAAGATATATCCGTCCAGGCATTCGCCGAAATATTCCACCATGTCGTTTCGCTCAAATTCGCCGTGTACCAGTACATCAAGACCGATTTCTTCCTGCATTTTAACACATTGAGCGATTTTTTCTTTCATATATGTTTCGTACTGTTCTTCACTGATTTCGCCCTTGCGCAGTGCCGCACGGGCTGCTCTTACTTCTGCTGTTTGAGGGAATGAACCGATAGTGGTAGTGGGCAGAACCGGCAGTATGAAACGCTCCTTTTGTATTTTTTCACGTTCTGCAAAGACAGGCAGTCTGACAAAATCCTTATCAGAAAGTGCTGCAACTTTTTGCTGTACATCAGTATTACAACAGTTTCGTGGTTCAATAAATAAATGTGCATTATACTGATATTCTCTTGTTTCAACCGGTATTTCTGATGAAAGGATTTTTTTGAGTTCCGCAAGTTCGGAAAGCTTTTCTTCTGCATAGGCAAAGTGTTTTTTATAGCTGTCTGCGAGTTTTGTTTCGTTTTTCAGCGTGTACGGAACGTGAAGCAGGGAACAGGAGGTGTTCAGCACAATTTCACCGCAGTGCTTTTGCAGTTCCGAAAAAGAGTGCTGCTCTGAACAACACTCTTTTTGGGGACGTAAAAATATTATAATTTCCAGCTTGCAGCCAGTTCTCTCGACTCAACAAATCTTTTATAAATACCCTCCTGATTCATAAGCTCTCTATGATTACCCTGCTGTACGATTTTACCATGATCCAGCACAAGGATTTTATCTGCATTTCTGACTGTTTTCAGTCTGTGAGCAATCATTAAAATTGTTTTTTCTCTTGTAAGCTCGTCAATAGCAGTCATCAGCTCTTTTTCATTTTCAGGATCCACATTTGCTGTTGCTTCGTCAAGAATAATTATTGGTGAATCTTTCATAATTGCTCTTGCAATGGAAATTCTCTGCTTTTCTCCTCCGGAAAGGTTTGCTCCGCCTTCTCCTATCACGGTATCATAGCCATTCGGGAGCGCTGTAATAAAATCATGGCAGCAGGCTTTCTTTGCTGCTTCGACAATCTTTTCCATGGGTGCATCACTCTGTCCGAAACGAATGTTGTTTGCAATTGTATCTTCAAACAGATAAACATCCTGAAATACAAAGCTGAAATTTTTCATCAGACTGTCCATGCTGTAATTTCTTACATCCTCGCCACCTAAGGTTATGCTTCCGCTGTCAACATCCCAGAATCGTGAAATCAGATGACAAAGCGTAGTTTTTCCTCCGCCGCTGGGACCTGCAATTGCTGTGGTGGTCTTTTCGGGTATATGTACTGAAACATTGTCTATGATTTTTGATTTTTTCTGTGCCATATCTTTATCATAACAGAAGCTGATATTATTTACATCAATATCATAGCTTTCCGGTATTATTTCTTTTCCTTCAATATCCATTTCAGGAATATCAAGAACTGCCTGAACCTTGTCTATCCCTACATCAACAGTACGCAGCAGCGCAGAATAATTTCCTGCCGTCCCCAGACTGTCAAGGACAATAAATGAACAGATAATCATTCCGATACAATTTAAAAGGAGCATACTTCTGTACAGATAAAAATAAACAGAAAGTATCGACATAACAACACCCGTAAGCTTTATTATAATATTCTGAATCTGCATGACCGGTACAAATTTAATTTCCATATCCGTATTGATACGCCGGTTTTCTTCTATAGCTCCATTCAGTTTTTTTGACGTCCTGCCAACAAGGTTATACCCCTTTACCTCTGAGATACCCTGAATATATTCCAGCACCTTTTCCACTACATCTTCGTCTGACTTTGCCTTGACAGGTGCAAGCACCTGACTCTTTTTTTGAAGAATACTGTTAACTACCAGGAATAAAAGTATTCCTGCAACGGCAACAAGTCCTATTCTTATATCAAAAATAAGAATCATAGCTGTAATCACAAAAGTAGTAAGCAGCCCCTGTGTTGTCATCATTACTACTCTTGTGCAGACATCTGCCAGAGATTCCATGGTGTTGGTGGTAACGCTGGTAATCTGTCCAAGACTGTTTTTATTGAAGTAACCCATCGGGAGATATCTCATGTGTTTAGCTATTTCTATACGCTTATTTGCGGCTGTATAATAGCCAGCCTCGCACTGGAGCATTGTTATATGATACTTGACTGCTGAACCGATAATCACACTTGCCAGCAAAATCCCAAAGCATTCCAGTATCAATTCCGGAGTAACATTTTTCTTTATTGCTCCGTCTATGAGAAGCATAATTGCCGGAATTTTCATTGCTTCCATCAGTGCGAAAACTACGCCCAGAAACAGAGATTTATAGAATTTTTTCTTATTTATATTACCGCAGAAACTGAAAAACTTTCTGAATATTTTAAGCATTTGCTGCACTCTCCCTTTCTGTATCTTTTACGCTGATATGTGTTTTCCACATTTCCGGATAAATTTTTCCGCTTTTAAGCAACTCTTTGTGAGTTCCTTGTTCTGCAACCTGGCCGCCGTTTATTACAAAAATTTTGTCCGCATCGGCAATGGTGGAGAGTCTGTGTGCTATGACGATAAGCGTTTTTCCTTTTACCAGCTTTGCTACTGAGGACTGAATAACAGCTTCGTTTTCCGGATCAGTATAAGCTGTGGCTTCATCAAGAATAACGATCGGAGCATTTTTCAGCATTGCTCTCGCAATAGAAATTCTTTGACGTTCACCACCTGAGAGATGTCTCCCCGCAGCGCCGACAACTGTATCATAGCCGTTTGAAAGTCCCATGATAAACTGGTGACAGCCGCATTCCTGTGCCGCTTTTTCCACTTCTTCATCTGAGGCGTTCAGATTACCCATGCGGATATTTTCACGGATAGTGTCGTTAAACAAGAAATTTTCCTGAGAAACATATGCCACTTTGCGGTTATATTCTTCCGCAGGTAAATCCCTTATATCCGCTTCGCCGATTTTTATACTGCCGCTTTTCACATCCCACAAAGACGCTATCAGCTTGGCAATAGTGGATTTTCCGCTGCCGGAAGGTCCCACAAGAGCGTTTACAGTTCCGCTTTCTATACTCATATTCACACCATGCAGAATTTCCTTTTCATGATAGCCGAAAGTTACATCAGACAAAGTAACAGAGTAATCACTTATTTTTGCTTTTACATTTTCCGGACGCTTTAACTCTTCCCACGAAAGAATCCCCGTTACTTCTCCAACAATAGTGCCCACCTTTGCCACATCATCCATATGACTCATAACTGTAATCAGCGGTGAAATAAGTCCCAGTGACAAAATCAGGCACATCACAAGGTCTGCAAGAGAAAGACTTCCATTCATAAAGAACATTCCGCCAAAGGGAACGACTGCAAGAGAAGCGCAGGGCATCAGAACCAGAGCAATACAGAAAAAGACATTACAGCGCCGCATCCATTCAACATAGCAGTCTGCTCCGTCCTTTGCCGCTTTTTCAAATTTTTCATAAGAACCCTGTTCTTTTCCGAATGCTTTGATAACCTCAATACCGTTTATATACTCTACCGCCGTATCATTTAAAACTTTAGTTTTATTGACTGTGTTCTGATAACTTTTCTCATAACCGATCATCATTCCAATATAAGCAAATATTCCGATAACCAGGGTTATAAGGGAAACCAGTGCCATTCTCCAGTCAATGATAATAAGATAAACAAATACTGTCATCGGCGCAAGAAGATTTGATGTAAATTCCGGAAGTACATGAGCAAGAGTGGTTTCAATGCTGTCAACACGCTCCACCATAATATTTTTCAGCGAGCCTGACGATGTATCCTTGACTTTTCCGAGGGGTACCCTCGTCAGCTTGTCGCATAATCTTTTTCGTATTGTCGCCAGAACATGGAAGGTGGCTTTGTGAGAACATGTTGTTGATATTCCATGAAATATCCATCTTGCAATCCAGAATCCCGTCATGATAATTCCGTCCGTAAGATATACTGACAAACTGAGATTTCCTGCTATCAGTTTTGCAACAATATTTCCCATAATGACATATGACATAATACTGAATGCAACGCCCAGCACCGCCATAATTACACTTGTAATATAAAGGTTCTTTTTTTCTCCTGCAAATTCAGCAAGCCAGCTTATGGTGCCTTTTTGTTTTTGCTTCACTAATTTCTCCTCCTGACAAAATGATCTGACAGGTATTTCCTGTCAGACATATTATACTGCTTTTCTCAATACTTTTCCGCTCCAAAAGAAAGCCAATGTCCCAATCAGATAATAATTTATGGCTTTTTCCTGGTTCGGTATTCGGTAGGAGACATCCCCATAACCCTGCGGAAAGCAATTGCAAATTTGCTGGGACTGTCATAGCCAACACTGCCTGCCAGTTCCGTAATACTTGTTTCATTATCTGACAGCAGAATCTCTGCCGCATGATTCATACGATAATGTAAGATCCATTTTCCGATCGGCATACCGTAAATTGACTTAAAGCAGCTTTTCATCGCATTTATTGGTAAAGAAAATCGCTTTGCAAGTTCCTCCTGAGTATAATTACTCTGTATATGTTCCTCCAAAAATTTTTTGAGTAATTTTGTCTTTTCAACCTGTGTTCTGTAAAAGTACGGTTTTTCATCGGGAGAATCTGGAAGTTCCAGTGCATCCAGATACAGAAAAAGTTCCAGTATCTTTATCTTGAAGTACGGTTGTCTTATCTTTTCGGGAACACTGTAAAGCTCACCGAAAATATGTTCTATGCAGCAGGGCTTATGAAGAATAGTCGGATAAATATCCTGGCAGAATTTCTGCTGCAGCCTGCGCAAATCAATTGGAAAGTCCTTGATTTCCAGAGGAAGAGAATTTACAGCGGTTTTCATATCAACTGATATCATTGCACCATGATAGTGTGACAGCGGCATTTCAAACCGCCTTGCATGGGTAAACCGCCTGTCCAGTTTCAGATCTCCTGCTTCTACATAAGAAAATGTGTTGTCATCAGACAGATATTCAAGCCTTCCTTCCCGGCAATGGTCTATACAGAAAACATCTGCATCGGGTTGAAAATGAGAATCATAATAACTCATATGGAAATTATTATAAGCAAGCTCGACTCCCGGAAACACATCGTACATTGTGATAGTCCCATCTCCGAATTCGTTTCTGAAACGATATACGCTGCAGTCCCCACTGCTGTCAACAGGCTTTACCATGATTGATTCTTCCATGTTATTCATCCTTTTCGGTTTTCATCATAAAAAATGACATCAGCCTGTCTGAGTTTTCTTTATTTAATGGATAAAATTCTGACACTTTTCCATTTTCAAGATGGAGAATATGTGTACAGCAGCGTACAATAAGTTCAGGGTCGTGAGTGACAATAAACACGGTTTTTCTGCCTTTCAGAGATGAAATAAGCGCAGCAGTCCGCTTCATATTTTTGTAATCAAGACCGCTTGTAGGTTCATCAAAAATCAGAAATTCCTTATCTGCAAGCAATGCCGAAGCAACGGCAACACGTTGTTTTTGTCCGCCCGAAAGGGACATAGGATGACGCTGTGAATACTGCATTAAATCAAGCGACTCAAGAATCTGTTTCACGTCACCGGAGTTTTCCTCATTCATGCCCAGCATTACTTCTTCCTAAACAGTTTCACAAAAAAGCTGATGATTGACGTCCTGCATGACCATATAGCTTTTGCGAAGCATATCCTTTCTGCCGTACTTTACATTGCTGCAAAGCACCTTTCCCTTAAAAGGCTTTTCAAGTCCGCAGAGACATTTTGAAAATGTAGATTTTCCGGCACCGTTATGTCCGATAACTGCAATAATACCGCCCACAGGCATATTGTGCAGTTCCATATTGAGTGCTGGCTTTTTACTGTATGAAAAGGCAAAATTATTTAATGTCAATTCTTTATCTGATACAAATGTATTTTCATTTTCAGATTTTGGGGAGATAATGTTCTCAGTCCCAGATTTTGTATTTGTTTATCAGAAAGCTCTCTGAATTTTTCCATGGACATATCATACTCTGTCTTTCCGTTTTTCATATATATCACACGGTCACAAATATCTTTCAGCCAGTATAACCTGTGCTCCGACACAAGAATGGTTTTGCCCTGATTTTTCCATAGCAGAAGAATTTGTTTTAGCTTTTCTATTGAATCCGCATCAAGATTGGAAGTGGGTTCGTCCAGTACAAATATATCTGGTCTTTGTGCTGAAACAGAGGCACAGGCAACTTTTTGCTTTTCACCGCCCGAAAGTTTAAAAATGTTCCGGTCAAGAAGTTCTTTAATATGTATTTCCTTCGCAGCAAGACCAATTCTTTTCAAAATTTCATCTTCCGGAAGTCCGGCATTTTCGCACCCAAATGCAATTTCACTTGTGGTATCTACACAAAAGAACTGACTTCTGGGGTTCTGAAATACGCTCCCGACAAACCTTGAAGTTTTATACAGTTCTGACTGCGTCACATTCAGTCCATTGACTGTCACACTTCCTTGAATATCACCCTCATAATAATGCGGTATCAGACCGTTTATAAGACGTGTGACCGTTGTTTTTCCACAGCCGGACTCGCCGCAGATAAGGACACACTGTCCGTCCGGAATCATCAGGGAGAAGTTATGCAGAGAAGCATCTTCTGAATTAGCATACTGAAAATTAATATTCTCAATTTTTATCATTATAATTTCCTCCGGACTATTCTAAAATGAAATACCAAAAAGCATCAGTACCAGTAATACAAGCGGAATCACGCACAGAGTAATGACTATAATATCCTGAATGTGAAATCCGATTTTGCAGACATTTGTTCTGTGTGTATCACCGCCAAGTCCACGTGTAAGGGCAGCAGCGGATAGTTCCTCGCCAATCTTAACACAGCAGGTCATAAGCGGAACAATACGATATTCAAACATTTTAGAAAAGTTTTTTCCGCCAAATCGGATATCACGCATTTTCATTGCAGAATTTATAGCGAAAAATTCATCAAGCACTGTAGGGAAGAAGCTAAACATAAACGAAAGCGGAATGATGATCTTATCGCTCAGGTGCATTTTCTGCATTGCGGCGGTAAATTCGCTGACGGTAGTTGTGGAAACCATATATGCACCCATCATCATGCACGGCAGAAACCTCGCCAGAATACCGCACGTTCCCAGCAGTAAAAAGTTAAGCACTCCCGTAGTCTTATCTCCAAAAAAAAGAAAAGTCAGAAATGATGCAATATACAAAACAGCATAAATAATTGCTGTACGATATTTTTTTGCTGATGCAAGAAAAATCGCTGGCATTGCACAAAAGCAAGGCGTCAGAAGCTGTAGTTTTTCACCGCCCATATATCCCAAAACAAAGACCGCCATTGTAAAAAGTAGCAGTATTTTTGTTCTCGGGTCTAACACAAGTCCACGATTTTCCACATCTGCCTGTAAAATTCCTTTGTTCATTATGCGATACCAGCCTTAACAAAATGCTTTTTAAGAAGTTTTTTGCCGATAAGCGCACCAATAACTCCAAATACAAAACAGCCTACTAACAGCAATGGAGCTGTCCATGGCTGCATGATATTACTCAGTGAAGTAATGTATTCCTCACCGAAGCTCTGACGTGTTGAAAAATATTCATCTGCATTCAGATAAATAGGCAGGAAATTTCC
>JBJEQV010000103.1:0-36501 GCA_051881915.1 Porcipelethomonas sp. | reverse complement strand
TTGCGAGGACCAGCACCTGAAGCTGGCGCGTCTGCCGATTCCGCCATATCCGCATTAAATTTTCAACATTTACATTATATCATAAACTGAACTGAATGTCAACTGTTTTTTTGAATTTATCTTTTAAAGTTGATTTTTATTCGTTCAGTCCTGTATGATTATAGTATTTATTTCTGTACTGGAGGGGAGTAATGCCGCATTCTTTGCGGAATTTAAAAATAAAATGGCTTTGGGACGAAAATGACAGAAGCTCGGATATTTCACTGCAGCTGTAATCGGAATTCTTCAGCAGATTCTGTGCGGCTTCAATTTTTCTTATAAGGATATATCTGCTTGGTGAAATACCGATCTCTGTTCCGAAAAGTCTGGAAAAATAGTTTTCATTGATTCCGACATATTCTGCAACTTCGGAAACTGTAATGCGGCAGTGCAGATGTGCATAGATGTAATCAATACTTTTTACAATTGGTTTTGAGTATATCTTTTTCTTATGAAGCTTATTCATCTGCTCTGAGTATTCAATGCACATTTGAGTGTGGAGATTTACTATTGCGTCCTCATCCGGCATTTTATCTGCCTTTCTTATATAGTAATCAGATATTTCATAGGCTCTGTGATGCTCCATTCCTCCCTCTATACAGAATCTTGCGAGCATGGAAGCGGTTATAACAACATGGTATTTCATACTCTGGAGCGGACTGTCTGAAAGCGGCTTGTCCTTGTTTTCATAAAACGGATTTTTTTTCAGTATTTTTTTGATCTCGTCAGTCCTGCCCTGTTTGACCAGTGTATAAAAGTTTATTTCTTCAGTATATGCGATGACAGTTCTTTCACGGTCAATATATTTTTCAAGTATTTTAACCTTTCCGTTTTCACTTATCATTTTTCTCACCTCCGCTGATTTATTATAACATAAATATGATAAAAAAACAATAGATATGATATATTTACACTTTTACAATAGATATAATAAATATATATTAATCAAAAACTTTGAAAGGTGTGTAATAATATGAATAGGATACTTGACTGGAATGAATACCTTGCAACTGCTGCAAAAACTGTTTCCGAAGGAATAGTAATGCTGCGCAATGAAAATGATACACTCCCTCTGAAGAAAGACGAAGAAATTGCTGTTTTTGGAAGAATACAGTTTCATTATTATAAAAGCGGAACGGGATCAGGAGGCTTGGTTAACGTTTCAAAAGTTACAGGCATTCTTGACGGACTCCTTGAAAACGGAGTAAAAGTAAACAAAGAACTTCTGGATGTATATACCGGCTGGGATAAGGAAAATCCTTTTGATATGGGCAGCGGATGGGGCAAAGAACCGTGGTCGCAGAAGGAAATGCCTCTTGATGACGGGCTTGTAAAGAAAATAGCAGGAAAATGCGAAACAGCTGTTGTTATTATCGGAAGAACAGCAGGCGAGGAACAGGATAATCAGCTGAAGGAGGGTTCATACCTTTTAAGCGCTGAAGAAAAGGACATGCTGAAAAAGGTCAGAGAAAACTTTTCAAAGGTTGTTCTTCTGCTTAATGTCGGAAATATTATTGATATGTCATATATCACGGAAGTATGTCCGGATGCTGTGCTTTATGTATGGCAGGGAGGGATGACAGGCGGAACGGGTACAGCCGATGTGCTGACAGGAAAGATGAATCCTTCAGGAAAGCTTACTGACACCATTGCTCTTTCTGTTTCTGATTATCCCTCAGACGCTGATTTCGGAGACGACGAAAGAAACTATTACCGCGAGGATATCTATGTAGGATACCGCTATTTTGAAACTTTTGCAAAAGATAAGGTGCTCTATCCTTTCGGATTCGGACTTTCCTATACAAGCTTTGATGTGAAAACTGTTTCAGCTTCTGAAAAAGACGGCGAAGCAAAACTTGTGATCTCGGTAAAGAACACAGGAGAATGCTGTGGCAAGGAAGTCGTTCAGGTATACTGCGAAGCGCCTCAGGGTAAGCTCGGAAAACCGGCAAGAGTTCTCTGCGGTTTTGAAAAGACCGATCTGCTGAATCCCGGAGAGGAACAGAATATTGAAATAACTGTCAGATTAAAGGATCTGGCATCCTATGACGATTCAGGTGTCACAGGAAACAGATTTTGTTATGTTCTTGAAGCAGGACGATATGATTTGTGCGTGGGCACAGATGTAAGAAATGCCGTTTCAGCTTATACATTTAATATAGATGAAACAATCGTAACCGAATCTTTGTCACAGGCTATGGCGCCGGTTCTTCCTTTTGAAAGAATGAAGGCGGTGAAAACAGACGGCGGATTTAAGGCTGAAATGGAAAGTGTTCCTCTTTCGGAAGTAAACGAGGATGAAAGACGTCTTGAAAATCTTCCGGAGGAAATCGTGTACACAGGGGACAAGGGAATAAAGCTTGCTGATGTGCTTTCGGGAAAAAACACCATGAATGAATTTATCGCACAGCTTTCCGACTATGACCTTTCCTGTATTATCAGGGGAGAGGGCATGGGCAGTCCACGTGTTACAGCCGGAACAGCTTCAGCTTTCGGGGGAGTGTCTGATCCTCTCACAAACTTTGGCATTCCCGCCGGCTGTTGCTCTGACGGTCCTTCCGGCATGCGTCTTGACTGTGGAACTCATGCATTCAGTCTTCCAAACGGCACACTTATTGCGTCAACCTTCAACCGTAAGCTTGTTACCGATCTTTATGTTCTTATGGGACTTGAAATGGCAGCAAATAATGTTGACTGTCTGCTTGGCCCCGGAATGAATATTCACCGTCATCCTCTCAACGGCCGTAATTTTGAATATTTTTCCGAGGATCCGTATCTGACAGGAAATATGGCGGCAGCAGAGCTCAAAGGCATGCATGCGTCAGGTGTTACGGGAACGATCAAGCATTTCTGTGCCAATAATCAGGAAACAAGGCGTCATTTTATAGATTCGGCAGTATCTGAACGAGCACTCAGGGAAATTTATTTAAAGGGCTTTGAGATCGCCGTGAAGGAGGGCGGAGCTGATTCAATTATGACGACTTACGGGTCAGTAAACGGGCTCTGGACTGCCGGAAACTATGATCTCAATACGACAATTCTCAGAAATGAATGGGGATTCACAGGCTTTACCATGACTGACTGGTGGGCAAATATCAATGAGCGCAGCTCAGGGATTGACAAGACAAATTTTGCTGCAATGGCACGAGCACAGAACGATGTATACATGGTATGTGCAAATGGTGCGGAAAATGATGACAACACACTTGAGATGCTTGAAAACGGAAAGTTAAAGCGCTGTGAGCTTCAGAGAAATGCTGCCAATATCTGTCGTTTTCTGCTTTCAACTAATGCTCTTAGAAGACTTGACGGTTCGTTTGAACCGGTAGAAGTCATTAATCGTCCTGAGAGCGACTGCGGCAGTGATGAACCGGTCGTATTTTATGAAATTGACAGGGATTTCACACTTCCTCTCGGTGAGATCAATACGGATAAGGGCAGAAGCTACAGCTTTGCGCTTACTGTCAATAATCCCGGATATTATAAGGTGACGCTTACTGCTGACTCTCAGCAGAGCGAGCTTGCACAGATTCCGGTAACAATGTTCTGTATGGGAACCGCAAGCGGTACCTTTACATGGAACGGAACAAACGGCGAACCTGTTTCTTTTTCAAAGGAAATCCCGATGTTCTCAAGATTTACAGCAATGCGTCTTTATTTTGCACAGAGCGGGCTTAATATGCGCAGTATCAGATTTGAACTTACAGATAAAGAAGTAGATGTCAGTGCACTCTGATATGTTTTCATAAGATTTATAAAAGACATTCTTATCAGGGAATGTCTTTTTATTTGACTGCAAAAATAAATAATGATATAATATTTATAATAATAATATAAGGAAGGGAAAATTATGAAAAAAAGAGTCAGAGATTCATATTCGGAACATGTACAGATTCTGACGCAGGCCAATATAAACGGTTTTAACCGTCTTTTCGGCGGTCAGCTTATGGAGTGGATAGACATTGTTGCAGCAGTAGCTGCAAGAAGGCATTCCGGGCGTAATGTTACAACAGCAGTTGTGGATACGCTTACATTTCAGGCACCGGCACATCCTAATGATACTGTAATAGTATGCGGGTATGTGACATATACAGGCCGTACTTCAATGGAAGTGTGCACCAAATCTTATGTGGAAAATCTGGACGGAACAAGAAAGCTTATTAATACTGCTTATCTGGTAATGGTTGCTCTTGATGAAAATGAAAAACCTGTTCCTGTGCCGGCTCTTGTGCCTGAAACTGAGGAGGAAAAGGAAGAGTGGATGGCTGCAAAAAGAAGAGCAGAACTGAGAAAACAGCGCCGTAACGAAAATTTCTGACCTGTGATTTTTGCGGCATAAATAATAAAAAATTAAAGCGGCCGGTTTAACCGGTCGCTTTCGATATCAGTATATCTGAATTTATTGTTTTTACTTTTAAAAAGTACTCTTACTGAACCTTGTAGGCATCGATCATTTTTTTGACCATCTGGCCTCCGATGGAACCGGCTTCTCTTGCAGTAAGATCACCGTTGTATCCCTGCTTTAAGTTAACGCCGACTTCGCTTGCAGCTTCCATCTTAAAACGTTCAAGAGCTTCCTTGCCCTTCTGAGTAAATTCGCCTTTCATAGTTGAATCTCCTTTTAATTTCAATTTATATTATTTTCATGCCGCAATATTATAATATCCAGCGCCGGATAATATATAACAGGTAATAATTTGATTTGAAATTGCATTTTTATGCTTGAAAAATGAAAGGCAGACAAGAACTTACTGCTTAAGCAGTATTCTTTTTATGAGAATACTGTCATAGACATTCAGGACAAGATCATTATTTACATCGGAGTTGCTGAAATTAACAGAACTGATTTCTGCTTTTTTGCAAAGATATTCCCCCATAAGTACAATATCACTCACAGTAACCCTGCCGTCAGAATTAACATCTCCTTTGATCGGGGTGTCTTCAGGGGGAACATCATTTCCGTCAATATATGATGTGAGGATTGAGTACCAGTAATTTCCCATTTTTTCATAGCCTTCGGCACTGGGATGAACACCGTCGTAAAGATCCTCTTTCCCGAGAACGCTGTTTATGTCAGCAAGATCAACATTTTTGCCCTCAGATTTAAGCTTTGAGACAAGTGCCCTTATCTGTGAGTTGTAACTGTCAACAATATCATCCATTGATTCGGGAGTGAAGTAATATTCGTTTATGTAAAGCGTATTGTTGGCGTCCATACAGGGGATTGTTGCTAAATAAAGCTTTCCGCTGTTTCCTATATCGTTTAAAATTGTATTTGCAAGATTTTCAAGCCTTGTGCCGATATTATCAAGATCATAATAGCTCAGGATATCATTTGTACCGATCTGAAGCATGACAACATCAGCCGGGTATTCCTCAAGAAGCCAGTCAATAAAGCTGGATATACCTGTTCTTGCGCCGGATATGGACTGGCTCTGTTCAATATTGTCAATTGAATAACCACTGTAACCGGCGTGATTCGGATCATAGCAGTCACCGCCCCAGTTGGGTCCCACAAAGTCGATCTGATCCGAATATCCGTTTTCTTCAAGAAGATTGCACAGAGTCGTGCGGTATCCTCCCGTAAGCCAGAAGCCGTCTGTAATTGAATCGCCAAGAGGCATTACTTTCAGTTTTTCAGCGGTTTCATTCTGCGCGCTGACTGGAAGTACCAGACAGACAGCCATCACTGCCAATGAAACAATTCCCGATAAAAATTTTTTTATGATCATTTTTTCCGTCCTTTATAGTTTGAATCCGATATTGTTAACCGCAGAAGGCGGTAAATTTATTATAGTCTAATTATAAATGTGCATTGCGAAAATGTCAAGAAAAACAAGCTTTAAAATATATGAGAATTATCTGCTTATTTTATCAAGAGTATTTATAATAACATTGAGAGATGACAGAAATTCAGCTGTTTCTGTTTCGGAGAGCTTTTCAAACGCTTCGATCAGCTGAGATTCACATGCTTTTCTGAGTTTTTTCAGAAGTTCCTCTCCTTTGTCTGTCAGTTCAACGTTAAGACGCCTTCTGTTATTTTCGTTTACCGAGCGAAAAATATACCCCTTTTCGGCAAGCGGAGAAACGGCTCTTGTTGTCTGCTCCTTTGAAGCGCTTATGGAATCTGCGAGATTTCCCATGGTTATTTTGCTGCGCTGGTTTAATATTATCAGTATTCTCAGCTGTGTTTTGGTCAGATCAAAACTGCGCAGGTTTGCGAAATTCTGAAAGCAGTGATTATAAACGGGCAGAAGTCTCAGAAGACTTTCAGTAAGATTTTCTTTATCAGTGTCGTACATATTCTTCCCCTTATGATATTTCCCTTTTTATTTCAGAAATATTATAATACAACATTTATGAAAAGTCAACTGTTGACAAAAATCAATTATTGTGGTATCATTAAGTAGTATCATTAAAATAAATAATAAATAAAGAAGGTGCAGTATGGAAAAAAGGATTACGGAAACAAATGAATTTATTTGCAGAAATGCGGGCAAATGTATTGAAAACGGATCAATTGATCCGGAGCTTTATACCGAATATAATGTCAAGAGGGGACTGCGTGACAAAAATGGTTCGGGAGTCCTTGCTGGACTTACATCAATTTCCAGTATTGAAGCATATCGTTATGAAAACGGTGAAAAGATCCCTGCTGACGGATGCCTGAAATACAGAGGATATAACATAAATGACCTTGTTAAAGGAGTTGTTGAAGGAAAGCGTTTCGGATTTGAGGAAACTGCGTATCTGTTGATTTTCGGTTCTCTGCCTTCGTCGGACGAGCTTGAGGATTTCTGCGGCGTTCTCGGAAATCTGAGAATGCTTCCTACAAATTTTGTACGTGACGTAATAATGAAGGCGCCGAGCAGGGATATTATGAATACTCTTACAAGAAGTATACTTACTCTTGCTTCCTATGACGATAATGCGGTAGATACGTCTCTGGAAAACGTCCTGAGACAGTGTCTTATGCTCATAAGCGTTATGCCGATGCTTGCGGTTTACGGTTACCATGCCTACAATCACTATGAATGTGATGACAGCATGTATATTCATCGTCCTGACCCGACCCTTTCAATGGCTGAGAATATTCTGAGAATGCTTCGTCCGGATATGAAATATACATCTCTTGAAGCACAGGTCCTTGATGTTGCGCTCATGCTTCATATGGAACACGGAGGCGGAAACAACTCCACATTTACAACACACGTTGTAACATCTTCCGGTTCTGACACGTATTCGGTCATGGCTGCGGCTCTTTCCTCACTTAAAGGACCAAAGCACGGCGGAGCAAATATAAAGGTCGTTGAAATGATGGATGACCTTAAAAAGAATGTTGCAGATACTACGGATCCGGATCAGGTAAGAGCTTATCTTGAAAAGCTTCTCAGCAAGGAGGCTTTTGACAAGAAAGGTCTTATTTATGGTATGGGACATGCGGTTTACACTATATCCGATCCGCGCGCAAAGATTTTCAAGAGTTTTGTATCATCTCTTGCTACTGAAAAGCATCATGAGGCTGACTTTAAGCTTTACTCTCTTGTAGAGGAGCTTGCTCCTAAGGTGATTGCCGAAAAGAGGAGGATCTATAAGGGAGTAAGTCCGAATGTTGATTTTTACAGCGGATTTGTTTACAGTCTTCTTGGTATTCCATATGAACTCTTTACACCTATTTTTGCTATGGCGAGAATCGTAGGCTGGAGCGCACACAGAATCGAGGAGCTTATCAATGTTGATAAGATCATCCGTCCTGCATATAAGAGCATCGGTGAGGATCATAACTATACCGATCTGAATGACAGATAAATAAATGCCGGAAAGCTGTTTTTGATAAAGTCAAAAACAGCTTTGTTTTTTATATTGACTTATTAAAATATATGTGATATAATTATCCGAAGAATTAATCGGAATTTGTTGAAAAAATATGAAAATGGTACAATGAGAAGTTTGAAACAGTAGTTGTCTATGTCAATTATGTTTCTTTGCAGATAAAGCGGATATTGAATATATATTATATAGGAAGGATTGTTTCAATGATAAATGATATGACTCGTGATAAATTTACTCTTGATGCATTGTCAGAAATATTTATATCTCTTCATATATTTGATTTGCAGGATGACAGGCTGTTTCCTATAAAGTCCAATCGATATATTGAAATGTGGTCTGCGGATTTTGAAAGCAGCAAGGATAAGCTTTATAATGTAATGAGCAATATAACATCGGAAGAGCATCTGGAGCTGATTATGAAATTTACGGATCTTGCTACACTTGAAGACCGTATGAAAGGACATAAGATACTCTCCGTTGTGTTTAACGGAAAAATCAATGGGTGGTGCAAAGCCAGATTCATCAGAGTAAACGGGAATGAAAATGATAAGCTGAGGTATGTTCTTTTTGCAGTGGAATGTATTGATGAAGAGAAGAAAAAAGAAAATCATCTGATGTATTTGTCACAAATTGATCTTATGACAGGGATTTATAACCGCGGATATGGGGAAAGAATGATTTCCGAACTTCTTGAAAGGAAAAATAAAGGTGTATTCTGTTTGTTTGACGTTGATAAATTTAAGCACGTGAATGATAAGTATGGTCACCTTTTGGGTGACAAGGTGCTTATTGAGATCGCAAAATCTCTTCAAAAAGTAAAAAGAAAGAACGATATAGTTATGCGCCTTGGCGGGGATGAGTTTGCTGCATATTTTGTGGATGTTGATTCGGAAAGCGGGGCTGCTGAAATCATAAACCGGTTTTTTAATGAGATTTCCGGCATTAATATTGCACCAATGACAGAGGGTATCAGTATCAGTCTCGGAGCTGTTCTTTATAAAGGAGGATTGACTTTTGACTCGATTTATAAGCTTGCCGACAGCGGTGTATATGAAAGCAAAATCAATAAAGGAAACTCATATACATTCCAGAATTAAAATTCCATTTTTTGGACGTGAAACAGTGATTTTTGTTTTTAAATTAAACATTTTTTCTTGCATACATTGAAAAAATATGTTATAATGTATATAAAATTTAATTCAGTTAATGAAATCCAAAAAAGCAGGGATTTTACTGACAGAAAAATTTATAGGTGTATACAGGGAGGAAATTATGATTAAATTCGGAAAATGGAAAGCTGCTGTTTCTGCAGTGTTCATTTCTGCGGCAATGGCTGCCGGAATGATTACTGCACAGACAGGTTCGGCAGAGCTTTTTAAAAGCTATCTTGGTGATGTGAATACTGATACGATCATAAATTCTGAGGATGTGGTTAAGCTCAGCCGCAGTCTGCTCGGCACAGAAACGATTGAAGGAGAAATTGCATGCAGCCTTGCAGATCTTAATCGTGATGATATGGTCAATACTTATGATCTTATTATTCTGAAAAGATGTGTTATGGGCGTAAGGGAATGTACCGAATTTACAGCAGGAGATCCTGACCCGACGGAACCGACTGAAGCGCCGACTGAGGTGCCGACTGAAGAACCGACCACTGAACCGGTTGTCACAACAACAGTGCCTGTTGAAACAACGGTAACTACAACTACTGTGCCTGTAACCGAAACAACAGAGCAGGCAGACTTTATAAATGCTCCGATTGCGGAAATTGACAGTTCGCTTCCGTCACAGGGGGAGGCAAACCTTGTGATTTTCTATGTTGATTTTCCGGACTGTACATACGGCAGCGCTGAAATGACCGCAGAACAGGTTCAGAGCATTGCTTTCGGCGAAGAAAATACATCGGATAAAAATTATCCTTTTGAAAGCATGAGCGCATTTTTCGACCGCTCATCAAAGGGTTCAATGCAGCTTGACGGTAAGGTTTTCCGTTATACAACAAAGGAAAACCGCGCATCTTATGACACTGATAAGGTCAAGCTTGCCGAGGAATGCTATGAAGCTTTCAGAGAACAGGATGATTTCGGGAAATATGACGGGGACAATGACGGATATATTGATGCAACATTGTTCACTGTTCCTGAGGCGGCAGGTGATGATAACTGGTGGCCGTGTGCCGGTGCATTCGGTGATCCGGATTATACTGTTGACGGTGTTAAGGTAGGACATATAATCACAGGCAATGCGCAGATCGTAAGTTTAACTGATTACAGCAATTTCAACAGCAGTTATCTCCATGAAATGGGACACTGTATGGGACTTCCTGACTATTATCTGTATTCTTCACAGGATTTCGACAGTATGCATGGTCCGTCAGGATATGAGCTTATGGACGCAGACGCATTTTCAGATTTCGGTGCTTTTTCAAAGCTTATGCTTGGCTGGTACAGAGAAAATCAGATTTCTGTATACGATAAATCACAGGGCAGCCTGAGCTTTGAGCTCAGCAATGCGCAGTCAGATGACGGAAATTGCGTTATTATCCCTATGAGCGATCTTAACGGCAGATATGCAAGCGGAGAGTATTTTGTAATTGAGTATGCAACAGGTACAGGCAACAACGACGTTACTTCAAACCGCCGGTGGCAGGAGACCTCTGAGGGAATCAGGATCTATCATGTAAAGCCTGATATTTATGATAATGGCTGGTGGAAGTATTTCAAATATTCAAACGGCTCTGAATTTACTGATTCAGATGGTGACGGACAGAGTGATGATGACGGTATCCGTCTTATCCGTCTTGTAAATGAAGGTGAAGAAAACGGCGCCTTTACAAGCGGAGCGGTTATAAACAGCAGTACACCGGGCTTTGGCTGGTATGATGAAAACGAAGCGGAAGCAGTCGATCCGGGGGTTACGATAAAGGTCGGAGAGCTTAAAGACGGAAAGTATACAATAACTATTGAATAAAGATAACACCGCACAATTAATGAAAAATTGTGCGGTTATCTTATAGATTCATGAATGGGAAAATATGCAGGCGTGTCGGGAACATTGAAATGCCTGTATAAAAAAATCAGGACAGAAAAGAGGAATGTTGTTTGTCAGTTCTTTTAGGATTTATAGTATTTGCAGTTATAAATTTATTCAGCATTTATGAGTTGACCGGTTTTCATGGAGCAGGAGTGATCGTTGGTATACTTGCAGTGCTTCTTTATCTTTTTTTCAACATTTTTCCGTCAGCCAAAAAATTTGATAACATAAAAATGAGGATCCTACATGACGGTACAAGAATACTTAAAGTATTTATTATTTCTGTATCGCTGAGCATAGTATTTCTTTTTGTTGAGATTTTTGCATTAGAATTAGGGAAAAAGTATATAATTGTAAATTCTGTACTGGTGGTCATTGCAGAATTTATTCTGTTCTGGAACGGAATGATAAGGGTTTACTGTACCTCTACTCAGCTTGGAATAAAGTGGAGAGTTATCGGGATCGTATGCGGCATGATCCCTGTTGTACATCTCATTATGCTCTTCAAAATCATAAGTGTCACTGACAGGGAATACGGGACGGAAAAGGAGCGATTTCAGACTGACGCAGTTATGAGCAGTCAGAAGCTTTGTGAAACTAAATATCCTGTTCTGCTTGTTCACGGTGTGTTTTTCAGAGATACAAATTTCTTTAACTATTGGGGAAGAATACCTGATACGCTTATAAGAAACGGGGCTGAGATTTATTATGGTCAGCAGCAGTCTGCCGCTTCTGTTGAAGACAGCGGAAAGGAGCTTGCGGAACGTATAAGGAAAATAGTTGAGGAGACCGGATGTGAAAAGGTAAATATTATTGCTCATTCCAAAGGCGGTCTTGACTCAAGATATGCCATAAGCCGGCTTGGAATGGACAAATATGTTGCAAGTCTTACAACTATAAACACGCCGCACAGAGGATGTTTGTTTGCAGATTATCTTCTTGGACGTGTTTCAGATAAATTCAGCAGCGGTGTTGCGAAAAAATACAATTGCGCGCTCAGAAAGCTCGGTGACACGAACCCCGATTTTCTGGCAGCAGTAAACGATCTGACAGCTGCCCGATGCAGGGTGATAAACGAAGAGTGTCCGGATATTGACGGAGTTTACTATCAGAGCGTGGGGTCAAAACTGAAAAAAGCATATAACGGTCAGTTTCCGCTCAATCTTTCAACTATACTTGTGAGACATTTTGACGGAGCAAATGACGGTCTTGTGTCTGAGATGTCGATGAAGTGGGGAGCAAAATTCACATTTTTTGAACCTGAGGGAAGACGCGGTATATCACACGGTGATGTAATTGATCTTAACCGTGAGAATATCAGAGGCTTTGATGTCAGAAGCATTTATATAAGGCTTGTGAATGATCTTAAAGAACGGGGATTATGAACAGATTATATGGTCAGAAATAAAAAGTCATTATTTCTTAGATTTTAATACTATTTTACATTGACTGTGTTGTTTAAAAGTGATAAAATATAACTGCAAATTATAAAAAAATAAGTTTATTTTTAAGCTTAAAAAGATTATGGAGGGTAAAATGACTATAAGAAAAAAAGCAGCAAGTTTAATTGCGGCACTGGTATTTGTCTTTTCATTTGTTTTGGGCTGTATGCCGCTTATGGAAAGCAGAGCATCAGCAGCATCTGTTGATTATGCGGCGCAGCTTGTAAGGATCAGTACATATGATAACAGCAGAAATCTGAATATCTCGGGATATTCTGATAAATCGCCGCTTAACACATGGACTACAAACGGCTCTCAGAATGAGAACTGGGAATTCGTTTATGTGGGAAAAAACAGTATAGGAAGCTTTTTCAAGATCACCAATATGGGAACAGGCAGACTGCTTACTCCTATGGGCTATAAGGCTCAGCAGGGAACAGAGTGCGTTATTTTCGGAAGTGAAAGCCACACTTCCCAGCACTGGTATGTTGTTCCGGTAAGTCAGGACGCAAGAGGAAATGATCTTTACTATAAGATAGTAAACTATGACGATCCTGATATGGCTCTGACTTACAATTCAGACGCGAACAATATTGTTCTCAGTACATATTCAGGTGCTGACAATCAGAAGTGGCTGCTTAATACTGCGGGACTTCAGGGATTCGGCGGATTCTGCAAGGATATGGATGGAAACCTTAAAGCGTCTGCTACCGGAGGACTTCTTGGTGAAACAGTTGAAGTTTCAACCTTTGATGAACTGAAAGAGGCATGCAGCGGCTCTGATCCACGCACTATCGTGATAACAAATGACATTTCCTGCGACGGAAGCTATACAAAGGACAGCAATGGCAGATATATTATTGACTCATCAAACAGAATATACATAGGTCAGAACAAGACTATTATCGGAAGTTACAGCGGACATCAGCTTTACAATGTTTATTTCAGAACATATGAACACGAAAATTACGGACTCGGAAAGAACATCATTATAAGAAACATTACAATATCACATGACAAGGAGCTCAATAACGATAATATCTGGGAATTTTCGTACGGTGAAAATTTCTGGATCGATCACTGTACGTTTGTCGGACACAGTGCTGTAAATACAGCTTCAACAGGTCTTGATGACTGGGATAAGTTCCTTAATTTCAAAGGTACTACTGACTACGTATCTGTTACAGACTGTCAGTTCGGACTGCATGAATATGGTGTTCTTATGGGATATCCTACTGACACTCAGGAAATTTATGATATATATAACGGACATCCTTGTATCACAATCGCAGATAACTATTATAAAGATTGTCTTACCCGTGCACCCGGTCTTATGCGCTACGGATATTTCCACTCGTTCAATAACTATGTACTCAATTTCGATATGGGATATACGATTTATACAGCCAGCAAGCTGTATGCCGAATCAAACTATTATGACGGCGGTACGGGAAAAGGCTCAGTAGTTAATGACGCTCCGGGACAGGGCTCATCTGGTGATATATCAGCAACCTATCCCGGCGTATACACAGACAGCGGCTCTGTTGCCGTAAACTGTTACAAAAACAATAATCTGGGCAATATCAACTCACAACCGTGCAGCTGGCGTCCGTCATCAAATTACAGTTATACTGCCAAGACAGCGCAGGAAGCTAAAACTTATTGTGAAAGCAGTTCGGGTGCACAGTCATCACGTTCAGCTATGACATATGCAGTTTATGCGGCAGCAGGCGTTCCGAGTGCAGGATATGTTGTGGCGCCTGATACGTCGATGAACGATGAACCTGTTATCAGGGAAGGCGCAGAAATAAATACTGACAAGGTGTTTATGCTGAAAAATGCAAACAGCGGTCTTTACATGGAGGTTGAAGGAGGAACTGCCGCAGACGGAACAAATGTTCAGCAGTGGGGTGCAGACGGGGCTGCAAGTCATAACACATGGAAGGCAGCTTCCGCCGGAGACGGATACTACTATCTGTATTCCCAGGTCGGCGACAAAAACACGTATCTGCTTGACGTAACAAATGCTCTTGCAGATAACGGAACAAATATCGGGATTTACAGCAATACGAACAGTGATGCGCAGCTTTTCAAGTTTGTGCTGAATGAGGATGGCAGTTATACGATTGTAACGAAAGTATCAAAGGACAGCAGCTGTATAGAAGTCAAGGACGCTCTTACATCCAGCGGAGCAAATGTTCAGGAATGGGAGATCAATGGTCATGCGTGTCAGTCATGGACTATTGAATATATTGAGCCTGAGATCATGCTCGGTGATTCTTCTGAAGATGGGATTATCAATTGCTTTGATGTTTGCGTATTAAAAAGAGGCATAATGAACGGCTTTGATTCAGATACTGCAAAGCTCAATTCAGATGTTAACGGTGACGGAACGGTAAATGCAGAGGATGCGGTGCTTCTGATTGATTTCCTTACCGGAAAAGATGTGACCTTTAAAAAGTATGAATCGCCGCAGAAAAGTTCTTATGAATACGATGGCTTTGAATATTCCGGCAACGTTTACCTTGTTGGCGATTCCACAGTATGTGAATATACAGGCGCTCTCAGGGATTCCTGTAACCGTTACGGATGGGGAATGAAGCTTGGTGATAATCTCAGCGGTACTAATGTTGTCAATCTGGCGCTTTCCGGCAGATCTTCAAGAAGCTTTATAGAGGACAGTGAATATTCAACTTTATGCAGCAGTATTGGCAGGGGTGATTATCTGTTCATTCAGTTCGGTCATAACGATGAAAAGACTGATGAAACAACATATCCAGGGCTCGGCACCTACCCGGGACTTGATCTCAGCACAGTTGACGATACAGGAAAAACTGCTGACGGAAAGTATTCCTATGAATGGTTTCTTCTTAATAAATATATAAAAGTAGCACAGGATGCAGGCGGAATTCCCGTTCTTGTAACTCCGATAACAAGGCGTGCCTCCACGGGAGAAGCATACTACTCAGCGCATACTGAATATCAGCAGGCAATGATAAAGCTTGCGCAGGATAATAATATTCCTGTTATTGACATGACGGCGCTTACAACAGAACTTTACACAAATCTGTATAATGCAGGCGGTGCAGATGCAACAGCAAAGCTTCACTGCTATACTGATGAAGCGAACACGACTATTGATAATACTCATCTGAGTGAATACGGCGCGGAGGTTATTGCAGGAATGATTGCTGAGGAGATCAAAAAGCTTGATTTGTCTCTTTCAGATTATGTAAAATAAAAGTAACTAATGATGCTGAAAACGCCCGGTATGTGACAAAATTCACATGTCGGGCGTTTAAATTTATATCCTGTGTTTACATTGTTTTATTTTTTAAAATATAGTCACCGATAATTTCTGCTGCTTCACCGACGATCCGGACGCAGGGACGTTTCTGATAATATTCTTTTGTTCTGTCGCTGGGTACATAAGTTTCTTTCTTGTTTCCGATTCCTAAAAGCTCACGGCATACGATGGAGGGATTGTCTTCTCTGAATTTTTCGGCAAGCTCCTGGATCAGACGATAATGCTCAGTTTTAAGGGTTTTATCTTTCGGGTCAGAGTATCCGAATTTCAGTCCCGCAACTATAAACATACCGCTTACGGCTCCGCAGACCTCTCTGAGTCTGCCCATGCCTCCTCCGAACGAGGAAGCAAGTTTCATTGCTGTATCGTGGTCAAGTTCCAGTTCTTCTTCAAAGGCGCCTACCACAGACTGAGTGCAGTTATATCCTTCGCGGAAAAGAGCCATGGCTTTTTCAGAATATTTGTTCATAAAAATCTCCATTCTGCCGCTGAAATGTAAGTACAAACATAAGTGAAATTCTCCTGTGCGGCGCTGAGGAGATTTTCGCATTCTGCTTCATTTATACAGAATTACTGTTTGTGTTTTGAATTGTAATTGGTAATAACACATAGTTGACACAGCGTTGCCTGAATAGTATAATTATAGAAGTGAAATAATAGATTGGATGATATTATGTTAAAAAAATATGTGTTTTTAGATATTGACGGAACTTTTCGTGATCCGTTTTACGGTATTCCGGAAAGTGCGGTAAAAGCCGTTATGACTGCACGCAGAAACGGACATTCTGTTATTATCTGTACCGGCAGAACAATGGGACTTATTCCGGATGATATTGATAAATCTGCTTTTGACGGATTTATTGCAGGAGGCGGCTGCTATGTTGAGTACAGAGGAAATGTGATTTTTGACAGCGAATTTTCTCCCGGAACAGTGTTGGATCTGTGCAATGATTTCCGTAAGCTTGGTGTTTCTCATAGGATTGAAACAAAAACAAGTGTGTATATGACTCCTGATATGGCAGATAAGCTGGGGTTTCTGGGATGCAGTGATGATATGAATTCGGAGTTGAGGCAGATGACTGCCAGAAACAACAAATTTCAGTTCAGGTATACAATTGATGATTTCAGACGTGAACCCGTTCCGGCAAGTAAAATCTGTACTCTCAGCAGCAATGCCGATTTTGAAAAAATCCTGCCGCTGCTTGATGATTTTTACGTTATAAAGCATACCGATCCCCAAAAAGATATTGTAAATCTGGAAATTGTTCAGAAAGGCTGTGACAAGGGGAGCGGAATAAGGCGTTTAGCAGAATTTTCGAATATTGAAACAGAAGATACCGTTGCATTTGGTGACAGTATGAATGACTGTGAGATGTTTTCGGCTGTGTCTCTTAAAGCTGCCATGGCAAACGGTGACCCCAAACTCATTGAAATGGCAGACATTGTGTGTCCTCATATAATGGATGATGGGTTAATGACCGGATTCAAAAAGGCGGGACTTATATAATTAACTGCACTTCGCTTTATGCGAAGTGCAGTTTTATTATATATTATTCCTGATCAGGATCATTTATAAGAGTAATTCCGAGAATATCAAGGCTTTCCTTGTCAACGGGTGCAGGACATTCTGACATAAGCTCGCTGGCATTCTGCACCTTAGGAAATGCAGTTACATCTCTGAGACTTTCAGCGCCCAGCATGACCATTGCAAGTCTGTCAAGACCTATTCCCAGACCGCCGTGCGGAGGAGCACCGTATTTATAGGCATCAACCAGAAAACCGAATTTAGCCTGTATTTCTTCATCTGTAAGACCGAGAGCCTGGAACATTTTCTGCTGGAGCTCGTAGTCTGTGATACGGATAGAACCTGATGAAAGCTCTGTTCCATTGAGAACAAGGTCGAATGCTTTAGCAAAAACCTTTTCCGGAGCGCTGTCCAGATACTGTATGCATTCGTCCTTAGGCATTGTGAAAGGATGATGCATAGCCACATAGCTCTGCGAATCCTCATCATACTCAAAGAACGGGAATTCTGTAATCCACAAAAAGTTGAATTTTCCTCCGGGAATAATGTCAAGTTTCTTTGCAACATGAAGTCTTAATGCGCCGAGAACAGGGAGTGTTACCTTGTTTTTATCGGCAATTATAAGAGCAGTATCACCCTTTTTGCAGCCGATTTTTTCAAGGATAGCTGAAAGATCTTCCTCGCTCATGAACTTGGCAAAAGAACATGACGGTTTTTCATCGACCCAGCGCACATAGGCAAGACCTTTTGCGCCGATGCCTTTTACCATTTCAGTAAGCTTGTCAATTTCCTTTCTGGTGAGGACAGAGGAAGAATTTTCAGCAACAATTGCTCTTACACTTCCGCCGTTTTTCACAGCATCTGAGAAAACGCCGAAACCGCAGTCCTTTACGAGATCTGAAATATCCTGGATTTCCATGCCAAAACGTGTATCAGGCTTGTCCGAACCATAGCGTTCCATTGCTTCAGTATAGCTCAGGCGCTGGATAGGCATCGGTATTTCTATGTCAAGAACCTTTTTGAAGAGATATGATATGAATCCTTCTGTCATTTCAAGTATATCATCAACATCCACAAAGGACATTTCAAGGTCTATCTGTGTGAATTCCGGCTGACGGTCAGCACGCAGGTCCTCGTCACGGAAGCATCTTGCAAGCTGAATGTATCTGTCCATACCTGCTATCATCAGCAGCTGCTTGTAGATCTGAGGTGACTGGGGAAGTGCATAGAATTTTCCGTTGTGAACCCGTGAAGGAATGAGATAGTCTCTTGCGCCTTCAGGAGTAGATTTCATCATCATAGGCGTTTCTATTTCTGTGAAATCGTTTTTGTAAAAATATTCTCTTGCAGCCTGAGCAATTTTATGGCGCATGATCAGATTGTTCTGGAGAGGCTGACGTCTCAGATCAAGGAAACGGTATTTAAGACGCAGTTCTTCATTGACCTTTGTATCGTTTGTTATTTCAAAAGGCGGCGTCTGAGCTTTTGCAAGAATTCTCAGATCGCTCACGATAATTTCGATCTCACCGGTTTTTATCTCCTTGTTGATACTTGCGCGCTTTGCAGTAATACCTTTTGCCATGAGAACAAATTCGCTTCGGCATGATGATGCTTTTTCGAAAATTTCTCTGTCGGTAGTATCATTAAATGCAAGCTGGACAATACCGGTTTTGTCTCTGAGATCAATAAATATCAGATTTCCGAGATCTCTGATTTTCTGAACAAATCCTCCGACCACAACTTCTGTGTTTTCCTGTGTAACTTCTCCGCAGTAATGGGTCCTTTTAAGTCCCTTCATATTATCTGCCATTTTCCAAAACTCCCTTTATAAATAAAAAATTATAGATCTTCAAGAACATCGCTGAACATATCACCGACAGAAATATCAAGAAATCTGCTGCAGAAATCATCATCAAGAGCAAGTTCATTTTCTTCGCCTGTCTTCATGTTTCTGATTTTTGCCTTGCCGGATGTGATCTCGTTTTCACCGAGAACCATTGTAAACATTGCACCGATCTTATCAGCGTATTTCATTTGTGCTTTGAGTCCTCTTCCGACTGTGTCGTATTCAACGAAGCATCCGTCTTTTCTCATAGCGTTTGCGATCTTCATTGCTTCAGGAACAATTGATTCATCCATCGGAGCGATGTACAGGTCGCATGTTTCCTCTATGTCAAATTCAATTCCTTGTTTTTCCATAGTAAGGATCAGTCTTTCAAGTCCCATTGCAAAACCGAGTGCCGGGGTAGGATGACCTCCGAGCTGTTCAATAAGCCCGTCATATCTTCCGCCGCCGCAGATCGTGCCCTGAGCGCCGATGTCGGTGGTGACAAATTCAAAAACAGTCTTTGTATAATAGTCAAGACCCCTTACGATTTTAGGATCAATGGTATATTTGATGTCCATGTTATCAAGATAGGATTTCAGTTTTTCAAAGTGATCACTGCACTCCTTACACAGATAATCAAGAATAACCGGAGCATCCTTTGCAATTTCGGAGCACACCGGACTTTTGCAGTCAAGAATTCTCATAGGATTTTTTTCAAGTCTTGAAAGACAGGTGTCGCAAAGCTCAGATTTCTTATCTTCAAAGAAGCTTTTTAAAGCCTTGTGGTATTCAGCTCTGCATTTGGGGCAGCCAATTGAATTGATTTTCAGCTCGACATTTCTGATTCCGATGATGTCTATTATCTGGCTGGCAAGTGCAATTATGTCAGCATCGGCAGAAGGCAATGCGCTTCCTGCCATTTCCAGACCGAACTGATGAAATTCACGGAGTCTGCCTGCCTGAGGTCTTTCATGGCGGAAACAGGAAAGTATATAGTAAGCCTTCTGGGGCATAGCTTCATTGAGCATTCCGTTCTGGAGCATTGCTCTTATTGTGCCTGCTGTTCCTTCCGGTCTCAGAGTAAACCTGGTTTCCCTGGCAATGACAGAGTACATTTCCTTCTGAACAACATCGGTTGTTTCTCCTACCGAGCGCTGAAAGAGTTCTGTATTTTCAAATGTAGGAATACGGATTTCTTTAAATCCGTAGCATGCAGCAACATCCTTTACAATACGCTCTACCGTATGCCATTTTGTGATGTTTTTTGGTGTAACATCTTCAGTTCCGTTTGGTCTTTTGATTGATAATGCCATAAAAAGCCTCCTGACTGGCAATAATGATTAATATTGATAAAATCGCCCCCTTTAAGGGACGATTTAAGATTTTATATTGTCGGACTTCCGATCTGACGCCAGTCAAGATCTCCGCGTTCAAGAGCCATGATAAGTGCCTCAGCAGTAGCGATGTTTGTAGCTACCGGAATATTGTGAACATCGCAGAGTCTTAAAAGATTGCTGTCATTAGGCTCTGATGCCTTGGGATTTCTCGGATCTCTGAAAAACAGCAGAACGTCAACTTCATTGCAGGAAATCCTTGATGCGATCTGTTCCCCGCCGCCTTGTGAACCGCCCAGATAGCGATGTATTTCAAGACCTGTCGCTTCACTTACAAGCTTTCCTGTTGTTCCAGTTGCACAGAGATTGCATTTGGAAAGAATGCCGCAGTAAGCAATACAGAACTGAACCATAAGTTCTTTTTTTGAATCGTGAGCAATAAGTGCGATTGTCATTTTCTTTTCCTTTCTGTTTTGAATAAATGTATAATATATGTTCCGTAAATATTTTATAGTTTCAGATTAATAATCCCTAATCCCTTCTGATAAAATATCCTGATTTAACTGAATTATTTTTCTGCCAATAATTCATAATTTATTATAGCATAAATTAGATTAAAATTAAAGTGAAAATTTTTATAATTATCAAAATCGTTTTATTGAACTATTCTGAAACGTTTAATTTGTGCAGATTGTATAGTTTATCCTTTCCGATATTCAGAGATATAGAAATTGTGTAAATAATAAACAAAATATCCGAGAAAAGGATTTTATAAAGCAGCCGGATGGTATTAACAGGATCGTCTGCGTTAATTGCAGCACGAAGAAATCAATTACATAAAATAACGTAATATCTGTTCTTTATTTTACAAAGAATGAAAATAAAAACACTGCGAAAGAAACATTTGAAAGTTCTTTTCGCAGTGTTTTGCATCATGTAAAGTTTGTTTTATTCTTCTGCCGGTGTTGTTTCTTCAGCTGAAGGATCTTCTTCAGCGGTCTCAGTGGCAGATGTACTTTCCTGTGAAGAATCCGTTTTATCGTTTTTTTCACTTTCTCTTAGAAACTTTATTTTTTCATCGCCGATAACAGTATCTTCATATCTTTTGTAATAAGCTTCAATAATACTTCTTATCATATACTTTGAATATTCTCCGCCTTCAACAATTCCGGCAAAAGCGATCTGCGGATCATATGCAGGTGCAAAGCCTATAAAGCATGTATCTGTTCCGCTTTTTCCGTCACGGCTGCTCTGAGGCGTACCTGTTTTGATTGCAACGTCAAATCCGAGGTTTGAAAGAGAGTATTCATAAGGAAAATTGTTCTCGGAAGCCTGGATCATACCGTCTATCACATAGTCGTAAACATAGGAATAGTTCAGATCTATCTGCTGGGCAATTTCAGGCTGAGTTTTTTTGATCTCCTCTGTCATAGCGTAATCATACACGCCTTCAACAAGATGGGGAGTGTATCTTACACCTCTGTTTGCAATCGTAGAGGCAACACATGCCATCTGGAGAGGAGTAACAGCAGTTTCCGACTGACCGATAGAAGCCTGAAGAACCTGACCGACTGTCCAGTCTCCGCCGAGAGCATCAAAGGTTTCAGGGTTTGCAAAGTATCCGGCGGAATCTCCTGTTTCAATTCCCGTATTCAGACCGTATCCATAAAGATTTGCATATTCTGTGAGCTTATCAATTCCGAGACGTCGTCCCAGTTCATAGAAATATATGTTGCAGGAAACTCTCAGTGCTCTTGAAACGGAAATGTCATTATGAAAACCTGTACATCCGACAGTAATGTCGTAAAATTTATATTCCTGTTCACATTTATAGGTTGTTTCTCCGCTTACGATTCCTTCATTAAGACCGGCAGTTGCGGTAATCGTCTTAAAGGTAGAGCCTGGGCGGTAAAGTCCGTATGTGGCACGGTTAAGAAGAGGATTATTTTCCGCTTCGAGAATATCGTCGTAATGCGTCTTATAATCTTTAAGGTTATAAGTGGGTGCTGTTGCCATTGCAAGAATGCCGTTATCCTTTACGTCAAGTACGACCAGGGATCCGCAGGATACATCCTTGTATTCATATGCTGAATTGCTGATATATGTTATGAAGTTTTCAAGTATGGACTGGACATCACGCTGAAATTCACTGTCAACAGTAAGCTTTACCGTATGTCCGCCCTTTGGTTCCTCAGTTACATCTGCGGAAGTAACATTTCCGTTTGTTATGGTAATGGTTTTTGTACCGTCTTCGCCGCGCAGTTCGGATTCAAGGGCGCGTTCAATTCCTCCTTTGCCGACCTGGTCATTCATGGCATAGCCCTTTTTTGAAAGCTCCTCATATTCTTCGGCATAGATCGGACCGACTGTTCCGATCTCATGTGGAATAACATCACCTTCTGCAATAAAGCGGACAGCGTCCTCAGCGATATTTATTCCCTTGAGTCTTACGCCCAGTTCTTTTAGCTTAGTAACAACTTCGATCGGAACGTCTTCACAAAGCGTATAAGTATTGTTTATGGAGAAATCACGCAGCTTCATTTCATATCTGATTCCCGCAAGAGTTCTCTGTTCTTCGGGGGTATATTCATCGGCAGAAATCTCATAATCGTCGATCAGCTTGTCGATACAGTTTTCAGCAGTCGCATAAATATTGACACCGATCAGTTCTTTTAGTTTTTCAACATCTGCTTCGCTGTCTTTTGTAAACTCATACGGTGCTGATTTTGTAACAGGGATCGTTTCGATCCATTCAAGGTCATAGGATTTGAGTATTTCAAGAGTGCTCAGCAGTATCTCGTTTCCTTCTTTGTTGTCGGACGGAAAGAAGGCGTCATCGATTATAACATTGTACCCAACCTTGTTGTCTACAATAGGTACTCCCTTGCTGTCAACAATGATTCCTCTGGTGCTTTTTATATTCTGGGTATAGACCGAGACATTTTCAGCTTCTTTAAGGTAGGCATCACCGTTTACGATCTGAATCGTCATAAGTCTTATGCAGCCGAGAGCGACGGCTATGACGACCAGAATAACCATCAGAGCCACTCTCAGTCTTTCAAAAATTTCTTTCATGTTTTACCTTTCTGTGTTACCATGGTCAGAGCTTCATCGCTGCTTCTGCTGTCTTGGCCTTTTTGGGATAAAACCTTTTCTGAACAGGTCTTACAAGCAGATAAACAGGGACAGCAGATATGACCGTATAAATTATACATGGAACGGATATATGTCTGAAAACATATCCCGACCCCTCATAATCCCACATTGCATACATGAAAAAGTAGTCGATCAGCTGGTAAACTGTTGCACAGGCCGCTGTAAGCAGTACGATATTCATGAAATTCTGGAGCAGCAGATGCTTGAAAAGAAGAACTGCTGCAACACAGAATATGATCATAAAAAGCGAGCTGTATCCGAAAATGCGTCCGCATGATGCGTCGATAAGAAGCCCGCAGACACCTCCGAGAACAGCAGCCGGATATTCTCCTTCATACATGCAGATGCAAAGGCATAAAGGTATGAAATAAATTGGCTTTACACCACGTCCTACATTCATGAGTACTGCTGACGTAAGGATAAGCAGTATGTAGATTATCCATCTTACTGCGGCGTAGTACCTGATTTTCTGTATTCTTGTAGCATTTTTGATCCCCATTATTCGTCACCGCTTTCTGATGTGTCCTGCGGCTGTGTTTCAGACTGGCTGTCATCATTTATGTCTTCATTGTCTGTTTCAGGACCGGTATCATCGTCTGATGATGAATCATCGGAATTATCGTCTTCCGGTACATCATCTGAATACGTATCAGCTGAAACATCGTCAGATGAGCTGCTGTCGCCGGAGCTGTTTTCTGATGCAGGCTCTGTTTCTGCCTCTGTCGGATCCTCCATATCATCGGCTGTTCCGAGATCTCCGGGAGTAATGGTATTTTCACGCTCACTTCGGTCAAAATCAGTTATGACCATAACAGTGTTTATTTTTGAAATATCAACTGCCGGCTTAATAACTGCATAGGCATTAAGTCCGCTTTCCTCAATACCTGTTTCGGTGACATATCCGATAACATATCCCTGGGGGAACTGTCCGCTGTTTCCTGAGGTTATGATAAGGTCGCCCTCCTTAATGGAGTTTTCCTTATCGATATAGATCATCTTGCATTTGCCTTCTGCGGCGTAGCTGAGGCTTCCTTCCACAATTCCTGTATCACGGCTTTCCACACAAAGACCTCCCACCGAAGTCTCAGGCGAAAGTATTGTCTGGACCGTTGAATATGATTTTGCGACCTCGACTATAATGCCTACAAGTCCTTCAGAGGTTACAACAGGATCATAGAGCTTTATACCGTCTTTTGTTCCTTTGTCAATAACGAATGTTCCGTAAGGATCATTTGCGACTCTTGAAATAATAGTGCAGGGAGGGGAGAGCTTTAAATCTTCCTTTTCCTCCTTGATTCCTATGAATTTCCTGAGATCCTCTATTTCTGATTTCATATCCTCATATTCTATAAGCCTTGCATTAAGGCTGGATATCTTTTGTCTCAGCTCCTGATTTTCCTTTTCGTAATCCTCAGCATTGATAAACAGATCAACAACAAGAGAGACCTTATCGGAAATGGCATTGGAAAATTTTCTTATGGGGTTAAGAACTGTGTTTACAGTCTGCGATCCTCCTGAAGCAATTCCGTCCTTTGTAACGGAAAAAAGAGCAATGCCGAGAAAAAATGCAGCTATACACACAATCACCTTGAATCTGACGCTTTTAAAAAACTGCCCCAAATTTCTGCCTCCTTTCTGATTTTCGTAAGGACGGGGAAACCCCGTCCGTTATCAGTAGTAATGTGCATCGTCGTTAAGTGCGTCTTCAAATTTGTCAAGATCTTCTAAAATTTTTCCTGTTCCTTCTGCAACGCAGTCCAGAGGGAATTCCGCAATATAGACAGGCATACCCGTTTCACGGCTTATGAGCTTGTCAAGACCTCTCAGCAGCGCACCGCCGCCTGCGAGGGTGATCCCCTGATCGATTATATCTGAGGAAAGCTCCGGGGGAGTCTTTTCAAGAGTTACCTTTATAGCGTCGATAACCCTTGCAAGCGGTTCACTGAGCGCGTCCCTTATTTCCGTTGAAGTAACCGTTATGTTTTCAGGAAGACCGTTTAAGAGATTTCTTCCTTTGATCTCCATTGTTTTTTCATTTTCGCTTGGAAAAGCAGAGCCGATTTCTATCTTGATATTTTCAGCTGTTCTTTCACCGATAAGAAGATTATATTTCTTTTTGATGAAATTGATAATTGATTTGTCAAATTCGTCACCGGCAACTCTTACTGAGCGCGATGTTACGATTCCTCTGAGAGAAATAACAGCAACTTCGCTTGTTCCTCCGCCGATGTCAACGATCATGCTTCCTGACGGCTCAGATACCGGCAGTCCTGCACCGATTGCAGCTGCCATTGGTTCTTCAACAATGAAAACTCTTTTTGCACCGGCGTTTTCCGCTGCTTCCTTTACAGCCCTCTTTTCAACAGCTGTAACGCCCGACGGAATACAGACAATAACTCTGGCTTTTGTGAAAAAAGTACCTCTGAGCGCTTTTCTGATAAATTCCTGAAGCAGGATCGTTGTAATGTCGAAATCCGCAATAACACCGTCCTTCAGTGGTCTTACGGCAACTATCGAGCCCGGTGTTCTTCCTATGACTTCCTTTGCCTTCTTGCCGACATAACGTGCCTTGTCGGTTCTTGTGTCAACAGCCACCACCGATGGTTCTCTTATGATAATACCCTTGCCCCTCATGTAAACAAGTGTGTTTGCTGTTCCCAGATCTATACCGATATCCTTAGTGAACATTATTCGTTTTCTCTCCTTCGTTTATTCTGTTTTCTTCCTTTGTGTTCATAATATAAGTGTCAGTTTTATTATACCACCAAATACAGGATTTCACAACAACTTTAAAAATAAATTTTCAGTTTTTGCAAATCTTATGCATTGAGCAGTTTTACAATTTTCGGATATGCAATAACCGCTGCAACAGCCATTATGATCTGTGCAACATTTATTGTAAGATCAAATCCGAATGTAAGTGAAATTACAGGTATCGTCACCGTGAACGGTGACACGCTAAGGCTTTTGGAATATCCCAGCCACTGAAGCGATTCGATTCCGGCAGCTCCTTTGCCCACAGCTGAACCGAGGATCAGCGCAGCTACTAAAAGCAGAATAAGTATTATTTTCTTTTTCATTTGTTTTTACCTTTCCCAAGTTATTGTCCTGTTGAACCGAATCCGCCTGCATTTCTCTGTGTTTCGCAAAGCTCCCGGACAACTTCTGTTTCAGGAAGAATAACCGGAGTAACTACAAGCTGTGCGATCCTCATGCCGGGAGTTACAGAAAAGCTTTCGTGACCATGGTTTATAAGAGGGACCTTGATCTCGCCTCTGTAATCGCTGTCAACGACTCCTACACAGTTGGCAAGGGTAATACCATGCTTTGAAGAAAGGCCGGAACGGGGATAAATAAGGAGAGCGGCTTCGTTTGTATCGGGCTCAACGGCAATTCCGGTAGGCACCATTTTTATTTCTCCCGGATTTATAATTATATCATTTTCCGTGCAGGCAGAAAGATCCATGCCTGCGCTTCCGGAAGTTGCTCTTGACGGTATAACCGCTTTTTCATTCATTTTTTTTATTTTAAGCTTCAAATTAAAACACCTCTGTAATATAATCCTCTTGTGATATTTTCACGCTTTTTTCCGCAGTTTTTGTATGATTCAATTGTTTTTCCGATAATATCAGGACTTTCATGGGTAAAATAAAGCGTGATGAAATTTACGTTTCTGATCTCTGAAAGTTTGTCAGCCATGTAAAGACACTGTGAATTAAGGAGCTCCGCATGATCTCCGTGACAGACGATTTCAAAATCCCGGCCTGTGCGGTCAGTGAGCCTGTGTCTGCATTTTCCGCAGCCGGCTTCGTTTTTCACAGGACAGTTCCTTACAAGCATTGCCGGCAGATGACCGTAGGCAATAATTCCGGTATTTATTTCAGATGCAAGATCCTGAATCTGACTGAGTTTCAGCTCAAAGGAAAGCAGAGCGTCTCTCAATCCGAGTTCTTGGAGTGTGTCAAGACTGTATGAATTTGAAATATTCAGACCGAAATCACCATGGAGTTCAAATCCCAGAGCTTTGCCGGTTTCTATGTATGCGGGATTACTGCACATAAGATGCGCCGCACCTTTTTGACGTATTTTTTTCAGCATTTGTGTCAGTGATTTTTCATCTGCAATAAATCTCGGCGGTTCTATGATGATCCTGTCAGAAGGAGCAATATCATTTCTGAGAAATTCGTCTGCCGGAATAATGATCCTGTCAGCAGCTTCTGCGGCGTCAAGCTGATTTGCAGAACTGATCCTTGCTCTTATTTCCGTGAGATTTTTTTCGCGGTTTTTCGTCACTTTCCTGAAAGAAAACGTGCTGTATTCCGCAGTGTTGCCTTTAATGCGTTTTTCCGACAATTTTTTGACAGCACTGCGCCTTGCTTCGTTAATCATACCTGCACTGACGGAAAGACCTTCATCTATTTCAGCGCTTAAATCGCCGAGAGTAAAAACCGTATCTCCGAGCTTTGAAAGCTGACGGGTAAGAAATTCCTTGTCAACAGCTTTTTTTTGAGCCTTTTCCGGTATTTCACCCCGAACACTGACTGAATTTCCTTTTTCATCCTGAGCATAAAGCATGAACGGACTGTTTTCCTTTATTTCAGCCCTGAAAGAGACCGTTCCTGCTTTGCCCTCATTTTTATAGAGCTGACGCAGCTTCGGAAGAACATCCTTTGCAGCGGTAACGTCATCCTTTTCACGTGTACCGAACATATTCTGACGTTTTCCGGTAAAATACCCGTTTGTAAATCCGCTTCTTGAAAATACGGCGCGCAGATTGTCCATGTCGGGGGGATTTCCGTCAGCCGCTGCACGGAAAGCAGTCACAGCTGCTGCAACATACTCGGGGCGTTTCATGCGTCCTTCGATTTTAAGGGAGGATACCCCAAGTGCTTTCAGCTCGTTCATATGATTTGCGAGAGAAAGATCTTTTAAAGAAAGTGCACAGAAATTCCTGTTTCCGCACGCTGAAAAGGGGAGGCGGCAGGGCTGGGCACATTGTCCCCTGTTTGCGCTTCTCTGACCGATCAGAGCTGAAAGATAGCATTGCCCCGAAACGGACATACACAGTGCGCCGTGAACGAAAACCTCAGTTTCGATCCCGGTATCGCATATTTCTTTTATCTGATTTTTATCAAGTTCCCTGGAAAGAACGACCCTTTGAAAACCCATTGAGCGCGCAAATTCCGCACCCTTTGCAGTATGGATCGTCATCTGGGTTGATGCATGCAGAACGGCAGGGGAGACAACTTCCCTGATAATTCTGAGCGCGCCTAAATCCTGTACAATATAGGCGTCTATACCGATTTCAGCTGATTGTCTTATAAATTCGGCAAATTCCTCAGCCTGACTGTCAAAAATAACAGTGTTTACTGCAAGATGAATAGATGCCCCGTAAAGATGACATCTTCTGGCCGCCAGTTCAAGCTCGTCCATTGTAAAATTCAAGGCGTTCTGACGGGCGGAGAACATGCTTCCTCCCACATAAACAGCGTCAGCTCCGCATCTCAGAGCTGCCTCAAGTGATTCCATACTTCCGGCAGGGGCGAGTATTTCAGGTGAAGACATTTATATGCTGTCCTTTGTGTTCTTGTTTTTTTCGCTGGCTTCATACTGCTCAAGCTTTGCTTTAAGGACCTGTATCTCCTTCAGCGCGGCATCGCGTTCAATCCGTGCCTTACCGGCTTCATCAACATATTCCTTTGCCTGCGCTCTTACGTTTTCAACGCTGACCTGAGCCTTGTTCAGATCGTCAAGTATCGAAAGCGCAACCATAATGGACGCTGAATACTGTGAAATTGAGGAGTTTGCAGCGGAAATATCCGTTATTTTCTTGTCCAGCATTTTAGCAAGTCCGTATACATAGCTTGGCGCCTCCTCCGTCTGGAGCATATATTCTTTTCCGCAGACCATAACCTTTACTCTGTTAAGCATTTGTCATTTCCTTTCTGTTTATTTTTTATATCAGATTAAAATTTACATTAATACTTTTATTATAATATATTTTCAGTAAATTGAAAATACCTAAATAGAAATTTTTTAAAAGTTTTTTACTGCTCATCACTGAGCATTCTCAGAACCTTTTTGGCAATTTTATATGCATCACCGCAGCCCAGTGTAATAACCAGATCTCCGTCACCGGCATTTTCGCAGATATAACGGCAGACCTGATCGAAGTTTTCATACTTTCTTTCGTCTGTATATTCTGCAGTTTCGTCCTGAGGGAAGTAGATACAGCCGTCAATTTTTTCCGCCAGATGACGTGTGTAGATGTTGTAGGTGTTTTTTTCTCTTGATCCCATGATATCTGTAAGAACAGTTTTATCCGGAATAGAAAGCGCCTGTGCAAACTCGTCGAGTAGAATTGCGGTTCGTGAGAATGTGAACGGCTGGAAAACCGCCCAGACTTTTTTGTATCCCATGTCCATTGCGGCTTTAAGTGTTACTGTAAGCTCAGTCGGATGGTGAGCATAGTCGTCAACAATTGTTATTCCCTTTGCTTTGCCTATAAGCTCAAAGCGGCGTCCCGCGCCTCTGAATTCAGCAAGTCCGGAGATTATTTTTTCGGCAGGAGTTCCGGCGTAATCTGCGGCAGCGGCAGCAGCCAGGGAATTGAGAATATTGTGCATACCTGCAACATGAAGCGTCACAGTTCCCATTTCCTTATCCTTATGCATGAGAGTATACTGTGTTTCCATGCCGGAAATGCGTTTTATATCCTTTGCATAGTAATCATTTTTGGAATCAAGACCGAACGTTATGAATTCCTTGCCGTCTATATTTTCAACGGCCCTGAGGGTATTTGCGTCATCTCCGTTGTAAATCACCGCACGGCTTGCCTTCTGAGCAAATTTTCTGAATGAAGCTATAATATTATCAAGATTTTTGAAATAGTCAAGGTGATCTTCGTCTATGTTGAGAATTACGGCAATATCCGGATAGAGCTTTAGGAATGTGTCAACAAATTCGCAGGATTCACATACCATGATGTCACTTTTTCCAGCGCGTCCGCTTCCGCCGATGCAGGGAAGCTTTCCTCCGATAAAGGCAGATAAATCGATTCCGGCGCTGTAAAGTATCTGTGTGATCATTGATGTTGTGGTAGTTTTTCCGTGAGTTCCCGAAACACATACAGCCCTGTCATACCAGCTTGTTACAATACCCAGAAGCTCGCTTCTTTCAAGTACGGGAGCTCCGGAATTTTTAGCGGCTATAAGTTCAGGATTATCTTCCATGATAGCTGCCGTATGGACGATAAGGTCGGCACCCTCAATGTTTTCCGCTCTTTGTCCCACGAAAACAGGTATTCCCATTTTTCTTACCGCATCAAGCGTTTCGGTCTCGTTGTTATCGGAACCGGTCAGATAATAGCCCTGTGAATGAAGGATCTGCGCCAGGGGATACATACCGGAACCGCCGATACCGATAAAATGAATATGTTTTTTTTCTTTTAAAATATCACTGTTCATGAAAATCATTCCAATCTTTTTATATATTTATAGCATTATATGCATATTTTAAGCCCTTGCGTTCAATAATATTCCTGTAAACATTCATATACAGGAGGTCACAGCAAATGGAGATTTCAGACATCAAAATCAGAAAAACGATTGCCGAGGGCAGGCTGAGAGCTATTGTTTCCATAACCTTTGAAGACACGATCGCCGTTCACGACATTAAAATCGTTCAGGGTGACGAAAGGCTTTTTGTGGCTATGCCCAGCCGCAAGGATGACAACGGTGTGTTCAGGGATATTGTCCATCCGATTTCTCCCGGAGCAAGAAACGATATAGAATCACAGATACTTGATGCGTACAGCCGTCATCTTGCAATTGCAGAGGCTGAAGCCCAGGCAGTATAATATTATGTGAGCGTCCGTATATACCGGGCGTTCTTTTTGTTTACTGTTTGTGTTTCAGGATATACCATGCTTTCAGTATGCCTATCTGCGTTTTTGAGTCGGTGATTTCACCGTCCATGACCATCTGCACTGCCTTGTCAAGAGGCACCTTCTCCACGTCAAGAAATTCGTCCTCGTCAAGCTTTTGCGCGGAAAACTCAAGTCCCGATGCCATGTACACATGGATCACTTCGCTGTCATATGCAGGAGTCGGAACGACTTCACCGATATACTCATAGTTTTTGCAGGTGCAGCCTGTTTCTTCCAGCAGTTCTCTTTTTCCGCAGTCGTAATGCTTTTCACCCGGTTCGATTTTTCCTGCGGGGATCTCAAGCATTGCCTTATGGTGCGGATATCTGTACTGTCTTACCATAAGGATCTCTTTCTGGTCCGTTACGGGGATAACTGTAACTCCTCCTGAATGGTGAACTACGTCCCTCAAAACCTCTTTTCCGTTTTCGAGAAGAGCTGTATCTCTGGATACTCTGAAAATTCTTCCGTTATAGACTGTTTCGCTTGAAACTGTTTTTTCTTCAAGATGCATAATATTTCCTCCGGTTCATTTATAAAATCTGTTTTCGTATTCTTTTTGTATGCCGAGCGGTTCACTGTCATATTCATAGAAATGTGAAAATCCCCGGCGCGTGTCTTTTTTCCTGCGTGTTATGAAAATATAGATGAGCAGGGCAGTTATTCCTGCTGCTGAAATAACAAGACCGTATTTAAGCCCCGGAGTTGAGTATCTGAACTCAATTGTATTTTCTCCTGCTTCAGCTTTTACAGCGGTAAATCCATAGCTTACCTGTTCCACATCGGCAGGCTTTCCGTTGACATAAGCGGTCCAGCCGCTGTCGTAGGGCACACTGAAAAATACAAGCTTGGGACTGTCCAGAGTGATCTGCGCACAAAAACCGTCTGAGTCATAGGTGAATGTGGAGCAGCTTTCTGCTTTTCTTTCCTCACAGTCGGAAAAATAAGTCTGACCTGTAAGTCCTGAAGCATCGCTTTTACTGATCTCATCTGCAATATCCGAATATTTTTCTATCTGTTCGTCAGAAAGTATGACCGCTCTCATGAGCAGTTTTTCACGGGCTTTATCGGAAAGCTTCTCAGCCGCATCCTCTGAGATATAGCTGTCATAGGCAAATCCCATGGGGACATAATAGTTGTTTTCGTATACATAAAATCCGTTCTGGGTGCCAATATATTCAAAGCCGGGAAGTTCGATGGTGTATGTGTATTCGTCCTTTTTGTCTTCATAAACCTTGTCGAAATAATATTTTACTGAGAAAAGTCCTCTTATTGTGTAATTATCCAGAGGAGCTCTGGAAGCAACATCCCTCTGAACGCCTATATTTGAGTAGAAATTCATAATGCTTCCCGGAACGATACTCTGGAACGCTCTCATATTTGAGCAGCCCCAGAACATAGGGTAGTTGTCGTAGTTTTCTGATATATCCACACGGTAAAACTGATTTTCTTCATCTTCAAGCTCAAGATTTTCAGCGCCGTTGATCCCGTTATTTATATATATTTCAGGGTATGGACCTAAAGCAACGCCGAAATAAACTACTGATGATGTGCAGATAAAACAGAAAGCTGCTGCTGAAATGAGTGTTGTTTTCATAAACGGGGCTCCGGTGCGCCTTTTCTTTTCGATAAAATAAAGAATGATAAGTCCGGCGATGCTGAGCGCAAGGATACCCGCAAAGTAGGCAGGGTAATTGGCGAATTCAAACCATTCAACTTTGTCATCGCTTTTTTTCGGAAGTATGGATATAACGGCAAGTCCGGACATGACCGCTGCACATGCCTTTAAACCGGATGAAAGGCTTATGCTTCTGTCATCAAGTGCCTGAGCGGTCATTACTGTCATGATTAGTATGGGCATGTAGAACCATCTTGCGTAGTAGGAGCTGTTGAAAGTATAGAATGCGCTGTTTAAAATCGGGATAAATGCACAGACAGCGCAGATGAGGATAATTCTTTTTGACCAGTGTTTCTTCCTTGCCCTGGCAAATGCAATGACGCCTGCCATAGAGAACAGAGGCAGATATCCGCCGATAGACGACCATTTTCCGCTGTCGGTACTGAAAAGATTAGGTCTTGCCGGTACATCGGGAATCATAAAGAAGCTTTGTATAATTCGGAAAATTCTTGTGCGGTCATTGTAAGTTACCAGATCAAGACCGTAGAGGCGCTCATTTATGCGGTAATTTCCCAGTATCGCCAGAGCTGACGGGAGAAGTACAGCCATTGCGATCATAACGCCGATAACCGCTTCAAGAGCAAGTCCGAAGAATTTTTTCCATGTGATCCTGAAATCCGGAGAGCCCAGTCTTGCAAGGATGTAAAGAACAACGAAAACTGCCTGTCCTGCAAAAAAGAAATAATTGATAATTCCCATGAGAGCAACAGAAAGAGCAAACACACCTTTTCTGTTATTGTTGATGTATTCCTCAAGGCTTATCAGCAGGAGGGGGAAAAATGCCGTTACATCCTGGAAATGGTTGAAGAAAATATTAAACATCTGAAATCCTGAAAAGGAATAAAGCAGACCGCCGATCAATGCGGCATTTTTGTTTCTCACAAACCGTCTGATGTAAGCATATGCCGTAAGTGCTGCTGTCCCGTGCTTGAGGGCAAGAAGAACCGGCATGATAAAAACCACTGCTTTCTGAGGAAGGGGAACTGTCAGCCAGAAAAAAGGACTTCCGAGAAGATAAAAAGAGTAAGAGCCTATGAAATTTGCGCCCAGATCAGTATTCCAGTCCCATCCGATGCCCTCTGATTTTATAAAATCGTGAGCATGGCAGTAAAAGGGGATCTGCTGTGAGTTATAGTCGCCGTAGTAAATATAGTAACCGCCGGTGTAAATTATAATGGGTGTAATTATCAGCAACATGATAAAGAATCCCATAAAAAAGGCAGCAGGATATTTTTCACGCCCGTTCCCGGGAAGCGGAGAAAAGTTTTTTTTCAAGATTTATCCTCTCTTTTCTTTTGTATGTAACGTTAAACTTTATTTTTAATATAATATTATCAGAGGTCAACAATATTTGTTATAATTCCTTTGGCCGTGATATCAACGATTCCGAAAGAGGGTCTTTTACCGTCGTGAGGAATAGAAACGCTTCCCGGATTCATAATATAAATTCCGTTGTTATATTCTGTAAACCGGATGTGTGTATGTCCGTAAAGAATGATATTTGCCCCCTTTCCCGCAGCATACTCTTTAAGGGGTTCAAGGGAATTTTTTACTCCGTATTTGTGGCCGTGAGCTGCAAAAATGATATTTTTGTTGTCGGGAGTGAATAGAAGTTCATCGGGACTAAGACTTGCAAAATCACAGTTTCCGGCTACATGTTCTATTTTTTTATCCGGATACATGGTATATACAGTGTTGAGCTCGCGTTCACCGTCACCCAGATGAATATACAGATCAGCGTGAAAATTCTGCATTATATGGTCAAGAATGCGGAAATTGCCGTGTGAATCCGACATTACAATTATTTTCATTTGCTGCAACTCCATTCATAATAAAATTAAGGGTATATATATTTAAATTATATCATAAATATAAATTAAATACAATGCTAAAAAAGGGGTTTTTTAAAATCCTTAATTAAATTTTTTGAAAGGCGTGTTTACTTATGGCAAAAATCGATTCCAGGAATGCAGATGAGCTTCTGAAGGCAGTGAGCAAAAAAATCAATGTTCCGCCCGAACAGCTGAAAAAAGAGCTTGAAGCCGGAAAATTTGATTCGGCGCTTAACAATATGAGCAAAAGCGAATCTGAAAAATTTAAACAGGTTATGAAAAATCCTAAGCTTATTGAAAAATTCATTTCTACTCCGCAGGCTCAGGCACTTTACAAAAAGCTCAGCGGCGGAAAATAACGTAAGATCAGACGGTGAAGGGGAGTGACTTCCGAGATGGATGACATAATGGGAAAATTCCGGGAGGTGCTTTCCGACGAAGAAAGCATGAAACAGCTGAGCGAGCTTGCACAGATGTTTTCCTCCTCTGACACCGGCAGCAGTGAAAATACCTCGGGTCAGGAGCAGATGCCGCAAAACAGCAGTGAAACTGCCGACAGCAATCCTTTCGGCGATTTTGATTTCACAAAAATTTTTCAGATACAGCAGCTATTAAGCACCGTTTCAGACGATAAAAATGCAGGTCTGCTTCTTGCACTGAAACCTCTGCTTAAAGAGGAAAAGCAGAAAAAGGTCGATAAGGCAGTCAAGATGCTGAAGCTTTTTGCGGTCTGGACGGTTTTGAAGGACAGCGGACTGCTGAAGGATTTTCTGTAAGGAGGGGATAAAAATGCAGTACAGCCAGTCGGACATAAATAACATGCGTCAGGAAGCGCTGAGGAGAACGAGGGAGATGCACAGGAAAAGCAGAAACAGCAGTGTACAAGCCGAATTACCTGAGCAGTCTGACATTGTGGAAAAGGATGAACCGCTGAAACAGGAAAAAATGCCCTCATCTGAAAATATCAGCGGAGAGATGAAAAATACAGGGGCAAAAAGCAGCAGTTTTTTAAATGTATTATTATCAGATATTTTCGGCGGGGGAAAGCTCGATAATGATAAGATAATAATAATTGCTCTTATTTTTATTCTTGCAAAGGAAGGGGCGGATCTGAAGCTTTTACTGGCGCTGGGATATATTCTTATGTGAAATCAAAGGAGAAGGAATAATGAATGATATTTTTTTTAAATCAATATGGATAGCTGCCGGTATCATAATGCTTGTTTATTACGGCAGACGTAAAAAGACCTTTATTTCAGCTTTTTTCGGTATGACAAGCGGGTGCGCAGCGCTTGTACTTCTGCATTATTTCGGAGATCATATCGGCTTTTGTCCGGATATCAACATGTTTAACACAGTGATTTCTCTGGTTCTGGGGATACCCGGAACAGCACTGATTATGGTTGCAAATATGTTCGGATAAAAAAAGTACCCGACCTTTTGGTCGGGTACTGAAATTTAAGTAATAAATTACTTGATTTCGATTGTAGCGCCAGCTTCTTCGAGCTTAGCCTTGAGCTCTTCAGCTTCTGCCTTTGAAACGCCTTCCTTGAGAGCCTTAGGAGCT